>NZ_JBHUFP010000025.1:155280-405496 GCF_042681465.1 Pasteurella oralis
TCCCGGTACAATTTTTAAGATTTCTAAACCAATATTCACGGCTAATTTATCTTCTGCATCGATTAATTGTTGTTCTGGGCAGTCACTTTTTGCTTTTGCATAGGCAATCGCTTCATCAATTAAAGGGGCATATTGTGGCAGTGCGGAAGCACTTAAAATTAAAGATGGATTAGTTGTGGCATCTTCTGGTTGATATGTTTTGATTGCTTCGATATCACCAGTATCGGCAACAACAACCGTCATATTACGTAGAGAATCAAGTTGTGTGGTCATAGTTTTCCTCATTTAATAAGTATAGATTAGATGCTAGAGTAGTCTTTTCATTTCACAATAAATGTTTTCTACTGATTTAGGTCCAACAATGATTTGGTATTGATTTGCGATGGAAAATAATCCATTTACGCCATTTATTTTTTCAATAGCAGGTTTATTTATATGACTTTCATTATTAATGATGACACGTATGCGGCTAGCACAATGGCTTAGTGCACTGATATTTGTGGAACCACCGAGTTGTTTTATTAATTGGCTCGCAATATCCGTAAATGCGTTGCTAATGTTTTTATTTGATAAGGTGTTTAATGCGCTGTTGATTAATAGGTGGAAATTTTGGGCATCCCAAGCACTACGTCCCACAAATAATCCATCAATATTAGGTTGAATGATTAACTCCTTAGTATTTTCTAAATTAACACTGCCACCATATAAAACAGGTATTTTTTGACTTGCTTCACCAAACAGCTCAAACAGGCATTGCTTAATGACACCATGTTTCTCATTTGCATATTCTGATGTAGCAGGTATGCCGTTTTCACCGATTGCCCAAACTGGTTCATAAGCAATCCATAAATTTTCTAAAGCTTTACTCGGCACAGATTGTAAACCAACTTTTAATTGTGTTCTCAGCACTTCATCGGCGGTGTCAGTGTTTTTTTGCGCTAGAGTTTCTCCAATACATAACAATGTCTTAAAACCATGCTTTAACGCTGCGACGACTTTCTCATTTTCTTCCTGATCCGTTTCATTAAAAATGTGGCGTCGCTCAGAATGTCCAATCATGACTAATTGAACACCTAGCTCCTTTAACATTATTGGGGAAATTTCGCCTGTAAATTGCCCTTTATCATGAGGATTCATATTTTGAGCACCAATCATAATTTTATGCTTGTCCGAATGATTGGCGACAGTCATGACAGCATCTTTTAATGCAACATAAGATGGGATAACAAATAACTCAATAGCATATTCTGATTCAAGTTGCTGCTTGACTTGAGATAGTTGTGATAAATAGTCAATCGTATCGTTATTACCTTTATACATTTTTAAATTAGTGCCAAAATAAATTTTTTTAGACATAATCTAACCCCTTAAAGATTTTTGACCAAAACTCGACAAGGCGCACCATCCGCATTTTCAATTGCTATTGGTAACATTAACCCTTCTACACGTGTACTCGTAATTTTATTTGTATTACAAATATATTCTACTAAAGTCACACCTTTTAATAATAAATGTTGATGGGTAACATGCTTCGATAAGGGTTTTTCTATCGTATTATGTAACCATGCTCGAATAGGGTAGTCTTGAGGGAAATCAAATGTGACTAACTTTAAGTTTTTTTCAGATAAATACTTTGCACCATCTTCTGTGATATAAGGCGATTTTCCCCAAAAATCAGTAGTATTATAATGATAATGGGTATCCCAACATGTTTTGAAAATAATTCGCTCGACATTCTCTTTTGGCCAAATTGACTCTAATATTTCTGCTGTAATGGCAAAATTATCTTGAATTTGTTCAGATAAATCTAATACATGAAATAATCCAATATACACATCAGGCGAGATATCTAAAATATTGTAAGCGTTTTGCTGAATATGACTAAGCGCGTCCATATGCGTAAAAGCATGACAAGAAACTTGTAATTGTGTTGCCTCAAATAAATCGCCTGCATCGAAATTGCCTTTTTTCTCAATATGAGTTTGCCAACGAACATGGTTAGTACAAATTGGCATTGATAAATCTATCCAATTACTCATTATTTACTCCTTATTTAAATAATAAATCTGGTAGGAACGTACTAAATTCTGGGACCAGAATGAGTAGTACGAGTAAACCTAATAATGATAATAAGAAGGGAATACTTTCTTTTAACACTTTAATCGGTTCACATTCTGCAATATTTGCCGATAGGAAGATTAAATAACCTACTGGCGGAGTGACTAAACCAATCATCAGATTTAAAATAATCACTAGACCAAAGTGAACTGGTGCAATACCAAATTGATTGACTATTGGCATGAAGACCGGAACAAGGATAGTTAATGCGGCAGTTGGATCCATTATCATCCCGATGAAAAGCACAATAATATTAATTAATATCAACGCTTCTAATGGACTATCGCAGACAGAAGACACCCAGTTAGCAACTTGATGACTGATTTGCAGACGCGCTATCATCCAAGCAAAAATAGAAGATGCACCTACAATTAGCATAACAGTAATCGTACCTTTTAAAGAAGAAATGAAAGCTTTTTTTAAGCGTTCAAGATTTAACTCTTTATAAACAAATGTACCAATTAAATAGGCATAAATAACAGAAACAGCCCCTGCTTCAGTTGCTGTGAAAATCCCTGAAATAATCCCATATAGGATAATAATTGGACAAAGTAATGCCCAAACTGCATCTTTGGCGCTCTCTTTGACTTCTTTAAGATTAAATCCAACTGCACTATTACCATAACCTTTTATTTTTGAAATAATGAAAGTGATTAATATCAATGTAAGCGCTATCATTAAGCCAGGAATAATACCTGACATAAACATTTTTCCAACGGAAACGCCAGCTCCTGCTAATGCTGCAAAAACAATCATAGGAACACTAGGTGGAATGATAGGTCCAATAATTGAGGCAGATTGAGTTAATGCCGCTGAAAAAGGTGCTGGATAACCTCGTTTTTTCATTTCTAGGATGAGAGAGCTTCCAATTGCTGCTGTAGAGGCAACAGCTGAGCCACTAATAGAGCCAAAAAATAAGCTAGAAAAAATATTAATATAAGCCAATGATCCTTTCCAACGCCCAATAATTGAAGTGACAAAGCGAATAATGCGATTTGTTATCCCGCCAACACTCATTAATTCTCCAGCAAGGAAGAAAAAAGCAAGTGCTTGTAGTGCATTAGTGTCTAATCCTTGCATGACTTGTTGGGCAACAATAGTAACTGGAATATTAGGTAAAAAATAGAATAGCGTGACAATTGAAGCGAAAATAATACTATAAAATAAAGGCAAACCTAAAACAGTTAATAAAAACATTGTTCCTAATAAAATGATGAATGACATTATAAATCCCTCACTTTTTTAGTTTGAATTAATGCGATTAAGGCTAATATAATTCTGATCGCTTCTAAAGATAGGCAAATGATAAAGGGAACATAAACCCAAGAAATTGAAATTTTAAATGCAGAATAATAGCTATTAATATTCATTGTATAAAGTTTTATCCCACCTTTAATAAGTAAGAAAAGACAAACAAGCATAATACAATAGAGTAATGATGATAATATCCAGCCAAATTTAAACTTCTCAAAAATCATTATTCTAAGTAATGGAACTTGGATCTGGGTTGTAGTTAAAATTCCGAATATAATCATATAGGTATAACAAAATCGTAAGAACTCTTCAGCCCAAGGGAAGGAGATATTAATAACATAGCGAGTAATGACTTGAATAAAAGTCATTATGACAAGTATTGCAAAGAATATACATCCTAAAGAAAGAAAAGTGTTATTGATAAATTTATTATAACGTTCAATCATAATTCCCTCTTGAATATTAAAATGGCTAGTGTTTAGTATATTAATCACTAGCCATTTATTTATTACTTGGTTTCAACGGTTTTATTAATTAATTTATCACCAAATTTTTTAGCATAATCATTCCATGCTTTTTTCGCCCCTTCTTGGAAAGACGCCGTATCTGGTGAATATTCAATTTCCATACCTTGTTCTTTTAATTTGCCAAGATATATTTTATTTTCTTCAATATTTAACGATTTTTCTAATTCAGCACCTTCTTTTGCCACTTGTAATAAAATTTGCTGTGTTTCTTTATCTAATGAATTAAAGGTATCTAAATTCATCGTCATCGGTGCAGCGGTATAAGCATGGTGTGTCAGAGAAAGATATTTTTGTACTTCTTGTAAATTATTATTGTAGATATGATGTACTGGGTTTTCTTGACCGTCTATGACACCAGTTTTTAAAGAGAAATATACTTCATTAAATGGCATTGGTGTTGGGTTAACGCCCCATTCTTTAAACGCTGAGATATGCGCTGGATTAGGTGTGGTTCTTAATTTTAAGTGAGATAGGTCACTCACTGTTTTTATTGGGCGTTTATTATTTGTGATATCTCGAAATCCAACTTCATAAAAAGCTAAACCTTTTAGTCCTACTTTTTCAAAAGAGGCGAGTAAATGTTCTCCTACTTCGCTTGTTAAAACTTTTTCAACATGCGCTTCATCTCTGAATAAAAATGGTAGATCTAATAAATTTAATTCCTCATTGAAGGTGGTATAGTAAGGATTTCCGACCACAACAATATCAATTGTGCCCATACGAACCCCATCAATTTGTGCGCCAGAGTTTCCTAATTCACTATTAGGATGTAATTTTATAGTAATACGACCATTTGATAATTCATGCGCTCTTTTTGCCATTAATTCTGTTGCTTTTGTCACCGTATCACTTGGTGAGCCATAATGGCTGAGTGCAAATGTATAGTTACCTGCTGCTATAGACATGCTGGAAAATAAAGTTAATGCTATTGCAGAAGAAAGAAGATTACGTTTTTTCATAAGTCACACCCTTTTAGTTGAGATAAAGACAGTTGTTAACACCCTAATATCTATATAGATCTATGATATTTAGAATCGATTTCATTAATTTGCGCGACTTTAGGCGCAGAGCCTCCTCCTGCAAAATCGCACGCTAACCATGTTTTTAATAAAAGCTTGGCTAATTCAACACCTATCACTCTTTCGCCAAAACAAATAATCTGTGCATCGTTACTTTTTCTTGCACGTTCTGCTGAAAAAACATCATGGCAAACAGCAGCACGAATGCCAGGAATTTTATTGGCGGTAATACACATGCCTATGCCTGTACCACAAGTTAAGATTGCACGGTCGTATTGACCTTGTGCAACGGCAACTGCCACTTTCTCAGCAACATTTGGATACAATGTGGTATCACCCGCACCCGCACCAAAATCATCACATTCAATTCCTTGTGAATTTAAAAAATGAATTAATTCCATTTTTAAATTGTAAGCCGCATCGTCACAGCCAATGGCGATTTTCATGTTTAGCTCCTTATTAAGTTATTAACTTTTAGTTAAACTTAAAATTGTATTGATATTACTTGCTGTAGTTGCAATGATATTAATAATTCCTGTCCTTAGTGCGCCTAGAATAGCGGTTGCTTTGGTATTTTCAGAAGCAATACCGATGACGCAAGGTATATTTCGTAAATCATCTAAGCTCAAACCAATTACTCTGTCATTCATTACTGTATCTGCAGGTTCGCCTTGAAAGTTAAAAAAACCATAGCCTGCAATTTCGCCTACTACGCCTAAATTCATGCGTGCAGCAGTAATTTCCTGTGGTGTAAACCAGCCTAATTGGACCATATAGCTATTTTCATTCATGTCGCCAATTCCGACTAAAGCAATATCAGCTTTGCGTGCTTTATCTAAGGTTTCTTTTATGACGCCATTTTGTAAAAAAATATCTCTAAATTCGGGTTTTTCTAAATAGGCGGGTGAATATAAAGTTTCATTAGTTCCATTAAATTTACGTGCAAGATTACGGCAAATATGGTCAGCATCTATTGGTGAACCAATACGATGTGTGCCTCCTATTCCACAAATAAACTTACAATTTTTTTCTGGCAAAACACCTACATATTCCCCGACGGCCGCTACATTTCTGCCTTGGCCCACTGCAATTGTCATTCCATCTTTTAATGTTGTTGATAAATATGCATTCACTAAGGCAGCAACTTGTTTGCGCTGCTCATCTTCATTTGGGGTATCTACTGCAATTAATGCACGTTGAATACCAAATTCTTCTATCAAGCGTTTCTCTAATTTTGAGGTAAATATTGGATGATATTTAACATTAATTTCTACTATTCCTTCTTGGCGCGCTTTTTTTAACAATCGTCCCGTTTTAATACGAGAAATATTAAATTTATTTGCAATTTCTTCTTGAGTTAATTCATGTTCGTAATAAGAGATAGCGATTTCAGTTAATAAGTCCATTTCTTTTTCATTCATTTTTTTATTTGTTCCTTTATAATATTTTTAATATATTCGTTTGATTTTATTAAAGTATTTTCTATCACTTCTAATGGGATTTTTTCAGTTGTTTTTTTAGGTGTTGAATCCAATTCTCGATATAGACGTAATGGTATTTCAAGGCTACAAGGAATAGTTTCTTTAATTAATTGCTCGATGATAGGTTTGTAATTGATTTCACCTTGCCCAATTGGTACAAAACGGAATTTATCTTGATCTGTGATCACATCTTTAATATGAAAATAACAGCAATGTGTAATAGATTGAATTGCTTGCGAAACTACATCTAAATTAGGTTGGTAAGTCATCATATTACCAGGATCAAAATTTAATGCATAATATTCTGTTCCTAATATTTCTAATAATTCAATTCCATCGTTTAATGTTGTAAACGCATTGAAGTTATAATCCCCGGCATTTTCTAAACAAAGTATGCAATTAAATTCTTTTAATAATGGTTTGAGCAAAATTAGATTTTTGATTAATTTATCTTTATTAATGAGTTGGGCGGTACAAACGTTGATATATCGCGCACCAATTAAATTAGCAAATTTAATACGTGGCAGAAAAATAACATCTAAGTTATCCGTCGCTAAATCCATCGTACAACCTAATGCTAGCGTATTTAATTGATACTTCTGTTTTAATGAATGAATATAGTCAGCATTTGTTTGACTAAATAAGTCTTCTTTTAGATTACTCACATAACCTTGATTGTAGGCTAATTCAAAAAAATTAAAGCCGCACTTCTTAATTGATGAGAGTGTCGTATCTAAATCATAACCATCATAAATAGAAGTATTTACTGCTAATTTCATGTTATTCATCACGTTCATTCCATTCATCAAATTTCAACATAATACATATTCAGCTATATTGACTGATAGACTGTTGTAAAACACAATAAAAGTTTGCAATCATTTTTTGTATTAATTGTGAGTGAAATATTTTATTAAACATATTTCACTCAGATATGTACTTATTGATTCACAAATTCAGCCATATATTTGAGAATTAATGACATGGATACAGCCCCTGGATCCACATAGCCTAATGAGCGTTCTCCTAAGTTTTTAGCTCGCCCAAAAACAGCAACTTGGTTACGCGTATTTTCAGCCCCTTCTGCGGCCGCTTTGGCAATACTTGTCAACGCTACTTTTAATGGATCTTGTTCCACTTTTTCAGCTTGTTTTTGTGCTGCAACTAGAGCATCAACCATCGTTTTGTCACCCGGTTTTGCTCCACCGCGTGTAAATACAGCGTCAGCACCAGCAGTCAGAAATCGAGCAAGGACTGATGTATTGAAGTCTTGTTCGCCAGCAACTGCTTTACCACCTGCGCGAAATAATGTACCGAAAATAGCACCTGAAGCACCTCCCATACTGGACATCATTTTAGTGCCTGCATTTAAAAATAATTCACCAATATCTTTGGGTTGAAAATCACTCTTTTGTAAAAGTTCCTGTACCGCAGTGAAGCCTCGTAGCATACCTAAACCGTGATCACCATCGCCAATTTTTAAATCAAGCTCTGTTAAAGTTGGTTCACTTGCTATCATTTTTTCAGCGGTATATAGCAACAATGCTTTTGTTTCGATTACATTCATTTTATTTTCTCCATGCAAAGCCATCACAAGGTAAATCGTATAGTTTCTGTAGCTCATCATCTAAACGGAAAAGCGTTACAGAATAACCTGCCATTTCCTGTGAGGTACAGTAAGAGCCAATTAGCGTGTCATAAACTTGGATACCTCTTTGGGCTAATTCTTGATGAACTTTTCGATTGGCAATAAGCAATTCAGTATAAGTTGCTGCCCCGAGATTGTTGATAGTCACACACACACGATCTCCAGTATGTAATCCAATATCGTTACAAATACGTTCAACAATTTCCTGATTAATTTCATCTGCACTTGTTAACTTTTGGCGTCTTACACCTGTTTCGCCATGAATCCCCATACCAAGTTCTAATTCATCATCGGCTAACTCAAAATTGAATTTTCCTGTTTGTGGGATAGAACAAGCAGCAAGTGCTACCCCCATTGTGCGTGTATTAAAATTGGCTTTAGTAGTCACAGTATGTAGTTTTTCAAGATCATAACCTGCTTCGACAGCAGCACCTGCAATTTTTAATACATACATATCGCCCGCTACGCCGCGTCGTTCTTGCATTCTCTCAGGAGGCGCAGCAGAAATATCATCGGTCACTCTTACTGTTTTAACTTGAATACCTTCTTCTTCTAATAATTCCGCTGCAATATCAAAGTTCATGTTATCGCCAGCATAGTTACCATACACGAATAACACGCCTTGCCCTTTTTGAGCAGCTTTTGTTGTTTCAATGATAATGTCTGGTGATGGAGAGGTAAAAATTTCGCCTAAGGCTGCTGCATCGGCTAGCCCTTTACCGACAAATCCAGCAAACATAGGTTCATGCCCACTTCCTCCGCCAGTTACTACGATGATTTGCTTATCGTCGATATCACGACGAATTACTCCGCTATAACCTTCCACTTTGAGCAGTTTTCCACCGCAAGCGTATAAAAGACCTTCTAATTGTTCCGCTGGTACATCATTTGGATGATTGAGCAATTTTTTTGGTTTTCTAGTCATTTTGTTACCCTCAGCAAAGATTATTTTTGATTTAACACACCTGTTCCCATTCGCACAGCAATATTAAATGCCGCTTCTAGTGCGGTCGGAATTGCAACATTTTTACCATGCAAATCAAACGCAGTGCCGTGATTAGCCGTTGTGATAGGAATCGGAATTCCGCCTTGCACAGTGACACCACGCTCAAATCCTAAAATTTTAAGTGCGGTAGAAAATTGATCGTGATACATCGATACCACACCATTAATTTTTAAACGTTCTACTTCACGCATTGTGGTATCGCCTGGGAATGGACCATAAACATCAATGCCTACTTGGCGTGCTTTTTCCATACCAGGTTTAATAATTGTCATTTCTTCATCACCGAATACACCACCTTCGCCACCATGTGGATTTAAGGCTTGTACGGCAATTTTAGGCTTCTCAACGCCAGCTTGTACTAAAGAACGGTATAGTAAATGAATGCAATCAAACACAGCTTTTACTGATAAATTTGGCACAATATCTTTAAAAGGAATGTGAGATGTGACTCGTGCTGCCCAAATATCATCAACGACATTCAGCTCACAAACAAATTCATTAAAATCAGTTTGTTCAGCAAACCAATGTAATTCATCTCGGTAACGTAATCCGCCCTTATGCATGGCTTGCTTATTAAGTGGAGCAAAGCAAATTGCTTGAACATAACCCATTTTGGCAAGGTTTAAGGCAATTTTCAGTGTTTCTAGTATATAAACTCCACTTTGTTCTGTTGCTTTACCGTATTCAAAGGGTGTTGGGTGTGAAGATTTATGCGCAATAAGGGCTGGAGTGCCACATTTAAATTCATATTGCGCTATGCTATTAAAAGAGATTTCATCATAAACAAACCGCACTTTTGCAATTTCCATTCCTTTTTCTAATTCATCTTTGTCAGCAACTAATACGATGTTTGCTTTTTCTCGAATATTTTCTTGTGCTAAAAGCTTCGCAACCAATTCTGGTCCAATGCCCGCTGGATCGCCTAAAGTCAGTGCTATAGTGGCTTTGGTCATGATTCTTCTCCTAAATGTGGTATAAGATAGGTGATCAAAAGATCGTTATTGTAACTTTTGTTAAGTGTATTAAACCAAATTTTCAACTTTTATAATGTGATATATCTCACATAATTGAATTTATTTTTCAGATAATATGAGTTTAAATTCAAAAGGATTTCGCTTATAGCCCGTTCTTGATAAGAGTTAAAGCGTGATTTTGATCACAAATTCATTATTTCATCCATTGAACAAATGAATTGTAGTGTTTATATTGAACACTGATGAAATACTTAAAATGATTTATTTATGAAGCAGGGGGATTTATTAAGCCTTTTTATCCTTATTAGATATAAAACTACCAATGGAGGCTTTAATTATGAAAGCATCATTATTTAAACAATTAACTATCGTAACATCTCTATCTTTACTCACTCATTTTACTTTAGCTAAAGATCTTGTGGTATCAACGACAGCCAGTTTAGGTTCGCTTCAGTATGATACGACACAGCATTTTGTTGAAATAACCAATAACAAGCTTTCTCAAGCTAACTTAAACTATCAATTGAAGTTTTTTGGTTCAGGTCAATTAGGGAATGACAAAGATACACAACAAAAATTGAAATTAGGCACTATCGACATTGCATTACTTTCTTCAACGCTTGCCACGAATATTCCACAAATGGCTATCTTTGAATTACCTTTTTTGATCACAAATCGTGAGCAATTAAATAAGATTGAAAAAGATGTTTTTTATCCTTTGATTGCGCCTGAAGTTGAAAAGAAAGGCTATAAAATAATTGGACTTTGGGAAAATGGTTTTAGAAGTATTACAAATAATACACATCCAATTAACAAACCCGAAGATCTCAAAGGGTTGAAAATCAGAACACCAAGTAGTTCTTGGCGCCTGAAAATGTTCAAAACATGGGGAGCTAATCCAACGCCAATTCCATTTGGAGATGTATTTATCGGTTTAAGAACTGGCGTAATAGACGGTCAAGAAAATCCATTAACTAACATTTATGCTGCTAAGTTACAAGAGGTACAAAAGTATCTGAGTATTACCAACCACGTATATTCTCCAGCCTATCTTACAGTAGGTACCAATACTTATAAAAAATTACCAGAGGATGTACGACATATTATTGAAGCTGGTGCTAAAGAAGCGCAAATCTGGGGCTATACTCAAGCAGCACAGCGAGAAAATGAGCTAGAGAAGAAATTATCTGAAAGTGGCATGGAGATTAATAAAGCAGATATTCAAGCATTTATTGATGCTAGCCAGCCGATTTATGATGAGTTTATTTCTGAAGTACCAAATGGTAAGGCACTGTTAGATAAAATTCAGGAAGCGATTAAATAGGAAGATAACCAGGAGTAAACTCTTATGGATACATTATTTAATCTGGCAAAAAGAATCCTAACCATTATTTCAGTCCTTATTTTAAGCGCATTAACCATAATCATCATTGTCTCTATTTTTGCGCGATTTTTAGGTAAATCATTATATTGGTATGACGAAGTTTCTGCCATATTACTGGCATGGCTTACATTTTATGGGGCAGCTTTGTGTGCACTAAATCGTAATCATATGGGGTTTGGTAATTTTGTTACTTCAATACCAATACATCTAAGAAAAATAATCTTTTGTATAACAGAAGTTCTTATTATTGGATTCTTTAGTCTATTAGCTTGGGCTGGGTTCTATGTTCTATCTATTTTTGGTGATGAAACACTAACGAGCCTTGATTTTATTTCTTTAGCAACAGCGCAATCTGCTTTGCCAATTGGTTGTGTATTATTTGTTATTGCAGAAGTGCTATCAATACCAAAAGCTTTTCATTCTATGGTGAAAGGCAAGACGCAGGATAATGAAGAAATAGAACAAGCCTTAAGAGAAGTAGAAAGTAACGTAGAGATGAAAATGGCGAGGGAGAAAATACAATGATCGCATTCTTAGTCCTTATTGGTCTTATTATGCTTGTGATGATTAATGTGCCAATTGCTGTTGCTATCGGTATAGTATCTTTAGTCGGTATGTTAACTACTAATAGCTTTGATTCTGTATATAATGTTGCACTGTCAGTTTTTGATGGTGCCTCTAATTTTTCATTACTTGCAATTCCGCTTTTTATTCTTGCAGGTGTACTGATGAATACAGGAGGGATCTCTGTCAGATTAATCAATTTCGTTAATGCGCTAATTGGTTTTGTCCGCGGTGGGCTTGCTATGGTCAATGTCGGCGTTTCAATGATCTTTGCTGAAATTTCTGGTTCGTCAGTTGCTGACGTTGCTGCATTAGGTTCTATCCTGATTCCAGCGATGAAAAAAAGAGGTTATAGCTCTAGTTTTTCAGCCGCAGTGACATCCTCTTCTGCTTCTTTGGCTGTCATCATCCCGCCATCTTTACCGATGATTATTTATGGTGCAATGGCTGATGTTTCGATTTCTAAATTATTTATTGCAGGACTGGCGGCAGGTGGGATTGCATCGTTAGGGATGTTTGCGGTGTGTTATTATTACGCTGTTAAATATAACCTGCCTCGAGAAGAACATTTTAGTTTACGCAAGTTATGTAGTGCTTTTAAAGATGCATTTTGGGCATTAACATTACCTGTACTTATTTTAGGGGGAATTATCTCTGGCTTTACTACAGCCACAGAAGCAGCTGGCTTAGCAGTATTATTAGCATTAATCATTGGTTTCTTTATTTATAAAGAATTATCAATTATTGCAGTTTATAAAGCATTAGTTGAGAGTGTAAATGGCACGTCTATTGTCATGTTACTTGTTGCAACCTCTGCTGTACTTGGTCTATTTTTAACAGAACAACAGGTTCCTCAACAAATGGCATCGACGATTTTGAGCATATCAGATAATAAATATGTTGTGTTAATGATGCTAAATATCATGTTATTTATTATTGGAATGTTTTTACATGGTGCGGCAGCCATTATTCTTGTTGTCCCAATTGTTATGCCACTAATTAACCAGTTAGGCATTGATCCTATTCACTTTGGTATTATATTAACTCTTAATATTGCAGCAGGTCAGCAAACACCACCAGTAGCCAGTGTTTTGATCACTGCTTCATCAATTGCCAAGAAAGATATTTGGAGTGTGACAAAAGATAATGTTTGGTTTATTGCAGTATTGTTGATGACATTAATGATGGTTACCTATATTCCAGCATTAACAACTGGGGTAGTAAGTCTATTATATTAAAAAGAGATATTGATGTATCCAAAAAAGGCCTAGTTTGATCTGGGCCTTTAGTTCTTATTATCACTTATTGATGAGACTTAGAGCGATAATGTGCTCTAACTCTTTCAATTCGTCCAAATCGACGTCTGAAATAAGTATGTATATACACTAATACTTTTTTTAGCATATCATTTTTCCTTATTCGTTGTTGTTAAAGAACTATTCGCACGGATATTTAAAATATCAGTCTTATTGAAAAAGGAGTCAGATAGTAGTACACTCATCAGTCCTTAATAGATATGTGTGCTTTTATTTGTTTCAAATGGAAGTTCTTAATATCCATTATCCTAGCCAATACTGGCAGGTATTGGCTACCCCGTTAAAAAAATACTTTTAGTATTAATTTAAATTATAGCCATAAAGAAATACTAAAAATAAGTTAGGGAAATTCTAGATCAAAAGTTTTGCGATTGCAAGGGCGAAGAAGAGAAAATGTGAGTAAATAAAGAAAAATAAACTTGCAATATAATGAAGTGAGTTAAAAAAATGAGAACTGAATCCGAGTTCCCTAACAAGAATACAAAATTTATTTTCCAGTATTTTGCTAAAGCAGGAACTTTTAGTATATATGTGGCACGCCCTATTGGATTCGAACCAATGACCTACGGCTTAGAAGGCCGTTGCTCTATCCAGCTGAGCTAAGGGCGCATTTCAAATGGATATCTAAATCGAAGAAATGGTCGGCGAGATAGGATTTGAACCTACGACCCACTGGTCCCAAACCAGTTGCGCTACCAAGCTGCGCTACTCGCCGACGAATGTGTAGCATTATAGTTTTCTTTTAATTCCAGTCAATTAATTTTTTCTATTTTTCATTCAATCGCACAAATTAATCTCAATTTCGCTTACATTTGAACTATTTTTCTGACAAAATAGCAAACGTTTTCTTTCACTAAATAAAGGACAGATTAATGACTGCACAAGTAATTTCTGGCACAGAATTGTCTAAAAAAATTAAATCAGATATAGCACAAAAAATACAACAATATATGCAACAAGGTAAGCGTGTGCCAGGATTAGCAGTAATTCTTGTTGGAACAGATCCTGCTTCACAAGTTTATGTGGGCAGTAAGCGTAAAAGTTGCGCGGAAATTGGGATTCAGTCTAAATCTTACGACTTGCCTGAAGCGACTTCGGAAGATGAGTTATTAGCTTTAATTGAGCAACTCAATCAAGATAGAGAAGTTGATGGTATTTTAGTTCAGCTACCGTTACCGAAGCATATTGATAGCACAAAAGTGATTGAAAGAATTGCACCAGAGAAAGATGTAGATGGTTTTCATCCTTATAATGTTGGGCGTTTATGTCAGCGTATTCCTACGTTACGCGCTTGTACTCCTTACGGTGTGATGAAATTATTAGAAACGACGGGTATTAATTTATATGGACAACATGCTGTTATTGTTGGTGCGTCAAATATCGTAGGTAGACCGATGGCATTAGAGTTATTGCTAGCAGGTTGCACGGTGACAGTGACTCACCGTTTTACCAAAGATCTTGAACATCATGTACGTCAAGCAGATATTTTAGTTGTGGCAGTAGGTAAGCCACAGTTTATTCATGGTGATTGGGTAAAAGAAGGTGCCGTGGTCATTGATATTGGTATCAATCGTATCGAGGGTAAACTTGTAGGTGATGTGGAATATGATGTTGCAGCAGAAAAAGCCAGCTATATTACACCAGTGCCCGGCGGTGTTGGTCCAATGACAGTGGCAATGTTAATGTTTAATACATTAGCAGCTTATGAAATGCAGACATCATAAGCAGATGATGAGGAAAAAGTGCGGTCGATTTTGACCGTCTTTTTTTAGCTTGTGTATTTATTTACATTTGAGTCTAGAGGGTAATCATGCAAGTCGGAAAGCAGAATGTTATTGAAAATAGAAATTATAGTGTAAAAGAAGCAATAACTTTTGTTGAAAAAATTAATATTTAAGATCAGAGTTGACTTTGCTAAGCAGAATTTTAAGTGATAAAAAGACGCTACTGATAGCGCAGCGTCTTTTTATAGATATTTCTGATTCTGATTTAGAACGGGATATTATCTTCTTCAAAGCCCATATCCATTGGTGGTTCATTTTGCGGTGCGGGCTTTTGTGCTGGACGGGCAGGTTGTGAGCTAAAGTTATTGCCATAGTTGCCACCAGCAGGTGCATTGTATTGTGATGCAGAGGCTTGAGATGCATAGCCACCTGCTTGTGGTCGATCGTTGCGGCTGTCTAGCATTTGTAGAACATCACCTTGGATTTCGGTAGTATAGCGATCTTGGCCATTCTGATCTTGCCACTTACGCGTTCTTAAACGCCCTTCAACATACACTTTTGAACCTTTGCGTAAATATTCTCCCGCCACTTCAGCCTGACGGCGGTAGAACACGATGCGGTGCCATTCTGTGATTTCACGACGCTCGTTAGTGTTTTTATCAATCCAGCTTTCGCTTGTCGCAACACTAATATTCGCTACGGCTTCACCATTTGGCATTGTGCGAATTTCAGGATCATTGCCTAAATTTCCCACGATAATTACTTTATTTACTCCAGCCATATAATCCTCTTTCTCATTTTGAATTGGGGTGAAAATTCTTATTATTTTGCCCTAAAATAATAAAAAAATCTATGTTTAAAACAAGTGTAACTGGATATTTGCACAGTTATTTGAGAATATGCGATAATGATCGCAATTTGAACACTTGCTAATGGCTTTTTATATTTATGGATAAAATTGAAGTACGTGGGGCGAGAACCCATAATTTAAAGAATATTAACTTAACTATTCCACGTGATAAATTAATTGTAATTACAGGTCTTTCCGGTTCAGGAAAATCTTCTTTGGCGTTTGATACTTTATATGCAGAAGGTCAGCGTCGTTATGTAGAATCCCTTTCTGCCTATGCACGCCAATTCTTGTCTTTAATGGAAAAGCCCGATGTGGATCATATTGAAGGGCTATCTCCCGCGATTTCGATTGAACAAAAATCAACTTCTCATAATCCGCGTTCGACTGTGGGGACTGTCACTGAAATCCACGATTATCTACGTTTGTTATTTGCTAGAGTCGGTGAGCCACGCTGTCCGACTCATCAAGTTGCGTTAACTGCACAAACAATTAGTCAAATGGTAGATAAAGTGTTGAGCTTACCTGAGGACAGTCGAATGATGTTACTTGCGCCAGTAGTCAAGGAGCGTAAAGGTGAGCACGTGAAATTGCTCGAACAAATTACATCACAAGGGTATATTCGTGCACGAATTGATGGCGAGATTTGTGATTTGTCGGATGCACCTAAATTAGAATTACATAAAAAGCATACTATTGAGGTAGTAGTAGACCGTTTTAAAGTGCGTGCTGATTTATCCACAAGATTAGCGGAATCTTTTGAAACTGCATTGGAATTATCAGGTGGTACAGCCGTAGTTGCTTCAATGGATGATAGTAGCGCTGAGGAATTAGTATTCTCTGCAAATTTTGCTTGCCCACATTGTGGTTATTCTGTACCAGAATTAGAGCCACGCTTATTTTCTTTTAATAATCCTGCGGGTGCTTGTCCAACTTGCGATGGACTAGGTGTGCAACAATATTTTGATGAAAAAAGAGTAGTACAAAATCCAAGTATTTCTCTGGCAAGTGGCGCAGTGAAAGGCTGGGATCGTCGTAATTTTTATTATTATCAAATGCTGACTTCATTGGCAAAACATTACGATTTTGATATTGAATTGCCATTTGAAGCATTACCGAAAAAAGTGCAGCACATTATTTTAAACGGTTCGGGTAAAGAAGAAATTGAATTTCAGTATATGAATGATCGTGGTGATGTTGTTGTACGACACCATGCCTTTGAAGGTATTTTGAATAATATGTCACGCCGTTATAAAGAGACAGAATCAATGTCAGTGCGTGAAGAATTAGCCAAAAATATTAGTACTTGCCCTTGTCATGATTGTAGCGGTTCTCGATTACGCCAAGAAGCTCGCCATGTGTATATTGGTAGCACAAATTTGCCAGAAGTAGCAGAGAAGAGTATTGGTGAAACGCTACAATTTTTTACTGAGCTAAGTTTAACTGGGCAGCGGGCGCAAATCGCTGAAAAAATCTTGAAAGAAATTAAGGAACGATTACAGTTTTTAGTGAATGTCGGTTTGGATTATCTTTCTCTTTCGCGCTCAGCAGAAACATTGTCAGGTGGTGAGGCACAGCGCATTCGTTTAGCAAGCCAAATTGGTGCGGGCTTAGTGGGGGTGATGTATGTATTAGATGAACCTTCAATTGGTTTACACCAACGCGATAATGAACGTTTGTTAAATACGTTGATTCACTTGCGTAATTTGGGCAATACGGTCATTGTAGTTGAGCATGATGAAGATGCCATTATGGCGGCAGATCATATCATTGATATTGGTCCGGGAGCAGGTGTGCATGGGGGGCAAGTAGTTGCGGAAGGAACAGCAAAAGCTATTATGGCAAATCCGCATTCGATTACAGGTAAATTTTTATCTGGTATTGAAAAGATCGAAATTCCGCAAAAACGGACCACACTTGATAGGAAGAAAGTACTTAAATTAAATGGTGCTACAGGGAATAACTTAAAAGCAGTCAATTTAGAAATTCCAGTGGGATTGTTTACTTGTGTGACAGGGGTATCAGGTTCAGGGAAATCCACATTGATTAATGATACCTTATTTCCTTTGGCGCAAAATGCTTTAAATCGCGCAGAAAATACACAATATGCACCTTATAAATCGATTTCAGGGTTGGAATTTTTTGATAAAGTGATTGATATTGACCAAAGTCCAATTGGTCGAACACCGCGTTCAAATCCTGCGACTTACACTGGATTATTTACACCAATTCGCGAGTTATTCTCAGGAGTGCCAGAAGCACGTGCACGAGGCTATAATCCCGGACGTTTTAGTTTTAATGTTCGTGGTGGGCGTTGTGAAGCTTGTCAGGGCGATGGGGTCATTAAAGTTGAAATGCACTTTTTGCCTGATGTCTATGTGCCTTGTGAACAATGCAAAGGCAAACGTTATAATCGCGAAACTTTAGAAATTCGTTATAAAGGCAAAACAATTCACCAAGTGCTAGAAATGACAGTGGAAGAAGCACGTGAGTTTTTTGATGCGATTCCACAAATTGCACGTAAGTTACAGACGTTGATGGATGTAGGGTTATCTTATATTCGTTTAGGTCAATCCTCCACGACCTTATCTGGTGGTGAAGCACAGCGCGTGAAGTTAGCAACTGAATTATCAAAACGTGATACAGGGAAAACCTTGTATGTGCTTGATGAACCTACGACAGGTTTGCATTTTGCTGATATTAAGCAGCTACTAACCGTGTTACATCGTTTACGTGATCAGGGCAATACGATAGTTGTGATTGAGCATAATCTAGATGTGATCAAAACAGCAGATTGGATCATTGATTTAGGTCCTGAAGGAGGAAGCGGTGGTGGTCAGATCATTGCAACAGGTACGCCAGAACAGGTTGCTGAAGTACAATGCTCACATACTGCGCGTTTCTTAAAAACTATTTTGCAAAAAGGCTAAAAACTTAAATAGCTTTATGTTAAAATACAAGAGCTATTTAGCATTATTTTACACTCAATTTAGGAGAGTTATATGAAAAAAACAGTATTAGCACTTATGCTTTCATGTGGCGTCGCAGCATCGGCATTTGCTCATAGCCATGCGGCAGATCATAAGCACAGTGGTGAAATGTTAGAAGTGAAAGTCGAGTTACTTGATCCGGTCAAAGGTAATCAGGATGCAGGTAAAGTTGTGATTACTGAATCCGCGTACGGTTTAGTCTTTACACCAGAATTAAAGGGATTAACGGCGGGTTTACATGGTTTCCATATTCACCAAAATCCAAGCTGTGAAGCAAAAGAAAAAGAAGGCAAGCTTGTTGCAGGTTTAGGCGCGGGTGGTCATTGGGATCCGAAAAATGCAGGTAAACATGGTTATCCATGGTCTGATGAAGCACATTTAGGTGATTTACCAGCGTTAACAGTAAATGCAGATGGTACATCAACTAATCCAGTATTAGCACCACGTTTAAAACACTTAGATGAAGTGAAAGGGCGTTCTATCATGATTCATGCCGGTGGCGATAACCACTCAGATCACCCCGCACCATTAGGCGGTGGCGGTCCACGTATGGCTTGTGGTGTAATCAACTAAGTTGAGTTTTCTACCAATCAAAAGCCTAGCATTGTGCTAGGCTTTTTTATGGATTAAAGTGTGGTCTGTTTTGTGAAAGTTTTAAGCTAAACGTTGGCGCACAATTTCAAATAGACATACGCCTGTCGCCACAGACACATTTAGAGAGGAAACTGAACCTGCCATTGGAATACTAATTAATTGATCGCAATGCTCACGAGTCAGGCGGCGCATGCCATCGCCTTCCGCTCCCATTACTAAAGCTAATCCTCCCGTTAATTTGGTTTGATATAAGGTTTCTGTTGCTTCACCAGCAGTACCGACGACCCAAATATTATGCTGCTGTTGTAAATCACGTAAAGTCCGTGCCAAATTCGTTACTCGGATTAAAGGCATCACTTCTGCTGCACCACAAGCAACTTTACGGGCAATAGAAGTGAGCTGTGCAGATTTATCTTTAGGGACAATCACTGCACAAACCCCAGCAGCATCAGCAGTGCGTAAACAAGCACCTAAATTATGTGGATCTGTGACACCATCAAGCACTAATAATAATGGGTGAGTTTTATTGGCTAAAATATTATCTAAATCGGCTTCATTGAGCTCTTTAGCAGACTGTACACGAGCGATAATTCCTTGATGAACTTCACCGTCTGCTTTTTTATCTAAGGTTTGCCGGTTTAAGAATTGCACTGAAATGCCTAAATTATGTAGTTCATTTAACAGTGGTTGTAAGCGCTTATCTTCGCGCCCTTTTAAAACATAGACTTCAATTAAGCGCTCTGGTGCATGATTTAAAAACGCACCCACTGCATGAATGCCATAAATATTTTCACTCATTTATTTTCTCTTTTTGGCTGATTTTGACTTTGTTTTGTTGCTAGATGATTTGTTTGAAACTTTTGATTTTCTGACCGCACTTTGGCGTCCTTTGCTTTTGTTGCGTTGCTTTTCAATACTTTCTGCATAACGCTGATTTTTCTTTATTTTATCTTTTAAGGTTTTACCTTGGCGTAGTGGCTTGCGTTCACTTGCCACTAAAGAAAAATCCACTTGACGTTGTTCAAGACTCACGGCTTCTACTTTAATACGTACTTTGTCACCAAGTCGATAGATCATACCACTATTTTCACCAATTAAGCGCTGCTTAGCTAAGTCAAATTGGTAATAATCATTATCTAAAGTCGAAATATGTACCAAACCATCGATGAATAAATCATCTAAGCGTACGAATAAGCCAAAGCCAGTGACAGAAGAAATAACACCACTAAACTCTTCACCGACATGATCTTGCATGTACTCACATTTCAACCAGTCAGCAACATCTCGAGTCGCATCATCGGCACGACGTTCAGTCATTGAGCAATGATCACCTAATAGATCCATTTCATCGAAGGAATAATGATATCCTCCAGTATCGGTTGTTTTGCGTTTTGAACCTTTTAATTTAGCTAAAATATATTTAATGCCACGATGGAGGGTTAAGTCAGGATAGCGCCGAATTGGTGAAGTAAAATGCGCGTATTCTTCTAAAGCCAGACCAAAATGACCAATATTATCAGGTGAATAAACAGCTTGGCTTAATGAGCGCAATAACATAGTTTGAATCAGTTCATGATCAGGACGTTCTCGTACTTGCTCTAACAATTCGGCATAATCAGCGGTTGTTGGTTTCGTACCACCACCTAAGCCTAAACCACATTCATTCAAGAAACCGCGGAAAGCGGTAATTTTTTCTTCACTTGGACCTGCATGAATACGGAATAGAGCAGGTTCTTGGTGTTTTTCAACAAAATTAGCCGCTGCAATATTGGCTAAGATCATACATTCTTCGATGATTTTATGTGCGTCATTACGAATAACAGGTTCAATACGTTCAATGCGTCCCATTTCATTAAAAACAAATTTACTTTCAATAGTTTCAAAATCAATGGCACCGCGTTGATGTCTTGCTGCAACAAGTGCTTGATACATTTTGTGTAGTTCTTGTAAATGCGGAACGAGGTTATGGTAACGCTCGCATAACTCTTGATCACCTTCCAGAATACGTGCAACTTTGGTATAGGTTAAACGTGCATGCGAGTTCATAACAGCTTCGTAAAATGTATAACCCGTGATTTTGCCTTTAGTTGAAACGTTAAGCTCACAGACCATACATAAACGGTCGACTTGTGGATTGAGTGAACAAAGTCCATTAGAGAGAATTTCGGGTAGCATTGGTACAACTCGGTTTGGAAAATATACCGAGTTACCGCGTGCATGTGCTTCGGCGTCTAGTGCGCTACGTAGGCGCACATAATAGCTCACATCAGCAATTGCGACCCAAAGGGTCCAGCCACCACCTCGTTTTTTCTGACAAAAAACCGCATCATCAAAATCACGTGCATCTTCGCCATCAATGGTGACTAATGGGAGTTGACGTAAATCGACGCGACCTTCTTTTGCTTGTTCTGGTACTTCTTCACTGAGTTTTGCGACTTGTTTTAACACCGCTTCAGGGAATTGGTGTGGGATATCGTGATTACGAATCGCAATTTCAACTTCCATACCTTTTGCCATGTTTTCGCCCAGTACTTCAGTAATCATACCGACAGGTTGAGTAAATGTCGCAGTACGAGGTTTTAATTCAACTACGACGACTTGTCCCATACGTGCACCTTGACGATGTTCATTTGGGATCAAAATATCGCGATTAATACGACTGTCATCAGGCACAACATAGCCAATACCATCTTCAAGGAAAAAACGCCCTACAATTTGTTTTTTACGTTGTTGTAATACACGGACGATACGGACTTCTTGGCGACCTCGTCGATCAAATCCATTTGGTTGAGCAAGCACATAATCGCCATGCATGACACGTTGCATTTGGTTATTTGGGATGAACCAATCGCTGTCTTTGCCTTCCACTTGTAGAAAACCATAGCCATCACGATGACCTAATACGCTGCCTTTTAATAAATCTAATTTTTCTGGTAGGGCATAACGTTTACGTTTAGTAAAAACAAGTTGCCCATCATTTTCCATCGCACGTAAACGGCGGCGCATGGCTTCTTGTTGTTCTTCTTGTTTAAGTGAAAATATGGCGAATAACTCTTCTTTTGAAATAGGGGCATTATGTTGGCGAATAATGTCGAGGATGAATTCACGGCTAGGGATAGGGTTTTCATATTTGGCAAGTTCTTCTTGATAGTTAGGATCTTGCGATAACTTACTTTTCTTAATCTTTGACATAGGTTGTTCCTTTTTCAAATGAAAAACGACATACATTAAACTAGCGCAAGTTTGACACTCCGCTACCGTGAAAGCAAGCACAATACTAGGTAGAGAGAGAATCAATTGGATATTATGCTATTAAAGAATGCTTAAATAGGAAAGACAAGGCAATTTTCGATAATTTACAGAAAATTTTCTGTTATAAAGGTACATTTTTTGGTACATTTATGACAATTTTTTCAATACTCAAACTCGAGTATTCATCATTCAATTTAGTTCAGCGGAATTCTTATGTTATTCAAAAAAATTCGTGGTTTATTTTCAAATGATCTGTCGATTGATCTTGGTACAGCTAATACTCTCATTTATGTTAAAGGGCAGGGTATTGTCTTAGATGAGCCTTCTGTCGTGGCTATTCGGCAAGAGCGTTCTGGTGCGTTAAAAAGTATTGCTGCTGTCGGTAAAGATGCAAAATTGATGTTAGGACGTACGCCCAAAAGCATTGCCGCAATCCGCCCAATGAAAGACGGGGTAATTGCCGATTTTTTTGTGACTGAGAAAATGTTGCAATATTTTATTAAACAAGTACATAGCGGTAACTTTATGCGACCAAGTCCACGTGTTTTAGTATGTGTACCTGCTGGCGCGACTCAGGTTGAGCGCCGTGCGATTAAAGAATCCGCTATTGGCGCGGGTGCGCGTGAAGTTTATTTAATCGAAGAACCAATGGCAGCAGCTATTGGTGCTAAGTTACCTGTATCGACGGCAACAGGTTCAATGGTGATTGATATCGGTGGCGGTACTACTGAAGTGGCAGTGATTTCATTAAATGGTATCGTTTATTCCTCTTCTGTACGCATTGGTGGTGATCGTTTTGATGAGGCCATTATTTCTTATGTACGCAAAACATTTGGTTCAATTATTGGTGAGCCAACTGCAGAACGTATTAAACAAGAAATTGGAACTGCATGTATCCAAGATGGCGATGAAATTCGTGAAATTGAGGTGCATGGTCATAATTTAGCAGAAGGGGCACCTCGTTCCTTTAAATTAACTTCTCGTGATGTATTGGAAGCTATTCAACAGCCTTTAAATGGTATTGTTGCGGCAGTACGTACAGCACTAGAAGAATGCCAGCCAGAGCATGCTGCAGATATTTTTGAGCGCGGTATGGTTTTAACTGGCGGTGGCGCGCTTATTCGTAATATTGATGCGTTGCTTTCGAAAGAAACTGGCGTGCCAGTCATTATTGCTGAAGATCCATTAACTTGTGTTGCACGCGGTGGTGGTGAAGCGTTAGAAATGATTGATATGCACGGTGGCGATATTTTTAGTGACGATATTTAATTTCATACAAAAGTGCGGTAAATTTGACCGCACTTTTCCTCACCTTTTTATTGCTGACATTACTAGTCTGATTCAGGTATGAAACCCATTTTTGGAAAGGCTCCGCCTTTAGGTCTTCGTTTAATTTTAGCTATTATTGCATCTATCGCATTAATTGTGTCTGATGGACAAACTAATGCGATGATTAAAGCTCGTAGTGTTATGGAAACAGCAATTGGTGGATTATATTACCTTGCTAATACACCTCGTACTGTACTGGATGAAGTGTCTGATAACTTAGTTGATACGAATAAACTACAAATTGAAAACAAAGTGTTACGTGATCAGCTACGCGAAAAAAATGCAGATTTATTGTTATTAGATCAACTTAAAGTCGAAAACCAGCGTCTTCGTTTACTCCTTAACTCACCTTTACGTACTGATGAATATAAGAAAATTGCTGAAGTACTGACCGCAGAAACCGATGTTTATCGCAAACAAGTTGTTATCAATCAAGGGCAGCGTGATGGCGCTTATGTTGGTCAGCCAATTATTGATGAAAAAGGTATTGTTGGACAAATTGTTTCTGTGGGCGAAAATACGAGTCGTGTATTGTTATTGACTGATGTAACCCATTCGATTCCAGTACAAGTATTACGCAATGATGTGCGTTTAATTGCAAGTGGCACAGGACGTAATGATGAATTAACGTTAGATAATGTGCCTCGTTCAGTAGATATTGTAAAAGGTGATTTATTGGTTACATCGGGATTAGGTGGACGTTTTTTGGAAGGCTATCCTGTTGCAATTGTTGAATCTGTATCACGTGATGGGCAAAATTATTTTGCTACAGTCACGGCAAAACCATTGGCTTCTATAGAACGCTTACGTTACGTATTATTATTGTGGCCAACGAATGAAGAGATGCGAAAAGTTCAATCTATTTCACCAGAGGATATTCGTCGCACAGTACAGCAACGTTTAGAAAACCAAGGCGCAGAAGCGGATAAAGTGAAAAAAACATTAGTAAAAGAAGAAGTAGATAATCATTTACCTGTAGGGGAAGATGTTAACCCAATCTTAGAGAATCCAGCCGAAAATAATCAAGCATTACCTGTGTCAGAGCCACAACAAAGAGAGGAAGAGTAATGGAAAAGCGCTTTTTATTACAATGGTTAATCCTCATTTGTACTTTTATTGTGGCATTAGTGATGGAAATTGCGCCTTGGCCTGCAGATTTCCAAAATTTTAAACCAGCTTGGTTAGTCTTAGTCTTGTTATACTGGGCGCTTTCAGTACCAAATAAAGTGAGTATTGGAACGGCATTTGTACTTGGTGTGGTTTGGGATTTAGTACTTGGCTCAATTTTAGGTGTACATGCATTAGTCTTATCGGTGTTTATTTATTTAGTTGCTTTAAATCACCTGATTTTACGTAATTTATCTTTGTGGATGCAAAGCTTGCTCGTAGTTTGCTTTGTATTTGCTATCAGAATTAGCATTTTTCTAATTGAACTATTCTTGCATAGTGCTGCATTTAATTGGCAAGAGATTTATGGGGCGCTGGCGAGTGGTCTATTATGGCCTTGGGTCTTTCTATTACTTCGCCGTATTCGTCGCCAATTACAATTACGTTAACAATAAATTGTGAGTAATTTTATACTATTGTTCTGTTTGACTCAGATGAGCGAATTTCTTTCTTGTGAAAGATCGTCTAACTTGGAGCTAAAAATAAGGCAGCTGATGTTAAGCTGCCTTTTTGATTGAATTGGTGTTGTATTATCAGTCACAATATTATTTAAGAAATAAACTGAGATCTTCCTCTTCAACTTCTTGTCCCTTTTTCCATTCTATTGTGCTAAATAATCCTAATGAATTATCGACTAAACGTACATATTCTAATTCAATTTCCCATACTGAAAGTCGGCGGATGAGCTGATGAGAGTAAGTCTCTTCGTAGAGTTGGAAAGCAGTTTCCGCTTCTTTACCATAGAGCTGTTTGGATTTGCCAGTAAATTGCACACCTTGCAATGAAGGAACAAAGCGAGTAGGAACAAAAATCGTCCCTGCTACTTGAGGATTTTTCATGATGATTTTAGCATGATGAGTTTGTTCACCAGTCACATAAATTAATCGCTTCAAGTCTTCATCAAAGACATAGTAAAGTCCGTTTGCCCAAGGTAAGTCGTTTTCTGTACAGGCAAGAGTAAATGCATATTGCTTTTTAATAAAATCCACAAGGCGTTTTTGCATGTTTTATTCTCATTATTTTTACAAAAGCGTTTTTTTAAATCCTTGGTATTCTGACACAATTTTGTACAGTGAGTAAATAACTTTTATCAGGGAATACAAGGATATAGCTATTTTTGTTATTCCAGATAAATGTACTTGTTTTTTTATTTAATGAAATACATGGAGTTGACAAAAGGAATGAAGATTATCTTTTGTTGGCAGAGAAACTGTTTTAATTTTATTCGTGATTAGTTAACAGATTACTGTTAATGCAAATGATCACTTAAAGGAACTAATTGATGTGAAGTAAAATTGAGATCTGAAATTAAAAAAGAGATGGGATTCCATCTCTTTTTTAAAATTAGCGTAAAAATACAGGAATTTTACTTTCATATTCGGCAATTTTACTTTCATGTTGTAATGTTAAGCCAATATTGTCTAAACCATTTAATAAGCAATAGCGGCGGAAACTATCGATTTCAAATGGATAAATTTTGCCATTTGCCCTAACTGTTTGTGCTTCCAAATCTACAGTAATTTTTGCCCCTTCATTGGTGACTACAAATTTAAATAATTCGTCTACTTCTTGCTCACTTAAACGAATAGGTAACATCTGGTTATTTAAACTATTACCGTAAAAAATATCAGCAAAACTTGGTGCAATAATGACACGAATACCATAATCATCGAGCGCCCAAGGTGCGTGTTCACGAGAAGAACCACAACCAAAATTTTCACGAGCTAATAAAATACTTGCACCTTGATAGCGAGGATAGTTAAGTACGAAATCTGGATTGGGTTGCTTTCCTTCATCATCTAAGAAACGCCACTCATGGAATAAATGCGCGCCAAAGCCAGCTCGAGTCACTTTTTGTAAAAATTGTTTTGGAATAATTGCGTCGGTATCGACATTCGACGCATCAAGCGGAACGGCGATACCAGTATGTTGTTTAAATTCTTTAGGCATATCGTTTTTCTCTCTTAATTATTGTTACTGTTATCTTTACTTTTACCATTATCGTTACTTGCGTCCTCTCTCTTTTTTGCTTATGCAAAAAAGGAGTAAAAACACACTCTGATTAAACTACTTTTATCTCTTTCCGTGTGGATTTTCTTCACGGAAAATAAGTTGTCTCCACTTTGCTACGCAACGTTATTCCCCTAAAAATTCCCACTGCATTTGGGCAGTTTACATGGGGTGATCGTTGAGTAGCTGTGAAAAGTACGGTTGATTTTAACAAGTTTAATTTAATTCCACGTTGCGAATATCAACAAACTTACCATAAACCGCTGCCGCCGCTGCCATTGCTGGGCTAACTAAGTGAGTACGTCCTCCACGCCCTTGGCGCCCTTCGAAATTACGGTTACTTGTTGAAGCGCAACGCTCACCTGGTGCGAGTCGATCATTGTTCATAGCTAAACACATTGAACAGCCTGGTAAGCGCCATTCAAAACCTGCTTCAATAAAGATTTTATCTAAGCCTTCTTTTTCTGCTTGTTCACGTACTAAACCTGAGCCGGGTACGACGAGAGCTTGGACACCTGCTGCGACTTTACGCCCTTTAGCTATCGCTGCTGCTGCACGCAAATCTTCAATACGTGAATTAGTGCAAGAACCAATGAAAACTTTGTCAATCGTAACATCTGTTAATTTGATACTATGTGGTAAGTTCATATAAGCCAAAGCTTTTTCTGCTGATTGGCGTTCGATTGGATCAGCCATCTCAGCAGGGTTGGGGATGGTTTGCTCAATACCAATGACTTGTCCGGGATTCGTTCCCCAAGTAACTTGAGGCTGAATGTCGCTAGCTTCTAAAGTCACTATTGTGTCAAATTGCGCATCGTCATCGCTATACAACGTTTGCCAATAAGTGAGAGCATCATCCCAATCTTTACCTTTTGGTGCATAGGGTTTATCTTTCAAATAAGCAAATGTGGTTTCATCTGGCGCAATAATGCCCGATTTGGCACCTAATTCAATCGCCATATTACACACAGTCATGCGACCTTCCATAGAAAGATCACGAATAGCTTCACCACAGAATTCCACAACATGCCCTGTGCCACCACCCATTGTTGTTTTGCCGATAATAGCTAGCACGATATCTTTAGCTGTTATGCCTTCACGTACTTTACCGCGTACCTCAATTTTCATTTTTTTCGCACGGGCTTGCTTAATGGTTTGGGTGGCTAACACATGTTCTACTTCCGAGGTACCAATACCAAAAGCTAATGCTCCAAATGCGCCATGCGTTGCAGTGTGAGAATCACCACATACAATGGTCATACCGGGTAAGGTTAAGCCTTGTTCAGGTCCCATAACATGTACGATCCCTTGATTGATATGGTTAATATCATAAAGGGTGATACCAAATTGATCGGTATTTTTGGCTAATTCCACCATTTGAATACGCCCCATTTCACCAGAGCCAGCTAAATCACGGCTATCAGTCGGCACATTATGATCCATTGTTGCGACAGTTTTACTTGGTTGGCGAACTGCTCGTCCCATTGCTCGTAAACCATCAAAGGCTTGTGGCGATGTGACTTCATGTACCAAATGGCGATTAATATAAATCAGCGGTGTTTCACCAGCAGATTCGTGGACGATATGAGCGTCAAAGAGTTTTTCGTATAGGGTTTTGGACATTGTATTATTCCTAATAAAGTTTGGGATTTAATGATGTTATTCTTCATGCTTTCTCTATTACTTTTCTTTGTTTGACCAAAGAAAAGTAACCAAAAGAAAGGTGTCCCTGCGATTTTGCTTTTCTTTACTTAAAGGACATTTTCCTAAAAGTTTCCTGACACTCTGGCGAAACCGAAGGGAATTTATCTGAGTATCAATGAAAAGTGCGGTCAATTTTTTAAAAGTTTTATTTCACCGCTTGTGCGATTAAATCGCCCATTGCTTTGGTTGAAATGGGTTGGCTTTCATCGGCTAAGTCTGCGGTCCGGTGTCCTTCTGCGAGGACTTTTTTCACTGCGTTTTCAATTGCTATGGCCGCATCGTTTAAGTTAAAACTATGACGTAACATCATGGCAGCAGAAAGAATTTGTGCAATTGGATTAGCAATACCTTTGCCTGCAATGTCGGGCGCTGAACCACCAGCAGGCTCATATAGACCAAATCCTTGTTCATTAAGACTAGCAGAAGGCAACATCCCCATCGAACCTGTGATCATGGCACATTCATCTGAGATGATGTCACCAAAGATATTTGAACACAGTAAAACATCAAAAAATTCAGGCTGTTTGATCAATTGCATAGTCGCATTGTCAATGTAGATATGATCTAGTTTCACTTCTGGGTAATCTTTTGCAACTTCAGTGACGACTTCACGCCATAATATGGAGCTAATTAATACGTTAGCTTTATCAACTGACGTGACGTGTTTGCTCCTTTTCATCGCGGTGTCAAAAGCAACACGAGCAATACGTTCAATTTCATAACGGTGATACACTTCTGTATCAAAGGCTTTTTCAGTAGCTCCTTCGCCTTCACGGCCTTTTGGTTGACCAAAATAAATGCCACCTGTTAATTCTCGTACAGTCACCATATCAAAGCCTTTCGCTGCAATATCGGCACGTAATGGACAGAATTTCTCTAAACCTTGATAAAGTGTGGCTGGGCGTAAATTACAAAATAAAGCAAAGTGTTTACGTAATGGTAATAATGCCCCACGTTCAGGTTGTTGAGTTGGTGGTAGATTTTCCCATTTCGGACCACCAACTGAGCCAAACAAAATTGCATCACTTTCTTCGCAGCCTTTTAACGTAGCCTCTGGTAGTGGTGTAGCATGGCGATCAATCGCAATTCCACCTACATCAAACATGCGGTAGTTTAATTTGAAATGGTATTTTTGTTGAACAACATCTAATACTTTAATGGCTTCTGCCATGATTTCTGGACCAATTCCGTCACCGCTTAAGACGGCGATATTGAATGTTTGCATTTAGGATTCCTTTGTTTTTTGATTAAACTTGATTGTCTTAAGCTTGTTTATTTGCTTTGTGTTATTTGCTACTTTTCTTTGTTTTGTCAAAGAAAAATAACCATAAAGAAAGATAACCCTGCTAAGCTTTTTTCCCCTCTTTCTATTCACATTTTTTGACGAGAAGTTTAAAACTCACCAACCTTGTTAGTTCAAACAGGCTAAATTTTCTTAAAAATATGAATTCCATTCAGTGGTTTAGAAGGAAACCTATCACACTACTGCAAAAGTGCGGTGTTTTTTTATACACCTGCAATTTTATGTAATTTTAAATCTGCCACTTTTTGTGAACGATAAATCGCATTGATGGCATGGATTAACGCTCTAGCGGAGGATTCGACAATATCTGTTGCTAAACCAACACCGTGAAAGCGTCTGCCATCGTGCTCGACTACAATGTCTACTTGCCCTAAAGCTTCTGCACCTTCACCTTTAGCTGTTAAATTGTAGTTCAACATTTTTATCTCTAGGCCTGTGATCGCCAAAATCGCATTGTAAACTGCATCCACTGGACCATTTCCACCGTTTGATACTTGACTGACTTTCTTACCATCTAATTCAACTTGCACAAATGCCGAAGCAGGTAAGTGGCTAATACATTGTGAAGTGATCACATCTAAGGTTAAGCGATCTTCGTCGCCTTGCTGCATGTCGATAAATGCTAATGCTTCTAAATCGTAATCAAAGACCTGACCTTTTTTATCCGCCAATTTTAAGAAGGCTTGGTAAAGTTTATCTAAATTATAGTCACTTTCTTGATAACCCATTGTTTCCATATGACTTTTTACTGCTGCGCGCCCAGAACGGGCAGTTAAGTTTAATTGTTCTTTTTTCAAGCCAATACTCTCTGGCGATAAAATTTCGTAAGTATTTTTATGTTTTAGCATACCGTCTTGATGGATGCCCGATGAATGTGCAAACGCGTTAGAACCCACGATAGCTTTATTTGGCTGGATTGGCATGTTGCATAGTTGACTCACCATTTGGCTAACACGATGAATCTCTTGAGTATTAATTTTACTATCTAATCCCTTGAATATATCTTGACGAGTTTTGATTGCCATCACGACTTCTTCTAATGCCGTATTACCTGCACGTTCGCCAATACCGTTAACCGTACATTCGATTTGTCTTGCACCATATTGCACCGCTGTTAAGGAGTTTGCTGTTGCCATACCTAAGTCGTTATGGCAATGCACTGAAACAATTGCTTTATCGATATTGGGTACACGGTTCATCACATTATGAATAATGTCGCCAAATTGGGTTGGTAAAGTGTAACCTACTGTATCAGGGATATTGATAGTTGTTGCACCAGCATTAATAGCAGCCTCAACAATATGACAGATATTATCAACGCCAGTACGCCCCGCATCTTCACAAGAAAATTCAACATCATCAGTATAATTTCTGGCACGTTTTACTGCCTGAATTGCCATATCCACCACATCATCAAAAGTACGACGTAATTTGCTCTCTACATGTAATGCTGAGGTTGCAATGAAGGTATGAATACGAAATGCTTCTGCAACTTTTAAGGCTTCAGCAGCAGCATCAATATCTTTATCTACAGCACGAGATAATGCACAAACACGACTATTTTTAATATGGCGCGCAATAGTCTGTACAGATTCGAAGTCTCCTGCCGAAGAAACGGGGAAGCCGACTTCCATTACATCAACGCCTAAACGCTCTAATGCTAATGCAATTTGTAATTTTTCTTTTACAGTTAAACTGGCTTTTAAGGCTTGTTCACCGTCACGTAATGTTGTATCGAAAATGATGATATTATTGTTTGCCATGTTGTGTTCCTTACGTTTAGTTTTTTGACTAAAGTGCGGTGTGTTTTTAGAAAATTTCGATAAAAAAACCCGCCTATTTAGTGCGGGTCAAATTGATTGGATTTTTTGTTTACTGTTTTTTATCCACAACTTAGCCGCACAACTGAGGTGAGAGCAGAAGATTGAGTGATAAAGAAACAATATTGCACATAAAATCAAACCATTATTGGAAACTGGATGTTTCTCATCTTACTGATAAAAAACGGGCTGTCAAATAAAAATTTGGTATTTAATTTGCTTTTTAGTGCATTTATTATAATTTTATTAGTGTTAAATTCTGATTGTTTTTTAATTTGTGAATTTTAATTCTGTTATTTTGGTTGTGGATGCAGTTTTGTACTAACTTTTGTTTGGATAAGATACAAAATATTTGTTTTTTATTTTTACAAAAAATTAACAAAAAGTGCGGTCAAAATGTTATATTTTTTGACCGCACTTTTAACAACGATGAAAATGAGTAGACATTATTGGAATGTATTACATTGGTTCGGATCACCTGTATTTAAACCACGTTTAAACCATTGTAAACGTTGTGCTGAAGTGCCATGAGTAAAGCTATCTGGTACAACATAACCTTGGCTGCGTTTTTGTAAACGATCGTCACCAACTGCCTCGGCAGCATTAAAGGCTTTTTCGATATCACCACTTTCAAATAAACCTGTTTTCGCTGCTTGGTGTCCCCACACTCCAGCAAAGCAGTCTGCTTGTAATTCTAATTTGACTGATAAGCGGTTCGCTTCGCTTTGGTTTGTTTGTTGACGTAGACGGTTGACTTGTGGAAGGATACCTAATTGATTTTGAATATGGTGTCCGACTTCATGGGCAATGACATAAGCGAAAGCTGCTTCACCACCGGCACCAAGCTTATGTTTCATGTCACTATAAAAGGATAAATCAAGATATACTTTGTTATCATTTGGGCAGTAAAATGGTCCCATCGCGGATTGTCCTGTGCCACAAGCAGTATGAGTAACACCGTTATATAACACCATAATAGGTGCTTGATAGCGTTGATTGTGACGAGCAAAATAGTTATCCCACACAATTTCTGTGTCAGCCAGTACTACGCGAGATAAGCTATTTAGTTCTTGTTCTTCTTGTTGATTAAGAGCAGAAGACTGCTGTAAACCAAGATCTGGTGTACCTACTAAGCCTGATAAATCAATACCATAATAGGCACCAATAAGGAGGATAATTAAGCCTAAAATACCAGATTTGCCACCATTACTGCTATAACCGCTAGCGGAACGCCTATCTTCTACATTTGTACTTTCTCTACGACCACGCCAACGCATGTGAATACCCTTTCATTGAATTTAAAACTAACATTCTAGCGCAAATTGCTTAAAGTGCAGTCAAATTTAAGAAAGAATTTTCAAATAGTGTAAATATTCTGCTTAACAATGGACTTCATCAAATTATTTAGTTAAGGTGGTTGACGAGTATTTAATAACAATGAGGAATTTAATATGGGATTATTTAATTTCGTTGGTGAGATTGGTCGTAAACTATTTTCAAAAAAAGAAGATGCTGCTGATGCAGTTGCTCAGCATATTAAAGAAGACAACCCAGGCATTGAAGATGTTGTAGTGAAAGTTGAAGAGGGTGTTGCAATTATTGAAGGTACAGCAGAATCAGCAAGTGCATTGGAAAAAGTTGTACTGATGGCTGGTAATGTTGCGGGTATTACGGAAGTGAAAGTCGATAATGTGACCATTAAAAATGGTGAACGTTTAGCGGGTGAAGATGAATTTTATGTGATTCAAAAGGGTGACACGTTGTGGAAAATTGCGGAAAAAACTTATGGCAATGGCACAAAATATACCGCGATTGTTGAGGCTAATAAAGAAGTCATCAAAGATGCTGATAAAATTTTCCCAGGACAAAAAATCCGCTTACCAAAAGCGCTGTAATCAGTCAGTAAACATGAGAAAGGAAAGCCCTCAATGCTTTCCTTTTTATTTTAGTTCAAAAAATGTACAAATATACGTTTTTGTTCGGCATTTTCTCGACTGATGTGTTTTATCTCGTTATAATTCGTCGGTTATTTTTAACTTTAATTTTTACTAACGTGTTCGGTGTGTGCGTTCGCCGAGTGCAAATTCATTTTGAGGTAATATAATGTCATTTACTATTGAAACAACTCAAGGTCTTGAGCGTCGTGTTCAAATCACCGTTCCATCTGACACTGTTGAAAGCGCAGTACGTGAAGAATTAAAACGTGTTGCAAAAACTGCGCGCGTTGATGGTTTCCGTAAAGGTAAAGTACCACCACACATTATTGAAAAACGTTTTGGACCATCTGTCCGTCATGATGTATTGGGCGAATTATTACAAAGCCACTTTTTCAATGTAATGATTGAACAAAAAGTTAATTTAGTGGGTCGCCCGTCTTTTGCAGTTGAGCAGTTTGAAGCAGGTAAAGATTTAGTTTTCACTGCTACTTTTGAAGTGTATCCAGAAGTTGAATTAAAAGGTTTAGAACAAATCAAAGTAGAAAAACCAGTTGTTGAAATTACGGATACAGATATCGAAAAAATGATCGAAGTATTACGTAAACAACAAGCAACTTGGGCAGAAAATACTGATGCGGCTAAAGCAGAAGATCGCGTTGTGATCGATTTCGTTGGTTCTGTTGATGGTGAAGAATTTGAAGGTGGTAAAGCAGAAGACTTTACTTTATTCATGGGTCAAGGTCGCATGATCCCAGGTTTTGAAGAAGGTATCGTTGGTCATAAAGCAGGTGAACAATTTGATATCAATGTGACATTTCCAGAGGAATACCATGCTGAAAACTTAAAAGGTAAAGCAGCTAAATTTGCAATTAATTTGAAAAAAGTTGAAGTGATGGTATTACCTGAGTTAACAAATGAGTTCGTAGCGAAATTTGGTCCAAATACGAAAACTATCGATGATTTACGTAATGAAATTCGCAAAAATATGCAGCGTGAATTAAAAAATGCATTAACAGCTAAAGTAAAAGGTCAAGTTATTGATGGTTTACTCGAGCAAAATGTCATTGAAGTACCTGCTGCTGCAGTAGAACAAGAAATCGAAGTATTACGTGGTCAAGCTGCACAACGTTTTGGTGGTAACAATGAACAAGCCGCACAATTACCGCGTGAGTTATTTGAAGAACAAGCGAAACGCCGCGTGCAAGTTGGTTTATTATTAGCAGAAGTCATTGCATCTAACGAATTAAAAGTGGATGAAGCTCGTGCAAAAGCAATGATCGAAGAAATAGCTTCTGCTTATGAACAGCCAGCTGAAGTTATTGAATATTACAGCAAAAATAAAGAGTTAATGAATAATATTCGTAACGTTGTATTAGAGGAACAAGCTGTTGATGCAGTACTTGCACAAGCACAAGTGACTGAAAAAGCTGCTTCTTTTGATGAAGTGATGAATACACAAGCATAATTTATTAGTGTTTTAAACAATTAATTTTTGCGTGATTAAGTGCGGTCAGAATTTTAATAATTTTGACCGCACTTTTTTATCGCGATAAGAAATATTCGAGTTAGAAAAATTTGAATTTTCAGGTAGAATAACTGAATGCATTAAATTTTATTAAATTGGATTGAAAGAGGTAAATATGAGTGTAATTCCTATGGTTGTAGAGCAAACCTCAAGAGGTGAACGTTCTTACGATATTTATTCGCGTTTATTGAAAGAACGAGTCATTTTCTTAAGTGGCGAAGTAGAAGACCGTATGGCTAATTTAATTGTCGCTCAGTTGTTATTTTTAGAATCAGAAGATCCAGAGAAAGATATCAATATTTATATTAATTCGCCGGGTGGTTCTGTCACCGCAGGGATGGCAATTTACGATACTATGCAATTTGTTAAACCTGATATTCGAACACTTTGTGTTGGGCAAGCCTGTTCAATGGGTGCATTTTTGTTAGCGGGTGGTACAGCAGGTAAGCGTATTGCGCTACCTAATGCTCGAGTCATGATTCACCAGCCCCTCGGTGGCTTCCGTGGTCAAGCATCAGACATTCAAATCCATGCACAAGAAATTCTAAAAATCAAACATACTTTGAATGAGCGTTTAGCATTTCATACTGGTCAAAGCATTGAACGTATTGAACGCGATACAGATCGTGATAATTTCATGTCAGCAGAAGAAGCGAAATTATATGGTTTAGTTGATGAAGTGTTAGAAAAACGATAAGAATTTAGGATACAAAATGGAAAAAGACACTGAATTACATTGTTCTTTTTGTGGTAAAGAGCAAAAAGAGGTCAGTAAATTAATTGCAGGTACTTCGGGTTATATTTGTAATGAATGTATTGAGTTGTGCCATCATATGCTGTTATCAGATGAAACAGAAGAAACAAGCTCAGAAAGTGTAGAACAACAAAAGTTACCAACACCACATGAAATTCGGGCACATTTAGATGGTTATGTGATTGGGCAAGATTACGCAAAGAAGGTGTTAGCTGTAGCGGTATATAATCACTATAAGCGTTTACGTTCTGATAAAAAAATTACCGATGTGGAACTTGGTAAAAGTAACATTTTGTTAATTGGACCAACAGGAAGCGGTAAAACCTTATTAGCCGAAACAATGGCTCGTATGTTAAATGTTCCTTTTGCCATGGCTGATGCAACAACATTAACTGAAGCAGGTTATGTTGGTGAAGATGTTGAGAATGTATTACAGAAATTAGTACAAAGCTGTGATTATGATGTAGAGCGTGCAGAGCAAGGTATTATTTATATTGATGAGATTGATAAGATCACGCGTAAATCTGAGAATCCCTCTATTACACGTGATGTGTCAGGTGAAGGTGTACAACAAGCTTTATTAAAATTAATTGAAGGTACGGTTGCATCAATTCCGCCACAAGGTGGTCGTAAACACCCGCAGCAAGAAATGTTACGAGTGGATACGTCAAAAATTTTATTTATCTGCGGTGGTGCATTTGCGGGCTTAGATAAAGTCATTGAAAAACGGGTACATGTGGGTTCTGGCATTGGCTTTAGCGCTGAGGTTAAAGGTAAGCAAGATAAAGCCACGTTAAGTCAATTATTTGAGCAGGTAGAGCCAGATGATTTAATGAAATTTGGTTTAATTCCTGAATTCATCGGCCGTTTACCTGTAGTCGCGCCACTTGCTGAATTAGATGAAGACGCGTTAGTGAAAATTTTAACTGAGCCGAAGAATGCATTAATTAAGCAATATCAAGCGTTATTTGGTTTAGAAAACGTGGAATTAGAATTTACACCACAGGCTCTAACCGCGATGGCGAAGAAAGCCTTAGAACGTAAAACTGGGGCAAGGGGATTACGCTCTATTGTTGAAGCAATCTTGTTAGACACTATGTATGACTTGCCTTCTTTGGAAAATCTGAATAAGGTGATTGTGGAAGAAAGTACAATTACTGAAAAACAGCCGCCAAAGCTAGAATATAAAAATTAATCATTCAATCAAATAAAAGTGCGGTTAATTTCACCGCACTTTTTGTTTATTCACTTGATTTATTAAAAATTATCCTCATATTAGACAAAATGTCCTAATTTAACTAAGAGAGTTCGGAATGAGCGTCAAAAAACAGAAACAAACCATTCCAGTGTTACCATTGCGTGATGTCGTCGTCTTTCCTTATATGGTGATGCCATTATTTGTCGGTAGAGCAAAATCAATTCGTAGTCTTGATGAAGCAATGGAAACTGGTAAGCAATTATTATTAGTTTCACAAAAGCAAGCCGATTTAGAAGAACCGACCATAGATGATGTTTATGATGTTGGTACTGTAGCAAATATTATTCAGTTATTGAAATTGCCTGATGGTACAGTCAAAGTATTAGTCGAAGGGCAGCAGCGTGCCAAAATTAACCATTTGGAAGATAATGGCGAGTTTTTCTGTGCAGAAATTAAGCCAATTGAAACAGAATTTGGTGATGATAAAGAACTTGCTGTAGTTAAGAAAGCCACGTTAGCTGAATTTGAAAAATATGCGAAGTTAAATAAAAAGGTGCAACCAGATGTGCATTCAGCGTTAGAACGTATTGATGAATTTGATCGTTTAAGTGACACTTTGGCAGCACATATGCCAGTAGCAGTGAAACATAAGCAAAAAGTGTTAGAAATTCCAAATGTCGTTGCACGTTTTGAGTATTTGCTTGGTTTAATGGAATCAGAAACAGATTTATTACAGGTTGAAAAACGTATTCGTGGTCGCGTAAAAGAGCAAATGGAAAAAACACAGCGTGACTACTATTTGAATGAGCAAATTAAAGCGATTCAAAAAGAGCTTGGTGAAACGGATAGTGTTGATGAAATTGAACAGCTTCGTCAAAAAATTGAAGAAGCGAAAATGCCTGCGGAAGCAAAAGAAAAAACAGAGGCAGAACTACAGAAATTAAAAATGATGTCACCAATGTCTGCTGAAGCTACAGTAGTACGTAGTTACATTGATTGGATGATACAAGTTCCTTGGAACAAACGTACAAAAGTGAAAAAGGATCTTGCTAAAGCACAGCAAGTATTAGATGCCGATCATTATGGCTTAGAGCGTGTCAAAGAGCGCATTTTAGAATATCTCGCAGTACAAACGCGTTTAAATCAAATCAAGGGTCCTATTTTATGTTTAGTCGGACCACCAGGCGTGGGTAAAACCTCATTGGGGCAATCTATTGCACAAGCAACGGGACGTAAATATGTACGCATGGCATTAGGTGGTGTGCGTGATGAGGCGGAAATTCGAGGTCACCGTAAAACGTATATTGGTGCTTTGCCGGGTAAATTGATTCAAAAAATGGCAAAAGTAGGGGTAAAAAACCCATTATTCTTGCTTGATGAAATCGATAAAATGAGTTCAGATATGCGTGGTGATCCTGCTTCTGCCTTATTAGAAGTACTTGATCCAGAGCAAAATACTACATTTAACGATCACTATTTAGAAGTAGATTATGATTTATCCGATGTGATGTTTGTGGCAACTTCAAATTCAATGCGCATTCCTGCGCCATTGTTAGATCGTATGGAAGTTATTCGTCTTTCTGGCTATACCGAAGATGAAAAATTGAATATCGCGACACGTCATTTATTGGCGAAGCAAATGGAGCGTAACGGCTTAAAAGCAGGTGAGCTTGAGATTGAAGAGAGTGCAATTCTCGATATTATCCGCTATTACACACGTGAAGCTGGTGTGCGTAGTCTTGAACGTGAGATTTCAAAGATCTGCCGTAAAGCAGTGAAGAACTTATTATTAGATAAGAAGTTGAAATCAATCAAAGTGAATACTCTCAATTTAGCTGAATTTTTAGGCGTGAAGCGTTTTGAATTTGGTCGTGCGGATACACAAAATCGTGTGGGAGAAGTAACAGGGTTAGCTTGGACAGAAGTTGGTGGGGATTTACTCACTATTGAAACGGCATCCGTGCTTGGTAAAGGTAAGTTAACTTACACGGGTTCATTAGGCGATGTCATGAAAGAATCAATCCAAGCAGCAATGACAGTCGTACGAGCAAGAGCAGAAAAATTAGGTATTGCTTCTGATTTCCATGAAAAACGTGATATTCATATTCACGTACCAGAAGGCGCTACGCCAAAAGATGGTCCAAGTGCTGGTATTGCAATGTGTACAGCGTTAGTGTCTTGCTTAACAGGTAACCCAGTGAAAGCAGATGTCGCAATGACTGGTGAAATTACATTGCGTGGAAAAGTATTACCAATTGGTGGACTAAAAGAAAAATTATTAGCTGCACATCGTGGCGGCATTAAAACTGTGATTATTCCGAAAGAGAATGTAAAAGATCTTGAGGATATTCCAGATAATGCAAAAAATAATTTAACTATTCACGCAGTGGAAACGATTGATGAAGTGTTAACTATTGCATTAGAAAACGCACCAACAGGAGTTGAGTTTGTGAAGCTTTCACCAGTGAGTGCGGCAAAAGCAGTACGTAAAAGCCGTTCAACTTCACGTAAAAGTGCGGTCAATTAATTGATACTTTTGTAAATTAAGCCAAGTTGTTATGATTTGGCTTAATTTTATTTTGCCCGTGCGAATAGAGGGACTTTCTATTATAATCGTAGGCATTTTCTGTTGATTAAAATAATATTTATAGGATAACGACAATGTTAATTGAAAAACTTCACAGTATGACAAGCAGTTGGGTATCAAAGTTACTGTTGGGTATCATTGCTGTCGCTTTCGTGCTAAGTGGTGTGACAGGCTATGTGTTTACTCGTGTGGATACATCTGCAGTAAAAGTAAATGGCGAGGAAATTTCACAGCAAACTTTTTATCAACGCTATGAGTCGGAGTCAGAACGTTTGAGACAACAACTTGGTGCTCAATTTGCCGCATTATCAGGTTCACCAGAATTTATTGCTGGTTTAAGACAAAGTGTATTAAATAATTTAATCAACCAAGAATTATTGCGTCAGTATGCAGATGATTTAAAAATTGGTATTAGTGACGAACGTATCAAACAACAAATTGTCACCAGTCAAATTTTCCAAACAGAGGGTAAATTTGATAACAATCTATACCAGAGAATGTTGCAATTAAATGGGTTCACTGCGGATGCTTATGCCAATATTGTGCGTGAGGCATTACGCCTAGAACAATTACAAACAGGATTGGCAGAAAGTGAGTTTATTGTGCCTGCTCAACAAGCACAGTTGACAGAATTATTTTTTCAAGCGCGTAAAGTCCGTTTAGCACCATTTTCAGTAGAAGATGTGATGGCAAAACAAAGTGTATCTGAAGAAGAAATTAAAGCCTATTATGAAGCAAATAAAAGTGCATTTTTAGTGCCAGAATTAGCGAAAGTACAATACATCACCTTGACCAGAGCAGATGTCGAGAAAAATATCCAAGTTTCTGATGTAGAAATTGCACAATATTATCAAGACAATAAAGCACTTTATGTTTCACAAGGCCAACAGCGTTTATCTCATATCCAAGTCGCCACGGAAGAAGAAGCACAAGCAATTTATAAAGAATTACAAGATGGTGCAAATTTTGCTGGTTTAGCCGGTGCGCGCTCTTTAGATAAAATTTCAGCACAAAATGGTGGTGATTTAAGTTGGGCTAGTGCCGGAACATTCCCAAAAGCTTTTGAAGACGCGGCAGATGTGTTGGCTGTGGGTCAATATAGTCAACCAGTGAGAGTCGATAATCACTATCACATTATCTTAGTCACAGAACGTAAAGAAGCTTCAGCTTTACCATTAGAAGTAGTAAAAACGCAAATTGCGGATCAAATTCGTCAAAATTTAGTAAATAATCAATATTATTCGATTGAAAAACAAATTGCTGAAAAAGCATTTGAGCATCCAGAAGGTTTAGAAAAAGCAGCAGAAGTGGCAGGTTTACAAATTCAACAAACGGATTATTTCTCTGCAAATGATGTGCCTGCTGAGTTAAATTATCCAAATGTGGTGGCTGCAGTATTCCACTCTGATATTTCACAAGGTGGTGTGAATTCTGAACCGATGAATGTTGGTGAGCAGCATGCGGTAGTAGTTCGTGTATTAGAACATAAAGCAGAAGGGACTAGAACATTAGAAGAGGCTAAAGCCGATATTACTGCGTATTTAACGCGTCAAAAAGCAGAAGAAATTGTGCTGGCTGAAGCATCTAAAGCCGCTGAAGTATTACGTACTGATTCTAAAGCCGCATTACCTGCAGGTATTCATTTTGCCGATGAAGAAAAATGGATATTTGCAGATAATCGCGATCCTGCATTAAATAATGTGATTTTCTCAATGCAGCTCAATGATGATAAGCCAAGCTATACCGCAGCAAAAGCGGGTAATGGTAATGTTGTATTGGTGGAATTAAGTGCGATTGAACATGGTGCTTTAACTGCAGCTGAAAGCGAAATCTTTACACAACAAATTGCACAAGCTCGTCAAATTGAATTACAAAATAAATTACTACAAGCTCTACGTGCTAAAGCCAAAATTGAAGTGAATGAACAATTCTTTAAACAAGCTGAAGAACAGTAATTCATGTTTATTTAAGAGCCTAGCATAATCCGCTAGGCTTTTTTGTCTCTGTGAGTGGTAAAGTGCGGTCAGTTTTGGTGAAGTTTTAAGATGATGTTGCACTGATATAGTACTCAAATCCTATCTGGATCAAGGGATACAATATACAATGTGTTTTGGATTTTAAGTCATACTTGAGTCTGATTTTAGTTATAAACGCGAATATGACATTATGACAATTTTTCTACATTGTACTTTGGACCATGCTAGAAATTTACGCTATCGACTCAAGCGATTTATTGTTGTGGCAGCCAACCTAAACCAATGGCTTTATATAATGAAATTAAGTTATTGGCTTTGGCTAATTGGTTGTCTAATAGTTTTTCTTCAAGCATGAATTGATCGAGTTTTGTTTGTAAAGTGCGATCAAATGTCTGTTCACCGTATTGAAACAGTTTCTGGCTATCGATACTTTGTCGTTGTTTAGTCGCTAAAGTTTGCGTTAATAAGTCATGCTGATGAGTAAGTGCAAATTGTAGTTGATAGCTACTGTCGACTTCCGCGAGTGCTTTCAGTAATGTTTGATCATATTGAAGTAAGGCTTGTTGTAAGCGTGCATCAGCAACTTTAATATTGGCTTGAATACGTCCGGCAGTAAAAATAGGGAGCTGAATTCCTGCACTGATAAAATTTTGCCATGCATTTAAAGTAGGTAAATCACTATCTAATTTAATTCGTCCTGTTTGCCATAAAAATTGAATATCGAATCGAGGTAATAAATCCGCTTTAGCACTGGCTAATTTTGCAGCATGGGCATTAACATTTGCTGCTTGTGCTTGAATATCAGGGCGTTGAGTCAATAAATCACTCGGATGAATTCCTTGAGGTGGCGCAGGAAGGTGGATCAGTACATCTGCTTTTTTCATTTGTGTTAGATTTAACTTGAACGTTTGAGGAACTGAACCAACTAAGATGGCAATAGCGCGCTGATATGTATCGAATTGGGCTTGCAATATTGCGCTTTTAGCTGTGATTGATTGTAATTGACTTTTTACTTCATTAAGCTCATAAGCTGTAGTTTGTCCCGCGTTAAAACGCCCAGTAACATAACGTTGTAAATCTTGTAGAGTCGTTAAGGTACGTTGTAAAAGCGCTTGTTGTTTTATGGTGTGTAAAGCTTTTAAGTAATAACTTGCAATCTCGCTAGCAATCAACATTTGGCTACCGTAAACCTGCTGTTGTGATGCGGCTACTGCAGCTTGTGCTGCATCCTCATCGCTTTGTTTTTGCCCAAAAATATCAGGTTCCCAAGCCGCACTTATACCTCCAACGCGATTTTGTGGACTCATATCAAATTGTTCAATATCTATATGCGCTTTTCCTAGATTGCCCGTTGCGGCAAGTGTTGGAAACAGTCTAGCATGTGCTAGTTGAGCAATAGCTTGCGCTTCTGCTAATTGACTTTTAGCAATAGCAATATCATAGTTGTGCACTAATCCTCGTTGAATCAAATCAACAAGCAGTGGATCTTGCCAACTTTCCCACCATTGTTGTATGGCTTGTTGACCAGAATTGATATTCGCTTGAGTATATTCGGTAGGTAATGTGATTTGCGATGGCAAATCAATTTGTGTATTTTGACAACTTGTTAAAAATGCGCTCAAAACAAGCGTAATCAACGTTTTTTGCATAATCTTTTTCCTTAGCTTTGGCGAGCGAGCATACTTCTAAAACGTAAAATAGCAATACTAATAAATAGTGCTCCCATCAATGTAATGATCAATACGCGTGGCCAAATTACAGCCATACCAGCGCCTCGAAACAACACATCTTGTCCTATGGCGATAAATTGAGTGAGTGGCGAAAACTGCATAATGTGTTGCACAATTAGAGGCATATTTTCTAGTGGAGATAAACTGCCAGAAAGCAAATAAAGTACGATATAAACAGGCAAGCAAAGTAAACTAAATTGTGGCATAGTTGGCGCATGTGTGGCGAGATAAATCCCCAGTCCTGCCATTGAGGAGAGAAAAATTGCTTCCGTTGCAATAAATAGACTAATAGAGCCATTAATAGGTACATCGATAAATTTGTGTACGACAAAATATAAAGACAGGAATGCCGCAATAAGAATGATTAAACCATTAGCCAAAATCTTTGAAATCACAATTTCACTGGCACTGACTGGCATCACTAATAAATGTTCAATCGTGCCATGTTCTCGTTCACGAATCACGGCAGCACCGACGAGAATTAACGTCAGTAATGTTGAATTCCCCGTGATTTGGGTGACGGGCATATACCATTCTGTTTTTAAATTACTGTTAAACAGGACATTTATTTTGGGGGTAATCAGCCTGGTGTCTATTGGTGTTTTAGTTAGATATTCGGTGATTTGTTGACTAATGATTTGTTGTAAATAGCTTGCTCCTACAGCCGCTTGTGACATGGCGGTGGCATCCACTAATAATTGTAATTCTGGTTGTTTATTCGCAAGTAAGTCTGCTGTGAAATTCGCTGGAATAGTCAACACAAAAATATATTCACCGCTGTCCATTGCATCATCAATTTGTTCAGGCTTGATTTCGACGACTTTGTTGAATTGTGGCGGTAACATCGCATCTTGAAAACGGAAAGAAAGTGCGCTTCGATCTTCATTTAAAATAGCAACTGAGGCATTTTTGACTTCTGTCGTAATTCCTTTTGCGATAGAGTAAATGGTGATGGTAAACATAATAATTACCAGTATGAGTAATGTAAAATCACTAAAGAAGCTGCGAATTTCTTTACCACATAAGAAATAAACATTTTTTATCCATTGTTGCATGTCATTTCTCCTGTTTTTTCAAAAGGATACAAGTTAGTGCTAAATAAATAGCAAAAAAGAGGAGTAGCACGGCGTATAAATCTAAAAAGTGGCTAAAACCTAATCCTTTAGTAAAGGCTCCTAAACTAATTAAATGATACCAACTTGTTGGAAAGCCTAATCCCATCCAATAACCAATGCCTGTAATTGTTGAACGTGGGTAAAGTAAGCCCGAAAAATTAATCGTTGGAATGATAGTGATAATGGCGGTAGCAAAAATCGCTGCAACTTGAGATTTAACAAAGGCAGAAATGAGTAAACCGAATGCTGTTGCGGCTAATACGAGGCACAGCGCACCTAAGCTCATTGCCCCAAAAGAGCCTGTCATTGGCACCTCAATGACCCAAATTACTAGCGCAACGAGCATTAAATAATTTAGCATAGCTAAAAAAACATAGGGTAGCTGTTTACCGAGTACATATTGTAAGACGCTGGCTGGTGAGCCATAGAGATTAGTAATTGAACCAATTTCTTTTTCACGTACTACGGCAAGGGCTGTCATCATAGATGGGATTAACATTAAAGTGACCATGATTAAGCCGGGAGAAATTGCATTTACGCTACGGAAAGTTTGGTTATACATAAATCGCACTTCTAAGCTAGCCACTTGTGGCAACGTAATGCTATTTTGTTGATAAAGCTGTTTTTGGTATTGGAACAGAATTTGTTGTATATAAGCAACCATATTTTCGCCAGTAAAAGGCATCGAACCATCGACATAAAAAGCAACTTCTGGCTTACGCTGCTGTAATAAATCTCGTCCAAAGTGGGGCGGAATTTCAATGATTAATCTTGCTTTGCCTGTCTTTAAAAATTCGCCCAAATTCGACCGCTCTTTGATGGGTTCAAGTGCTTTAAAATAGGCAGAGCTACTAAATTGCTCAATGAGCTGGCGACTTTCATAACTTTGATCTTGATCGAGTACGCTAAAGCTTAATTCATTGGTGTCAAAAGAAATTCCCCAGCTGCCAGTAAATAAAAGAATAATTGGACCTAAAATTGCAAAGATTAAACGGATACGATCACGGAGGATTTCTTTTCCTTCACGTAGTGCAAAGGTCCAAATGCAACTGAACCAATATAAAATGGGATGAGGAGTACTATTCTCTTGCAAGGATGTCACTTCGTTTGCTATAGGTTGATCTGGTGTTATTGTTTGTGAGATTGATTGATCAGATTGTTCAGCTAAAAAGTCGATAAAAGCTTGCTCTAAAGTGTCAGCATTACGTTGCTGGCGTAATTGTTCTGGCGTACCTACCGCTAATACTTTTCCTCGATGCATTAAAGATATACGATCACAACGTTGCGCTTCATTCATGAAATGAGTTGAGACAAAAATAGTCATTTTTTCTTCGCGTGAAAGCTGCGCTAGATATTGCCAAAACATATCACGTGCAGCTGGGTCAACACCAGACGTTGGTTCATCTAAAATTAACACTTTAGGATGGTGTAAACAGGCTGCGGCAAGTTGTAGGCGTTGGCGGATACCAAGTGATAATTGGCTGGGTAAGCTATCGGCAATATCGTCAAGTTGAAACTGAGTTAGTGCTTGATTGACTGCTTCGTGACCTCTTTTGCCTTCGAGTTCATACAGTTTTGCATGTAAGATAAGATTTTGGCGCAGCGTTAACTCTTCATAAAGTGAGAATGCTTGTGACATATAGCCCACTTGTTTACGTGTTTGCATGTTATCTGCATCAATAGGACTACCTAATAATGTGGCGCTTCCCGCTGTAACATCTAATAATCCAGTCAACATTTTCATAGTTGTGCTTTTGCCGCATCCATTTGAGCCTAAGAAACCAAAGATTTCACCTTGCGGGATTTGGAAGCTGACATTATCAACTGCAGTAAAATCGCCAAAAACTTTGGTTAATCCTTCTGCTTCAATGGCAAACGGCTGAGTTGGATCTGGCAAAAAAGGTGGAATTTGGCTTGAATCCCAGTGTGTTTGTTTAGATTCTGGTAACAATTTGATATAAGCTTGTTCAAGATTATTAGCTTGTGTTACTTTTAGTACTTGTTGTGTAGGCGCATGAATGAGAATCTGCCCTGCATCCATCGCAATTAAATATTCAAATTGTTCTGATTCTTCAATGTAAGCTGTCGCAACAACGACTGTCATACCTTGATTTTCATTGCGTAATTCATTGACTAATGTCCAAAATTGGCGACGTGATAGAGGATCAACACCTGTGGTTGGTTCATCTAAAATTAATAAATCAGGATCATGAACTAACGCACAACATAAACTGAGTTTTTGTTTCATGCCTCCAGAGAGTTTACCCGCGGCACGCTGGGCAAAAGGAGCTAATCCTGTGGCACGCAATAAACGAGTAATACGTATTTGGCGTTGTTGAGCATTTAAGCCAAAAAGACGAGCATGAAATTCGATATTTTCATAAACGGAAAGGGTTGGATAGAGATTTTTGCCTAAACCTTGTGGCATAAACGCAATCCGTTTCAATAAAGATTCGCGTTCAATCTTATTTGCTTGATTCAAACCAAAGACTTCAACGCTGCCTTGTTGAATGATTTTTACACCTGCAATAAGTGATAATAATGTTGATTTTCCGACACCATCAGGCCCGATTAATCCAACAGTGCAGCCTATCGGTAGTGCCAGTGACACACGATCAAGTGCGGTCGTTTTTTGGTAAGAATGTGATACATTCACCAAGCGAATAGCATCCATTACGTACCTCTATTGTTATTTTGGTAGCTTAATTTGTAGTTCTGGTGTCCAATCGGTTGTGTTAAGACGGACAAAACCATTACCTGTCATACCGCCTTTCAGATAGTTAGCGTATTGTTGTGCAATATCAGCAGGGATTTGGAGCTTGACTTTGAACATCAATTTTTCACGTTCTGTATCCGTTTCAACAAATTTAGGGGTAAATTGTGCTTCTGCTGCAACATAGGTGACTTTAGCAGGAAAAACCGCCTCTAAACCATCAAACACAATACGTGCTTCCGTATTGAGTGGAATTTGATTTACTATTGGTGCAGGGAGGAATAAATTCATACTTGCATCAGTTAAATCTAGCAAGCTGACGATTTTATGTCCTGCTGCAATGACATGACCACTATCGACTAATTTATATTCAACACGTCCAGCTTTAGGCGCTTTAATTTGTAAATCATTCAGCATGGAAGTGATTTGAGCGAGTTGTGCATTGGCTTGTTCAACAGCAGCTTGTGCTTCTGTCGTGGCAATTTCTAAAGCATGTAAGTTAGCTTTTGCTGCATCGCGTAAGGCAATCCGCTTTTCTAATTCGGCTTGTGAGATTAATTTGTTACTTCGCAGTTGTGTTGCATTATCAACATCAAGCTGTGCAGTTTTGAGTTGCTGCTGTTGGGCTTCAATCTGTACTAACGTGCGTTTAACAGCTTGTTGTGCTTGTTGTTTTCTTGCTGTGGCAGTATCGACTTGTGCTTGGATAGTGTCAGAAGAGAGTGTAGCAAGTAGGGCATCTTTTTTGACATATTCGCCTTCAGTGACGAAAACTTGTTGAATTCGTCCAGCATATAAACTAGCAACATCTAAGCGAGAAAATTCTAAACGTCCATTTGAATGGGCAAAATGAGTGGGTTCAGTGCCTTGATGGTATTGATTCCAGTAGAAACCAAATCCAATGGCAATGAGAACAATCAGAACGAGTACTTTTTTCATTACGATCCCCTTATAACTAAAGATATGTAATGTGGTGAAGATTATAACACAAATCGAATTCGAAGTGAAAAAATTGCTAGAATTTGACCGCTCTTTATGGTATAAAGCACCCCGTTATTTTGACTTTTGAAAAATAACATTGACATTTAATTTTTAACTTAGACATCACACACATATCTTGAGGGTAAATCGGGGTGCCAAACGGTCGATTTGCTTGGTATGTGGAGGCTAAACCCCAAATTTAAAAGGAAAATATTATGGCACAAGTTTCAATGCGCGATATGCTACAAGCTGGCGTTCACTTCGGTCACCAAACTCGTTACTGGAATCCAAAAATGAAACCATTCATTTTCGGACCACGCAACGGTGTACACATCATTAACTTAGAAAAAACAGTTCCTATGTTCAATGATGCGTTAGTTGAATTAACGCGTATCGCAGGTAACAACGGTAAAATCTTATTCGTTGGTACAAAACGTGCAGCAACTGAAGCAGTGAAAGCAGCAGCATTAGACTGTCAACAATATTATGTAAACCACCGTTGGTTAGGTGGAATGTTGACTAACTGGAAAACAGTTCGTCAATCAATTAGACGTTTAAAAGATTTAGAAACTCAATCTCAAGACGGTACTTTCGACAAATTAACTAAGAAAGAAGCATTAATGCGTACTCGTGAGATGGAGAAACTTGAATTAAGTCTTGGTGGTATCAAAGAGATGGGTGGTTTACCAGATGCGTTATTCGTTATCGGTGCAGATCATGAGCACATCGCAGTGAAAGAAGCAAATAACTTAGGTATTCCTGTATTTGCTATCGTTGATACTAACTCAGATCCAGATGGTGTTGATTACGTTATCCCTGGTAACGATGATGCAGCACGTGCAATTCAATTATATCTTTCAGCAGCAGCAGCGGCAGTTAAAGAAGGTCGTAATCAAAATGCTGTATCTGAAGAAAGTTTTGTTGCAGAAGCTGAGTAATTTAAGTAGATAAGGCGAAAGCCCTTATTATTAATCACAACGATTAATTGGTTAGCAGGGGGCTTGATTGAGTTCCCTGCTTTTTTATATAAAAGTGCGGTTAAAAAATTGCACAAAATAGAGTGGACAGAGGATTAAAAAATGGCTGAAATCACAGCATCATTAGTAAAAGAACTTCGTGAGCGTACTGGCGCAGGTATGATGGAATGTAAAAAAGCGTTAGTTGAGGCGAATGGTGATATTGAATTAGCAATTGACAACATGCGTAAATCAGGTCAAGCAAAAGCGGCTAAGAAAGCAGGTCGTGTAGCAGCAGAAGGTGTAATCCTTGCACGTGTTGGTGCAGGTTTCGGTGTGTTAGTTGAAATGAACTGTGAAACCGACTTCGTTGCAAAAGATGCTGGTTTCTTAGAATTAGCAAATGAAGTAGCAGATTATGCATTAGCAAACAAAGGTGTGACAATTGAAGCACTTCAAGCACAGTTCGAAGAGAAACGTGCAGCATTAGTTGCTAAAATCGGCGAAAACATGAACATTCGTCGTGTTCAATTCTTAGATGGCGATGTGGTTGGTTCATACTTACATGGTGCAAAAATTGGTGTGTTAGTTGCAGGTAAAGGTGCTGATGAAGAATTACTTAAGAAGATCGCGATGCACGTTGCAGCGAGCCGTCCAGAATTCGTAAAACCAGAAGATGTTTCTGCAGATGTAGTTGCTAAAGAACGTGAAATTCAAGTTGCTATCGCGATGGAATCAGGTAAGCCACGTGAAATTGCAGAGAAAATGGTTGAAGGTCGCATGAAGAAATTTACTGGTGAAGTTTCATTAACAGGTCAACCATTTGTGATGGACACATCTAAATCAGTGGGTGATTTCTTAAAAGAAAATGGTGCTGATGTAACTGGCTTTGTGCGTTTCGAAGTAGGTGAAGGTATCGAGAAAGTAGAATCAGACTTTGCAGCAGAAGTTGCAGCAATGCAAAAAATCTAATTTCTAAAATCAAGGCGAGGTAACTCGCCTTTTCTTTGTCAGAGAGATGGATATGAGCACTTACATCTCTTTTGAGAACCTGATATGAAGTGCGGTCAGAAATAACAAAAATTTGTTGCTTACAGAATCAAAAGAGGTACAAAATGAGCCAACCAATTTATAAACGAATTTTATTAAAACTCAGTGGTGAAGCATTACAAGGTGATGAAGGTTTCGGTATTGATCCTTCAATCTTAGATAGAATGGCATTAGAGATTAAAGAATTAGTTGCAATGGGCGTTGAAGTTGGGGTTGTACTTGGTGGTGGTAATTTGTTTCGTGGCGCAAAACTAGCAAAAGCAGGTATGAATCGCGTTGTGGGTGACCATATGGGTATGCTAGCAACAGTGATGAATGGGCTTGCTATGCGTGACGCACTACATCGTGCAGAAGTCAATGCAAAGTTGATGTCTGCTTTTCAATTAAATGGTATTTGTGATACTTATAACTGGTCTGAAGCGATCAAAATGTTGCGTGAAAAACGTGTTGTGATTTTTTCAGCAGGGACAGGTAGTCCATTTTTTACTACAGATTCTGCAGCTTGTTTACGTGGCATTGAAATTGAAGCAGATGTCGTATTGAAAGCAACTAAAGTTGATGGAGTATATAACTGTGATCCAACGAAAAACCCTGATGCAGTACTTTATCACAAACTGAATTATGCAGATGTGATTGAACAAGAACTACAAGTGATGGATTTAGCCGCATTTACTCTTGCGCGTGATCATCACATGCCAATTCGTGTGTTTAATATGGGGAAATCTGGTGCATTACGTCGTGTCATTTTAGGGGAAGTTGAAGGCACATTAATTTGTGACTAAAATGTTATCGTGATTTTTATATTAATTTAGATTAAACTTACAGCCAAGCTATTAACTCAGATTTATTGACTATAAAGAAGGAATTCTTGTGATTAATGAAATTAAAAAAGATACGCAAGCGCGTATGGAAAAAAGTTTAGAAACCTTTAAAAACCATATTTCTAAAGTACGTACAGGTCGTGCTCAACCAAGTTTACTTGATGGCATTCAAGTAGAATATTATGGTTCACCAACGCCATTACGTCAGTTAGCAAATGTCGTCGCTGAAGATGCACGTACATTAGCAGTTACGGTATTTGATCGTAGTTTAATTAGTGCTGTAGAAAAAGCGATTTTAACATCTGATTTAGGTCTGAATCCCTCATCAGCAGGTACGACTATTCGTGTACCATTACCTCCATTAACAGAAGAACGTCGTCGTGATTTAATTAAGATCGTAAAAGGTGAAGCGGAACAAGGTAAAATCGCTGTACGTAATGTGCGTCGTGATGCCAATGATCAAATCAAAGCATTATTGAAAGATAAAGAGATCAGTGAAGATGAAGAGCGTAAAGCACAAGATGAAATTCAAAAAATCACTGATACTTATGTGAAGAAAGTTGACGAAGTATTAGTAGATAAAGAAAAAGAATTATTAGATTTTTAAGCTCTTTATTATAGATTAAAATTAAAGGCGCAGTAAGTTACTGCGTCTTTTGTTATGTTGGAAAAGAAAACAATAGAGCTAATTTAAATCAGGTTTAAATAATGAAAGTGCGGTCTAAATTTATGCAAAATAAACAAAATATCGTAGTGTTAGGATCGACAGGATCGATTGGAACAAGTACTTTATCAGTGATTGAACATAATCCTGAGAAATATCATGCTTTTGCGTTAGCTGGCGGGCGCAATGTTGAATTGATGTTCCAACAATGTTTGAAATTTCGACCGCACTTTGCTGCCCTCGATGATGAGTGTGCGGCAAAACAATTAGCCGAAAAATTAAAAGCCCATCAATGCCCAACGCAAGTTTTATCAGGTCAAACAGCTATTTGTGAACTATCCGCACATCCTGAGGTCGATATGGTAATGGCGGCGATTGTTGGTGCAGCAGGACTATTACCAACTTTATCAGCAGTGAAAGCAGGCAAGCGTGTTTTATTAGCGAATAAAGAAGCTTTAGTCACTTGTGGTCAATTATTTATTGATGAAATTCGTAATAATAAGGCGCAACTGCTGCCAGTTGATAGCGAACATAATGCTATTTTTCAATCCTTACCTCCAGAGGCGCAACAACAAATTGGATTTTGCGCACTTTCTGAATTAGGTATTAGTAAAATTGTGTTAACAGGATCAGGGGGACCTTTCCGTTATATGGAATTAAGCGAGTTCGCACATATAACACCAGAACAAGCTGTCGCTCATCCAAATTGGTCTATGGGGAAGAAGATTTCGGTAGACTCTGCAACAATGATGAATAAAGGTTTGGAATATATTGAAGCGCGTTGGTTATTTAATGCTAATGCAGACGAAATAGAGGTGATTATTCATCCTCAGTCTATTATTCATTCAATGGTGCGCTATATTGATGGTAGTGTACTTGCGCAAATGGGAAATCCAGATATGCGGACTCCTATTGCTGAAACTATGGCATATCCAAGTCGAATTTTTGCTGGTGTTGAAGCATTAGATTTTTATCAATTGAATGGATTGACTTTCATACAACCAGATTATCAACGCTACCCTTGCTTAAAATTAGCGATTGATGCATTTTCTGCTGGTCAATATGCAACCACTGCTATGAATGCAGCAAATGAAATTGCAGTAGAAAGCTTTTTGAACCATCAGATTAAATTTATCGAAATTGCACAAGTAAATCAGCAAGTTGTAGATAAAATTTCACCACAAAGAATTACTTGTATTGAGGATGTACTAGAAGTTGATCAAAAAGCACGGGAATTAGCAAAAACAGTAATTTTAAGTTTTTAACATCACTATCCCTTATGGTATAGTGGCGCAAAGTGCGGTCAGAAATTTGAGAATATATGATAGAACTTGATCCAAACAATATTCCACAGCATGTTGCCATTATTATGGACGGAAATGGGCGTTGGGCGAAACAAAAAGGCAAAATGCGTATTTTTGGTCATAAACATGGAATTAAAGCAGTACGAGAAGCCGTATCTTATGCTAGAAAAGTGGGAATAAAAGTTCTCACTTTATATGCATTTAGCAGTGAAAATTGGGCACGTCCAGAGCAAGAAGTAAGTGCATTAATGAGTTTATTCATGCAAGCTTTAGATCTAGAGGTGAAAAAGTTACATAATAATAATATTAAATTGAATATTCTTGGCGATGTAACAGGGTTTAGTTCTAATTTACAAAATAAGATTGCGCAAGCAGAAAAATTAACAGAAAACAATACGGCGTTAACATTAAATATTGCCGCGAATTATGGTGGATGTTGGGATATTGTGCAAGCAACACAAAATTTAGCACAACAAGTTAAAGAGAATAAAATTGATGTTTCAGATATTAGTGCAGAGTTATTGCAACGTTATTTAGTCACTAAAGAACAGCCACAAGTTGATTTGTTAATTAGAACGAGTGGTGAACAACGAATTAGTAACTTTTTATTATGGCAAATCGCTTATGCTGAATTATATTTTTCAGATGTACTTTGGCCAGATTTTAATGAAAAGGAATTTAGTAAAGCAATTATTGCTTATCAACAACGCCACCGCCGTTTTGGTGGCTCAGAATAATAAGAGGATTAAATTTTGCTTAAAGAACGTGTCTTATCTGCAATTTTTTTGATTGCAATTGTATTTGTGGCATTATTTTTCTTTTCTCCTTTCTACTTTGCTCTTGCCTTAAGTGCAGTTGTTATACTTGCTGTTTGGGAGTGGACGCAATTTGCACAGTTTAAGTTACCTTTTTGGCGTTTGGGGATTACAGGGCTTGCTGCTGCATTTTTATTTTTATGGATTTATGGCGAAAGCGATTATTTAAATGCGGGGCGAGTTTTTGAAGATTATATGCCTCTCATTCTTTTATCTTCAGTGATATGGTGGGCAGTCGCATTAGGTTTAGTGGTCAACTATCCTAAATCAGCAGCGAGTTGGAGAAAAAATAAGTTACTTCAGTTTATCTTTGCTTTTTTTACTCTTATTCCTTTTTTAGCTGCTGTATTGCGTTTACGTTTAGATCATTACATCACGGATCAATATCATGGCTTAGCACTTTTATTGTATGTCTTTATTTTAGTATGGAGTGCTGATTCAGGCGCTTATTTTGCTGGTCGTAAATTTGGTAAGCATAAACTTGCCCCTAAGGTATCACCAGGTAAAAGCTGGGAAGGCGTATTTGGGGGGTTAATTACAGCAGGTATATTAGCCACAGTTTTCATTCAATTTACCCAACAAAGTTTGTTATCTGGTGTATCAATTCCTGCTTTTGTCGTGCTTTCTGTTGCAACTGTTGCCGTATCTATTTTAGGTGATCTGACAGAAAGCATGTTTAAACGTGAAAGTGGTATTAAAGATAGTAGTCAATTAATTCCGGGACATGGTGGAATTTTAGATCGTATTGATAGTTTAACTGCCGCAGTTCCATTCTTTGCTTATTTTTATTTTTTTGTCATTTAGTACTCAATTAGGAACAAAGAATTATGTCGTTTTTGTGGTCGTTTACCTCTTTTATTATTGTTATTGGTGTATTAGTGGCAGTACATGAGTACGGCCATTTTTGGGCTGCTAGAAAGTGCGGTATAAAAGTACACCGATTTTCTATTGGTTTTGGTAAAGTACTATGGTCACATACAGATAAGCAAGGTACAGAGTTTGCACTATCTGTTATTCCATTAGGCGGTTATGTCAAAATGTTAGATGGCCGTAATGAAGATGTGCCTATGGCATTAAAATCACGGGCATTTGATCAAAAATCAGTAGCGCAACGCGCATTTGTCATTGCTGCGGGTCCTATTGCTAACTTTCTATTTGCAATTTTGGCTTATCTGCTGATTTATACTGTTGGAATTCCAAGTATAAAACCAGTTGTAGCTGAAATCACACCTAATTCTATAGCTGCTCACGCCCAAATTGAACCTCATTCTCAAATTATGGCAGTTGATGGTACGCGGACTGCAGATTGGGAAACGATCAATATGTTATTGGCAACTAAAATGGGTAACCAACAAATTGTACTTACAGTTGCGTCCTTTGGCTCTGAGCTTGAGTATCAAAAAACGCTTAATACAGCTGGTTGGCGTTTTGATCCTGAAAAAGAAAGTGCAATCACAGCATTAGGTTTGCAACCAGTTCGAACTAAAGTAGAAATGACTTTGTCTAAGGTGCAGTCTGATTCACCAGCAGAGAAAGCAGGATTGAAAGTCGGTGATAAAATTTATGAAGGTTCAAGCTTAATGAACTGGCAAGATTTTCTTAAATTGGTACAAGATGGTAAACCTTTTACAGTAAAAGTTGAGCGTGAAGGACAGTTTTTTTCAACGTTACTGACGCCCGAATTAAATAATAAAGAACGTTGGTATGTCGGAATTGCACCTACAGCTGATCCAATCTCTGATAAGTATCGAACAGAGCTAAAATATGATATTCTGGAGGCCTTGCAAAAAGCCGTTGAGAAGACGGTTCAGCTTTCATGGTTAACGATTAAAGTGATTAGCAAGCTGTTTACTGGCGATTTATCTTTGAATAATTTAGGTGGGCCGATTTCTATTGCAAAAGGCGCGGGTATCTCTTCTGAGATAGGGTTTATTTATTATTTGGGCTTTATGGCATTGATCAGTGTTAATTTGGGCATTATGAATTTATTTCCTTTGCCTGTGCTTGATGGAGGTCATTTAGTTTTTTTAGCAGCAGAAGCAGTGCGTGGTAAACCACTTTCTGAACGAATTCAAAACGTAAGTTATCGAATTGGCGCAGCATTATTAATTACATTAATGAGTTTTGCCTTATTTAATGATTTTTTACGTTTATAATTAATTTTTTACTTACAGGATAACATTCACGATGAAAAAACTTTTAATTGCGAGCTTATTATTTGGTTCAACCAGTGCATTTGCTGCGCCGTTTGTTGTTAAAGATATTCGTGTCGACGGTGTCCAAACAGGTACGGAAGGGAATGTACTAGCAGCACTTCCTGTTCGTATTGGACAGCGTGCAACAGATAATGATATTGCTAATGTTGTGCGCAAATTATTTATGAGTGGTCAATATGATGATGTTAAAGCAACACGAGAAGGCAATACGTTAGTTGTGACTGTTATGCCAAAACCGATTATTGCAGATGTTGTATTAGATGGTAATAAATCTATCCCAGATGAAGCATTGAAGCAAAATTTAGATGCGAATGGTTTTAAAGTAGGGGATGTTTTAAATCGTGCGAAGTTGGAAGAGTTTCGTAAAGGTATTCTTGAACACTATCATAGCGTTGGTCGCTATAATGCGAAAGTCGATACCATTGTTAATACCTTACCAAATAACCGTGCCGAAGTGAAAATTCAGATCGATGAAGATGATGTTGCTTTATTTAAAGAAATTACGTTTGAAGGTAATACTGTTTTCAGTACAAGTAAATTAGTCGATCAAATGGAATTACAAACAGATTCGTGGTGGAAGCTGTTTGGTAACAAGTTTGACCAGACTCAATTTAACAAAGATCTTGAAACAATACGTAGTTATTATTTAGACCGTGGTTATGCACAATTTCAAATTGTAGACACTGATGTCCAGTTAGATGATAGTAAGAAAGAAGCACGCGTTACAATTAAAGTTAAAGAAGGTGATTTATTTATTGTAAAAAGTGCACGTATTATCGGTGACGTAGGTGGCATGTCAGCGGAGCTTGCCCCTGTTTTAGATACAATTCAAATTAATGGACCTTTCCGTCGGGCTGATATACTAGATGTTGAGCAACGTATCAAAGCAAAACTAGGTGAAAGAGGCTATGCAACCGCACGGGTAAATGTGCATCCTAGTTTTGATGAACAAAATAAAACAATTTCATTAGATTTCATCGTCGAAGCAGGTAAAACTTATACTGTACGTCAAATTCGCTTTGAAGGTAATACAGTCAGTGCAGATAGTACATTACGTCAAGAAATGCGCCAGCAAGAAGGGGCATGGTTATCTTCAGAATTAGTGGAACTTGGTAAGTTACGTTTAGACCGTACAGGTTTCTTTGAAAGTGTTGAAACAAAAACAGAAGCTGTACCAGGTTCAGATCAAGTTGATGTAATCTATAAAGTCAAAGAACGTAATACAGGCAGTATCAACTTTGGTGTCGGTTATGGGACTGAAAGTGGTTTAAGTTACCAAGCAAGTATTAAACAAGACAATTTCTTAGGAATGGGATCATCAATTAGTTTGGCTGGTTCACGTAATGATTATGGTACAACAATTAACTTAGGTTATAACGAGCCTTATTTTACGAAAGACGGTGTCAGTCTTGGTGGCAATGTCTTTTTTGAAGAATATGATAGCTCAAAAAGTAGCACTTCTGCTTCTTATGGTCGTACTACTTATGGTGGAAACTTAACATTAGGTTTTCCAGTAAACGAAAATAACTCTTATTATTTAGGTGTTGGCTACACTTTCAATAAGTTGAAAAATGTTGTGCCTGAATACAATCGTGAGCTTTATTTAGCGGCAATGAAGTATGACAGTTGGACATTTAAAGCGCATGACGTTGATCTTTCTTTCGGTTGGAATTATAACAGTTTAAACCGCGGTTATTTCCCAACTAAAGGGATTAGAGCAAATGTAGGTGGACGTGTTACGATTCCAGGCTCGGACAATAAATATTATAAGTTAAATGCGGAAGCACAAGGTTTTTACCCACTTGACCGCGAGCATGGTTGGGTGATTTCTAGTCGTATTAATGCGTCCTTTGCTGATGGATTTAGCGGTAAACGTTTACCGTTCTATCAAAATTATAGCGCGGGTGGTATTGGAAGCTTACGTGGCTTTGCTTATGGTGCAATTGGACCTAATGCAATTTATCGTACTAAGAACTGCCCTAATGACTACTGTTTAGCCAGCACTGATATTATCGGCGGTAACGCAATGTTAACTGCAAGCGCCGAACTCATTGTACCAACGCCATTTGTAGCGGATAAAAACCAAAATTCAGTGAGAACATCATTATTCGTTGATGCAGCGAGTGTATGGAATACACGTTGGAAAGCTGAAGACAAAGCCAAATTCGCGAGTTTAAAACTTCCAGATTATAGTGACCCAAGTCGTGTTCGTGCATCAGCTGGGGTGGCATTACAATGGCAATCACCAATTGGACCGCTAGTATTCTCTTATGCGAAACCAATTAAAAAGTATCAAGGTGATGAGATTGAGCAATTCCAGTTCAGTATTGGTGGCACATTCTAGTAACATGTTGGAACTTATGACAAAATTCGTAGTCTAAACGCGTATCTGTGCCTGATAGTAAAGGCACAGAATATAATTTAATATTATTTACTTAATAGGAAAATGAACCAATGAAAAAAGCATTAAAAGTAACCGCACTTTCTTTAGCATTAGCATTCACATCTTCTTTAGCTATGGCTGCTGAGAATATTGCATTTGTAAGTGGAGATTATTTATTCCAAAATCATCCAGATCGCAAAATGGTTGCTGAAAAGTTAGAAGCTGAGTTTAAATCAAGAGTTGAGAAACTTGCAGAAAATAAAAAGCAAGTAGATGAGAAAATCGCAGCCTCGCAGAAAAAAGTGGAAGCAAAAATTGCTGCATTACAAAAAGAAGCGCCGAAATTACGTAGCGCAGATATCAAAAAACGTGAAGAAGAAATTAACAAGTTAGGTAATGCAGAACAAGAAGCGATTAACAAACTGGTTGTTGCACACGATGAAGAAGTGAATAAATATCAAGAAGATTATGCAAAACGTGAACGTGAGGAAACAACAAAATTAGTTAACAGCATTCAAACTGCAGTGAATAACGTAGCTAAAGAGAAGAAGTTTACTTTAGTCTTGAATGAAAGCGCAGTGGTATTTGCAGATGATGCAAAAAATATTACTGAAGACGTATTAAAAGCGATTCCTGCAACACAGGCGAAATAATGCAAGTCTATTCTCTACAAGAATTAGCACAACAAATCGGCGCTACCATTCGTGGTAACGCCGATGTTGTTGTTGAAAGTATCGCGCCTTTAGATAAGGCAAATGACAAGCAGCTTACTTTTATTTCCAATGCTAAATTTCGCACATTATTACCAGAATCAAAAGCCGCTATCTTGATTGTTTCGGAAGCGGATGTAGAATTCTGTGCAGCACACAGCAATTTATTAATCGTTAAAGATCCTTACGTCGCTTATGCTGTTTTAGCACAATATATGGATAACACGCCAAAAGCGGCTTCAGGCATTGCGCCAAGCGCGGTTATTTCTGAAAGTGCAATACTAGGTAATAATGTATCAATTGGTGCCAATGCAGTGATTGAAGATGAAGTTCAACTGGGTGATAACGTTGTTATCGGGGCGAACTGTTTTATTGGTAAGAAGACTAAAATTGGTGCAAATACACAGCTTTGGGCTAATGTCAGCGTTTATCATGATGTTGAAATTGGACAACATTGTTTGATTCAATCAGGTGCTGTAATTGGTAGTGATGGTTTTGGTTATGCTAATGATCGTGGTCGCTGGATTAAAATTCCTCAGGTCGGGCAAGTGATTATTGGTAATCATGTTGAAATCGGTGCTTGTACTTGTATCGATCGTGGCGCGCTTGATGCAACGGTAATTGAAGATAATGTGATTATTGATAATTTATGCCAAATTGCACATAACGTACATATTGGAACAGGTACTGCAGTTGCTGGTGGTGTGATCATGGCTGGCAGTTTAACTGTTGGTCGCTATTGCTTAATTGGTGGGGCAAGTGTGATCAATGGTCATATGGAGATTTGTGATCAAGTGACGATTACTGGAATGGGCATGGTGATGCGTCCAATTACAGAACCTGGTGTTTATTCTTCTGGTATTCCGTTGCAAACCAATAAAGAGTGGCGTAAAACGGCTGCACTGACCTTAGGCATAGATAGTATGAACAAACGACTGAAAGCCTTAGAGAAGCAATTTGAGAAGAAGTAACGTAAAAAACGAGCCGCACTTTTTCGCGGTTCGTTTTGTATTCAACGGTTAAATACCGTATAATTTGGCTAGTTTTATCATTTTTATTTTTAATTGAAAGGTACTATTGTGACAACTGAAAATACTGTAGTAAAAACCATTGAAGCAAATGAAATTATGACCTTACTGCCACATCGTTATCCGTTCTTACTTGTGGATCGTGTAACGGATTATGAAGCAGGTAAGTGGTTAAAAGCAGTAAAAAATATCAGTGTAAATGAGCCTTGTTTTACAGGTCATTTCCCTGAACAGCCTATTTTTCCTGGCGTACTTATTTTAGAGGCAATGGCACAAGCGACAGGGGTTTTAGCTTGTATTACACACCGTAAATTAGAGAATGAGCTATATTACTTTGCTGCAATTGATAATGCGCGTTTTAAACGCCCAGTGTTGCCTGGCGATCAAATGATTTTGGAGGTTCACTTTGTGAAAGAACGTCGTGGTGTAACGCGTTTCACGGGTGTTGCGACAGTGGATGGACAAGTTGTCTGTGAAGCTGAATTAATGTGTGCTCGCCGTCCTGCATAATAATTAAGGAGTCAAGAATGATCCACTCAACAGCGCAAATTCATCCAACTGCCATTATCGAAGATGGCGCTAAAATTGGTGAAAATGTTGTTATCGGTCCTTTCTGTATCGTTGGTGCAGAGGTTGAAATTGGTCGCGGAACAGTTTTACATTCTCACGTGGTTGTTAAGGGTATTACTAAAATTGGTTGCGATAACCAAATTTTTCAATTTGCAAGTATTGGTGATACTAACCAAGATTTAAAATATCAAGGTGAACCAACGAGAACGGTCATTGGTAATCGTAATCGTATTCGTGAAAGCGTGACCATTCATCGTGGGACAACTCAAGGTGGTGGTGTGACTGTTATTGGTGATGACAATTTATTGATGGTCAATGTGCATGTAGCACATGATTGCCGTATTAAAAATCGTTGTATTTTAGCTAACAACGCAACGCTTGCTGGTCATGTTGAATTGGATGATTTTGTGATTGTAGGTGGTATGTCTGCAATTCATCAATTTGTCATTGTAGGGGCGCATGTGATGCTGGGTGGTGGTTCTATGGTGAGTCAGGATGTTCCACCTTATGTGATGGCACAAGGTAACCATGCAAAACCATTTGGTGTGAATATTGAAGGGCTAAAACGCCGTGGCTTTGATAAACCAACACTACATGCTGTACGTAATGTATATAAACTAATTTACCGCAGTGGCAAAACATTAGAAGAAGTCATGCCTGAAATTGAACAAGTTGCGGCGAAAGAATCAGCGATTAGTTTCTTTGTTGAATTTTTCAAACGTTCAACACGTGGAATCATTCGTTAACTCATTAAAATTTTGTAAAAATCGACCGCACTTTTTCTGTTTAAAAGTGCGGTTGTTTTTTATTTAGGATCTGAATATGGAACAACAGACAAAATCAAATCCCACTATTGCGATTGTTGCTGGCGAAGTGTCAGGTGATATTCTTGGTGCGGGGCTAATTCGTAGTTTAAAAATTCGTTATCCCAATGCACGTTTTATTGGTATCGCTGGGCAACATATGCTGGCAGAAGGTTGTGAAACTTTAGTTGATATGGAAGCGCTTTCGGTAATGGGATTAGCTGAGGTGGTAAAACATTTGCCTCGCTTATTAACTATTCGTCGCCAGCTGATTCAAACCATGTTAGTAGAAAAGCCTGATATTTTTATTGGGATTGATGCTCCCGATTTTAATATTGATGTAGAGTTAAAATTAAAACAGCAGGGAATTAAAACTATTCATTATGTTAGTCCATCAGTTTGGGCATGGCGGCAAAATCGTATTTATAAAATTGCTAAAGCAACTAATTTAGTATTGGCTTTTTTACCTTTTGAAAAAGCATTTTACGATCGTTTTGATGTGCCTTGCCGCTTTATTGGTCACACTATGGCGGATGCGATTGCATTGAAACCGAGCCGTCGAGAGGCTTGCGCGTTTTTACAACTTGATGAAAAACAACGTTATGTCGCTATTTTAGTGGGGAGTCGCAGCGCAGAAGTTGAGTTTTTAACCCCTCCTTTCTTACAAGCAGCACAGCTGTTAAAACAACAATACCCTGATTTACAATTTTTAGTGCCATTAGTAAATGAAAAACGTCGTCAGCAGTTTGAGCAAATTAAGGCACAAGTTGCACCAGAACTCGAATTGATTTTATTAGAGGGTAAGGCGCGCCATGCCATGATTACCGCAGAGGCAACCTTACTTGCTTCGGGTACTGCCGCTTTAGAAGCGATGTTATGTAAATCACCAATGGTGGTTGGCTATCGTATGAAGAGCACAACTTATTTTCTTGCCAAACATTTGGTCAAAACGGAATACGTATCGCTGCCTAACTTATTAGCCAATGAAATGTTAGTGCCCGAATTGATTCAAGACGATTGCACAGCAGAGAAATTAGCAGAAAAGCTTTCAGTTTATTTAAGTCAAGAGGAGAGTGCATTACAACAACGTCATCAGCTGATTCAGCGCTTTATTGATTTACATAAGTTGATTCAGTGTGATGCCGATCAAAAGGCGGCGCAAGCAGTCGTGGATTTATTAGCAGAATAAGGAAATAACATGGAATTTAAATATCCTGCAGGTATTGAGTTAATTGCTGGTGTAGATGAAGTGGGACGTGGTCCACTTGTGGGTGCTGTAGTGACAGCGGCTGTTATTTTAGATCCGAATAAGCCAATTGAAGGATTAAAGGATTCTAAAAAATTATCTGAGAAAAAACGTTTATTACTCGCAGAAGAAATTAAACAAAAAGCACTTGCTTGGAGTTTAGGACGAGCAGAACCCGAAGAGATTGATGAATTAAATATTTTACATGCCACGATGTTAGCCATGCAAAGAGCGGTAGAAAATTTAAAAATTCAACCGCACTTAGTGTTAATTGATGGGAATCGTGTGCCTAACTTATCAATGGCAGCACAAGCGATTGTGAAAGGTGATGGCTTAGTCGCTGAAATTAGTGCTGCTTCAATTTTAGCCAAAGTCGCTCGAGATCAAGAAATGAAAGAACTCGATCTACAATATCCACAATATGCTTTTGCGCAGCATAAAGGCTATCCAACTCAATTGCATTTACAAAAGTTAGCTGAATTTGGACCTTTACCACAACATAGACGAAGTTTTTCTCCTGTGCGAAAACTATTCGATAATGTATAATTAATCAACAAGTTAACTTTGGGAGTTCATCGTGGATCTCGACTTGCAAAATGGATTATGGGCTAGCCCATTGTTTTGGGTTTTAGCACTGTTATTTAGTGCAATTGTGTTATTTGTACGTAATAAAATCCGCATGGATGTGATTGCATTATTGGTGATGGTCGCATTTTCATTAAGTGGGATTTTGACAGTTAATGATGTACTGGCAGGCTTTAGTGATCCGAACGTGATTTTAATCGCTTTGTTGTTTATTGTTGGTGAAGGGATTGTCCGTACAGGTATTGCTTATCAAGTTAGTGAATGGTTACTGAAGGCGTCTAATAATAATGAAACCAAAGTACTCATTTTATTAATGTTAGCCGTTGCTAGTTTAGGTTCATTTATGAGTTCAACAGGGATAGTAGCAATTTTTATTCCTGTGGTATTAGTGATTTGCCAACAAATGAATATTTCACCAAAACGTCTTATGATGCCACTGAGTGTGGCTGGTCTTATTAGTGGCATGATGACATTAATTGCTACAGCGCCTAATCTTGTCGTGAATGCTGAGTTAATCCGTAATACTGAGTTTCGCTTTAAGTTTTTTGACTTCACGCCTATTGGTTTAGTGGTATTGACTATGGGCATTTTGTACATGTTAGTGGCTCGCCGTTGGCTGACAGATCCTAACGAACAAACAACGAAAGAGACCAGTCGTCGTTCTATGAATGACTTGATTAATGAATATGGTTTACGTGAACGGACTAAACGATTAGTGGTTAAGAAAGGCTCTTTGTTTATTGGCAAAAATCTAGATGAATTGCATTTGCGTTCCAGTTATGGCTTGAATGTATTAGCAATTGAGCGTTGGAAACGTTTCAGACCAAACTTTATTGCCGCATTAGGTACCTCAGAAATTCGTGAAAAAGACATTTTACTGATGGATATTAGTAATCCCGCATTCGATCTAGAACAATTTTGTCAGGAAAATCAGTTAGAAATTGCCGAAATTAGAACGCAAAACTTTTCGCAACAAGCAAAATCTATTGGTATGGCTGAGATCACTTTAGTCCCTGATTCAGATTGTATTGGTAAGACTACTGCAGAACTGCGCTTCCGTTCACAATTTGGTTTAAACATAGTTGGCGTCAAGCGCGATGGTGAAGTGTTGGCAGGTAATTTTTCTGAGGTAAGTTATTCTTTAGGGGATTTAATTTTAGTCGTCGGTGACTGGAAAGCGATTGAGCAAATGCAGCATCATACTAAAGATTTTTATGTTTTAAATTATCCGTTAGAAATAGAACGCGCTGTCCCTGCAGCAAGTCAAGCGCCACATGCTGTGTTATCAATTTTAACGATGGTAGTATTGATGGTCACTGGCGCTGTACCTAATGTGATTGCTGCACTTATTGCTTGTTTAATGTTAGGTTATTTTCGTTGTGTTGATGGTAAAAGTGCCTATGAATCCATTCACTGGTCTAGCTTGGTACTCATTGTCGGCATGATGCCATTTTCTATTGCATTACAAAAAACAGGTGGTGTCGATTTGGCTGTAAAATTAATGCTAGATGCAGTTGGTGGACTTGGATTGCATGCTGTGTTAATGAGCTTATTCTTACTTTGTGCAGCCGTGAGTTTATTTATCTCTAATACTGCAACTGCAATTTTAATGGCACCTATTGCAATTACGATTGCCCATCAATTACAAGTTTCACCAATGCCGTTTGCGATGATTATTGCCGTAGCGGCTTCCGCTGCCTTTATGACGCCCGTTTCTTCACCTGTAAATACTATGGTACTTGGACCAGGTGGCTATAAGTTTGCTGATTTTGTCAAAGTTGGTGTGCCTTTTACGTTATTAGTCATGGTAGTAAGCGTATTTTTAATTCCCCTATTGTTTCCGTTCTAAATTGAGGAGGGAAAATGAGTATTTATGATTTAAAACCAAAATTTCAGAATCTATTACGTCCTATAGCAGTTAAACTCGCTACACGTGGCGTGACAGCAAATCAAGTGACGTTACTTGCTTGCGTTATTTCAGTGGTTTTGGGCATTGTATTGAGTATGCTTGCTTGGGTACATTGGTTGTTTATTTTGATTCCAATTTGGTTATTTGTGCGTATGGCATTAAATGCTATTGATGGCATGCTTGCTCGTGAATTTAACCAAAAATCACGTTTGGGTGGTTATTTAAATGAAGTGACCGATGTGGTTTCCGATGCAGCATTATATTTGCCGTTTGCTTTAGTTACACCTTTCGATCCCTTATTGATTGGTTTGATTATTTGGTTGGCAGCACTCACTGAATTTTGTGGTGTATTAGGGCAAGTACAAGGGCAAACCCGTCGTTATGATGGTCCTTTAGGTAAAAGTGATCGCGCCTTTTTATTTAGTTTACTTGGTTTAGTTTATGTTTTTGTACCACAGTTACCTGATTGGCTATATTGGTTTGCATGGGCAGTGATTTTATTATTAGTACTGACTTGTGTGAAACGTGTTCGAGGCGGATTAGCTGAAGAACCAACATTAAAGGCTGCGGAAACTTTCCAAAAACAGACCGCACTTGATATCCCAACTGATGTTCAACAAGGAGAAGACAATGCTCGCTAAATTGGTAGATTTTATCCTCTGTCGTTTTACTTCTTTTATTACAGGTGTTCGCGCACAAAAAAATATTGCACAACAAGCAACTGACAAACATCGTTTGTATTATGCAAACCATAATAGTCATGGTGATTTTATTTTATTGTGGGTGTCATTACCTTATGAAGTACGCAAAAATACACGTCCAGTTGCTGGTGCAGATTATTGGAAAAAAGGGAAAGTACGCCGCTTTTTAGCTGAGAAAGTATTCAATATGTTATTGATTGAACGTGGTAGTGATGATCCTAAAGTGATCACCGATAAGATCAGTGAAGTACTACAGGAAAGTTCATTAATTATTTTTCCAGAAGGTACGCGCAAAATCGATGACGATGTACAATTACAGCCATTTAAAAGTGGTTTATATCATGTGGCAAAACAGAATCCCGATTTAGAACTTGTCCCTGTTTGGATTAGCAATATGCATAATGTGTTACCAAAAGGCTTTATGCTGCCAATCCCATTGTTATGCGACTTATATCTAGGCGAGCCGTTGAGCTATCAACATAATGAAGACAAAGCAGATTTCTTAGTACGTGCTGAAAATGCATTATTAAGTTTAAATCCAAAGTATAAGGGAGAATAAAAATGGAAATATGGCAACTCTTTTGGGGATTAATTTTTACCCTTGTTATCGCTTCATCTATTGGTTATGCACTTAAATGGAAAGTCGGTTTTGCAACACCACATGCAGTAATTGATAACCTCAATGCGCGTATTAACGCATGGTGGGTCATGATTTTGATCATCTTTGTCGCTGCATTTATGGGTTTTTATGGTGTCATTGCTTTATTTTTCCTCATTTCGTTTATGGCATTACGTGAGTTTCTCTCCTTAATTTATATTCGTCGTGGTGATCACCTTGCGTTGGCGGCTTGTTTTTATGTCATTTTACCTGTGCAATATTATTTTGTGGCGATTGATTGGTTTAGCATGTTTACCATCTTCATTCCTGTCTATGCTTTCTTATTTTTACCTATTTTGTCTGCGTTGTTAGGTGATGCTTCTCATTTCTTAGATCGCTCAACTAAAGTCCAGTGGGCGATTATGATTTCCGTATTTTGTATTTCACATATTCCAGCTATTTTAACGCTAGATATTGATGGTTTCGAAGGTAAGCATTTATTGTTGATGATTTTTTTAATTTTAGTCGTACAAGCAAGTGATGTGCTGCAATATGTTTGGGGTAAACTGTTTGGTAAACATAAAATTGCACCTACATTATCGCCATCAAAAACAGTGGAAGGGTTTGTGGGCGGTGTGATTAGTGCATCAATTTTAGGCGGATTATTATATTGGCTAACGCCATTTACACCCATTCAAGCTATATTAATGAGTTTGCTAATTTGCTTAATGGGTTTCTTAGGTGGATTAGTGATGTCTGCAATCAAACGCAGTATGGGCGTGAAAGATTGGGGTAACATGATTAGTGGACATGGAGGAATGTTAGATCGGATGGATAGCCTTTGCTTTGCTGCCCCAATCTTCTTCCATGTTGTTAGGTATTATTGGGTTTAGTCGTAGATAAAAAAGAGGAAAACATGACCGCACTTTTAAAGATTGGTTTAGTTTCAGTGTCTGATCGTGCTTCACAGGGAGTTTATCAAGATCAAGGCATTCCAGAATTACAAGCATGGTTAACAAATGCATTATGTGAGCCATTTGAAGTTGAAACCCGTTTAATTCCAGATGAACAAGCACAAATTGAAAAAGCATTATGTGAGTTAGTAGACGATTACCATTGTCATTTAGTATTAACGACAGGTGGGACAGGACCAGCGAAACGTGATGTCACTCCTGATGCTACTTTAGCAATTGCTGATCGTGAAATGCCAGGCTTTGGTGAGCAAATGCGTCAAGTCAGTTTGCATTTTGTGCCAACGGCAATTTTATCGCGCCAAGTCGGTGTCATTCGTAAAAATAGTTTGATTTTAAATTTACCGGGTCAGCCTAAGGCAATTAAAGAAACGTTAGAGGGCGTAAAAGATGAACAGGGCAATGTGATAGTGAAAGGCATTTTTAGCGCTGTGCCTTATTGTTTACAATTGATTGATGGCATTTATATTGATACTAAACCCGAAGTGATTGAAAGTTTTCGACCAAAATCAGCCCGTCGAGAAACCTACTAACGTGCGGTCAAAAATAGGAAAATTTTATGAAAAAGATCGAAGCAATTATTAAACCGTTTAAGCTCGATGATGTGCGTGAAAGTTTGTCAGATATTGGAATTACTGGCATGACAGTTACTGAAGTGCGTGGTTTCGGTCGTCAAAAAGGGCATACTGAATTATATCGTGGTGCAGAATATATGGTGGATTTTTTACCCAAAGTGAAAATGGAAATCGTCGTGACAGACGAACAAGTAGAACAATGTATTGAAGCTATTATCGAAACCGCGCAAACTGGCAAAATTGGTGATGGTAAGATTTTTATCTATGATGTAGAACGTGTCATCCGCATTCGTACTGGCGAAGAAAATGAGGATGCGATTTAGGTATGCAAAATCAATCTTCGATTTTACAGGTATTACTGGCATTAGCTGCGATAGTCATTATTCTTGCAGGAGTGAAAGCCGCAACTGAAATTGCTGTTCCTTTTTTGCTTGCTTTATTTATCGCGATTATTTGCGCGCCAGTGATTAAATTCATGACAGATCGCAAAGTACCTCATTGGTTAGCAATTGCGATCTTGCTAGTGATTATTTTTGTGATTGTGTTTTTCTTACTCGGTTTAATAAATAGTACGATTCGTGAATTTACTCAGTCGATTCCACAATACCGTCTTTTACTATCAGAACGTGTTGCGAGCGTAATGGCGTTAGCGCAAAAATGGAATATTCCATTGAGTATTTCACAAGAACGAATAATGGAGCATTTTGACCCAAGCATTATCATGAACTTTGTCAGCCGGGTATTTTTAAGCTTTTCGGGTGTAGTGACTAATATTTTTGTATTAATGCTGGTTGTGATTTTCATGTTAAGTGAAGCGCCATTTGCTAAACATAAATTAGCCGTTGTGTTTAGTTCAAATTCACAAGATATTGCGAAAGAAGAACGTTATATCAATCGTGTATTACAAGGAGTAATTAGCTATCTTGGCGTTAAAACACTGACAAGTTTATTAACAGGTTTTTGTATTTATCTATTACTGGAAGCGTCGAATGTTCAATATGCGATTCTATGGGCAACGTTAGGCTTTTTGCTAAACTACATCCCGAATATAGGTTCGATCATTGCGGCAATACCCATTGTTGTTCAAGCTTTACTACTTAATGGATTTCCGACTGGTATTGGTGTGGCTATTGGTATTACAGTGATTAATATGGTTGTCGGTAATATTCTGGAGCCACGTATGATGGGCAGAACCTTAGGTTTATCCACTTTAGTTGTTTTTCTTTCATTGCTTTTTTGGGGATGGTTACTTGGTACTGTGGGAATGTTACTTTCTGTTCCACTTACGATGGCACTTAAAATTGCCCTCGAAGCTAGCCCAACAACTTTAAAATACGCGCTATTATTAGGTGAAGTCGAAGAAGAGGACATTATCCCACCTTCAGAAGAACAAGTTTAAAATTACGAAAAAACGCACCGCACTTTTTGCTTTCTGCGATCCAGATCGTAAAAAAGTGCGGTGCGTTTTTATAGCATTTGGGGAAATTGCTAGATTAATACGCAGTAACTCTGTACAATCGCAACTCATTTTTACAGGCGATTATCTATGCCGCAATGTGTAATAACGAGGCTTTATGTTAGACAAACAAACTTGTGCTGAAAACCCATTGAAATCTGTGGATGTATCAGTAGAAACAGTGAAAAAAATCAATTTAATGAACTTAACGCGTCAACAAATGCGTGAGTTTTTCAAAGAATTAGGCGAAAAGCCATTTCGTGCTGATCAATTAGTGAAATGGATTTATCATTTTGGCGAAGATAATTTCGACAACATGACCAATATTAATAAAAAGTTAAGAGATAAATTAAAACAAGTCGCTGAAATTCGCGCGCCAGAAGTTGCAGTAGAACAGCGTTCTGCTGATGGTACGATTAAATGGGCAATGCAAGTAGGCGATCAGCAAGTAGAGACAGTGTATATTCCAGAGGCGGATCGTGCCACCTTATGTGTTTCTTCTCAAGTAGGCTGCGCTTTAGCTTGTACTTTTTGCTCAACTGCACAACAAGGATTCAACCGTAACTTAACTGTATCTGAAATTATTGGTCAGGTATGGCGAGCATCCAAAATTATTGGCAACTTTGGTGTTACTGGTGTACGTCCAATTACGAATGTAGTGATGATGGGGATGGGGGAACCCTTATTGAATGTGGCGAACGTGGTGCCAGCTATGGAGATCATGTTAGATGATTTTGCTTATGGTTTGTCAAAACGTCGTGTCACTCTATCGACTTCTGGCGTCGTGCCTGCATTAGATAAGCTCAGTGAAATGATTGATGTTGCTTTAGCGATTTCATTACATGCTCCTAATGATGAGCTACGTGATGAGATTGTGCCAATTAATAAAAAATATAACATCAAAATGTTAATAGATTCAGTCAATCGTTATTTGACAGTATCTAATGCTAATCATGGTAAAGTGACGATTGAGTATGTGATGTTAGATCATGTGAATGATAGCATTGAGCACGCACATCAATTAGCGCAAGTGTTGAAGAATACACCATGTAAAATTAATTTGATTCCATGGAACCCTTTCCCAGCAGCGCCTTATGCCAAAAGCTCAAATACACGTATTGATCGCTTCCAAAAAACCTTAATGGAATATGGTTTTACTGTAATTGTACGTAAAACACGTGGCGATGATATTGACGCGGCTTGTGGACAGCTCGCAGGCGATGTGATTGATCGAACTAAACGTACTGCACAGAAAAAGCAATTTGGTGAGCCAATTTCAGTGCATAATCAATAAAAATTAAGTAAAAAGGAGAAAAAATGAACGGCACTTTAATACTGATTTGGCTTAATATTTTTTCTCTTTTACTTTCAGCTTGTGTATCACAAGTGGATACTGCGACATTTAATAAGCAACAGGCGGCGAAAGCGCGAGTCGAATTAGGCTTAGGTTATTTAGCACAGCGTCAATTTACACAAGCTAAACTGAATTTTGATAAAGCCCTTGCTTATGCCCCTAATTATTATTTAGTACATTCCGCATTAGCTTATTTTTATCAGGAGCAAGGTGCATTTCAATTAGCTAACCAAGCTTATTTAGCAGCACTTAATCTCGCTCCCCAGCAAAGTGATGTTCTGAATAATTATGGTGTTTTTTTGTGTAAGCAAGCGAAGTTTGAACAAGCTTATACCCAATTTAATCATGCTTTAGCTACTGCTAATTATTATCAGCAAGCTGATACTTATGAAAATATAATTCTTTGTGCATTTTCGGCAAAAGATAGCGAACGTTATCAGCAGAATTTGCAATTGTTAGCTCAAATCGATGCTTCTCGAGCGCAAAAACTTCTTCGTTTATTCGCGTTAAATTAGTAAATTATCGAAAAACGAGAATTAGGCTCAGTTATCTATGTAATTACTATTGCAAAAGCCACCTTACAACTTTAAACTTTACCCTTTGAATTTTGTATGAATCGATGGTGCTAAATGAATAATGCGACAAATAATCTTGAATCTAACGCCTTGACCCTCGGCGAGCAATTTCGCCAAGCTCGCGAGGCACTCAATCTATCTCTTGAAGATGTTTCTAAAAAAATCGCACTTAGACCCTCGATTTTACAATTGATTGAAAATAATGAATTAGTCCAAAGTACTATTCCTGCTGCTTTCATGAAAGGTTATGTGCGTAATTATGCAAAATTTTTGAAGTTACCTGAATCAGTTTGGGTACATGCAAGTTTTGGCGAAGACCACAAAAATGATTTGGGTAAAAATGCGCGTGCGACTAGGGCGGTTAATCACTATTCTTCACATAACCATTGGATTGGTTGGCTAAGCTTATTAGTCGTATTCATTGTCGCCGGCATGACAGGTCTTTGGTGGTGGGAAAATTACAAACAATCTAATGCTGAGCGTGATAGTTTAGTTCAAAGTTATGTAGAAACTGTGCCAAAAACGTCACCAATTGAAAATAGTACGCCTCCGACTATTATTGTGAGTAACCCTGTCGAGATTACTACACCAAGAACCGCAGCAACATTTCCTATAGAGACAAATATTAATTCAGTTGATATTCCAGTGGTGATTAATCCACAAGATAATCAACCAATTACTTCTGCGGGTGTATTAAAAGCAGAAATGGACAAATTAGATGAAAAAACAGATAAGCCTATCACTGATAATATGCCTGTTTTGACAGAATCAAATGTGCTTGATATTGAATTCACAGGAACTTGCTGGATTAGTGTGCAAAATGAACAAGGTAAAATTCTTGCACAAAAAGAATATAAGCAAGGTGATACATTGAGCTTTGATGAAGAGGGGAGTTACTCGCTTATTATTGGTGTACCTGGTAATGTAAAAATTACTTATAAAGGTGAAGATTATCCATTAAAAGTAGATGGTCGTGTCGCAAGATTTAAATTACCACAATAATGTGGAATATGGGATAACAAAGCAAAATGTTAGCAAAACCAACAATTAAACGCAGAGAATCAAGCAAAATTTATGTCGGTAATGTACCTGTTGGCGATGATGCCCCTATTGCTGTGCAATCGATGACAAACACTCGTACAACCGATGTAGAAGCAACGGTCGCGCAAATTAAAGCACTAGAACGTGTTGGTGCCGATATTGTGCGTGTTTCTGTGCCAACGATGGATGCGGCAGAGGCATTTAAATTAATTAAGCAGCAAGTAAATGTCCCTTTGGTTGCTGATATTCATTTTGATTATCGTATTGCATTAAAAGTGGCTGAATATGGTGTAGATTGTTTACGTATTAATCCAGGTAATATCGGACGTGAAGATCGTATTCGTGCGGTAGTGGATTGTGCGAGAGATAACAATATTCCAATTCGTATTGGAGTGAATGCAGGCTCGCTTGAGAAGGATTTGCAAGAGAAATATGGTGAGCCAACACCAGAAGCATTATTAGAGTCTGCATTACGTCATGTTGAGATTTTAGATCGTTTGAATTTCGATCAGTTTAAAGTCAGTGTAAAAGCCTCAGATGTATTTTTAGCCGTTGAATCTTATCGTTTATTAGCAAAAGCGATTAAACAACCATTACATTTAGGGATTACTGAGGCAGGGGGAGCGCGTGCTGGCGCGGTGAAAAGTGCGGTCGGTTTAGGCATGCTTTTAGCTGAAGGTATTGGCGATACCTTACGTGTATCATTAGCTGCTGATCCAGTCGAAGAGATTAAAGTGGGTTTTGATATTTTAAAATCACTGCGAATTCGTTCACGTGGCATTAACTTTATTGCCTGCCCAACCTGCTCACGCCAAGAATTTGATGTTATTGGTACAGTAAACGCACTTGAACAACGTTTAGAAGATATTATTACACCAATGGATGTTTCAATTATTGGTTGTGTTGTGAATGGACCTGGAGAAGCGCTAGTTTCAGATTTAGGCGTGACGGGTGGTAATAAGAAAAGTGGTTACTATTTAGATGGTGAACGTCAAAAAGAGCGTTTTGATAATGATGATTTGATTAATCAATTAGAAGCCAAAATCCGTGCGCGTGTGGCAACACAAGATCCAAAAAATAGAATTATTTAAAATAACAAGAGAAAGAAGTAGGACATATTATTGTGGCAAAAACAATTCAAGCAATTCGTGGTATGAATGACTGCTCGCCGACTGAAAGTCTATTATGGCAGTGGGTAGAAGGCAAAGTGCGGTCAGTTTTACAAAATTATGGTTATTCTGAAGTCCGTATGCCTATCGTGGAAAGTACCCCTTTATTTGCGCGTGCGATTGGTGAAGTAACTGATGTTGTTTCTAAAGAAATGTACACTTTTTGGGATAATGATGAACAGCTAACTTTACGTCCAGAAGGAACAGCCGGCTGCGTGCGAGCAGCGATTGAACATGGCTGGATTTATAATAATGAACAACGTTTATGGTATATGGGACCTATGTTCCGTCATGAACGTCCACAAAAAGGGCGTTATCGTCAATTCCATCAAGCTGGTGTCGAAGTATTTGGTATTGCTAACCCAGAAATTGATGCTGAATTAATCATTTTGACAGCACGCTTATGGAAAGAACTCGGTATTGATCAGCATGTGACTTTACAGCTGAATTCAATTGGTTCTTTAGAAGCGCGTAAAAATTATCGCTCTGCATTAGTGGCATTTTTACAGCAGCATGTAGCGTTATTAAGCGAGGAAGAAAAAGAACGTTTAGAGAAAAATCCGTTACGGATTTTGGATACGAAAAATCAAGCATTACAAGAGGTGTTAAACGATGCACCTAAACTATTAGATTATTTAGATGATGACAGTCGTGAGCATTTTACCCAGCTTTGCGAGTTACTTGATGCGGTAGGTATTCCGTATGAAATTAATCCTAAATTAGTACGTGGTTTAGATTATTATAATAAAACCGTATTTGAGTGGGTCACTTCTGCACTAGGTGCACAAGGCACAGTTTGCGGCGGTGGACGCTATGATGGTTTAGTTGAGCAGCTTGGTGGTCATGCTGCTTGTGGAGTTGGTTTTGCAATGGGGCTAGAGCGTTTAGTGTTGTTGGTACAAGAGGTGAATGCTGAAATTAGCTTGCCTAATGCCGTCGATATTTATCTTGTTTATCAAGGAGAAGGAACAACGCTTGCTGCTTTCCAATTAGCAGAAAAACTTCGTACTACCTTACCGCACTTACGTACTATGTTACATTGCAGTGGTGGTAACTTTAAAAAGCAATTTAAACGCGCAGATAAAAGTGGAGCGACGTTAGCATTAGTGATTGGCGAAAGCGAAGTGCAAAATCAACAGGTTGTGGTGAAGCATTTACTTGGTGGTGCGGAACAACAAACACTTGCATTGACTGATGTTGTTGATTACATTAAGAATCATTTTTAAGCAAGAGGAAAGAGTAATATGGCTTATACTCCAGAAGAAGAACAAGAACTAAATGAAATTAAAGCGTGGTGGAAAGAAAATTATAAAGTCTTAATCGCTTCGATTGTGGTGGCATTTGCAGGTGTGTTTGGTTGGAATTATTGGCAGAGTTACCAAGCTAATAAGATTCAGCAAACATCAGTATTTTATGAGCAAGCAATTTATAGCTCACAAGATTTTGCCACTAAAAGTGCACAAATTGATCAGTTTGTACAAGCACATAACAAAACGAGTTATGCTGTTTTAGCGTTATTAGAAAAAGCAAAATTAGAAGTTGAAAAGGAAGAGTTTGCTCAAGCAGAACAGTCATTAAAACAGGCATTAGCACAATCATCAGATCAAACGCTATCTTCAATTAGCGCATTACGTTTAGCCTCTGTGCAATTTCAACAACAAGCATTTGATGCTGCGTTAGAAAGTTTACAATTGGTTAAGGAAGCAAGTTGGGATAGTCGTAAGAGTTTATTAACAGGCGATATTTTACTTGCTAAAGGCGATAAAATTGCGGCTAAAGCCAGTTATGAGCAAGCGCTGCAAAATGCCTCTGCTCTAGAAGCTCAATGGTTGCAAGTGCGGTTAAATAATTTATAGTTTTCATTGAATTGAAAAAATCCCCAAAAAACTTGGGGATTTTTTTATGACTAGAATTGTTAAAATCATCTTCACATTTTGTATTATTTTTATGCTATATTGCCACTTTTGTTGTACTGTAATAATGAATTAATAAAAAAATGGATACACAATTTTATTTACCTCTTGAGAGCCACCAATTACCCGTTCCTTATCAAACTATGTCTAGACGCATTCGCGTTTTGTTACCAAAAGATTATGCGGTAAATCCAAATAAATTTTACCCCGTTGTTTATATGCATGATGGGCAAAATGTGTTTTACAGCAAAGAATCTTTTAGCGCACATTCTTGGAAAACGATTCCTTTGATTAAAAATAATGTTGCGTTGGCGGATATGATCATTGTGGGTATTGATAATGATGGTGCTAATCGTGTCAATGAATATTCAGCTTGGCAATTTGATGCAAATGTATATTTGGGAAGAGAAAATATTGGTGGAAAAGGTAGGGAATATGCGGATTTCATTATTCATGTTGTCATGCCTTTTGTGAATAGCACTTATCGTACTAAGTCTCAGAAAGAATATACAGCGATGATTGGTAGTTCATTGGGTGGCAATATTACTCAGTTTATGGGGATAGAATATGCAAATTATATCGGTTGTTTAGGTGTTTTTTCATCAGCCAGTTGGTTGACACCAAATGATTTCCAACGCTATTTTGAGAATCATGATTTAGATTTGAATCAAAAAGTTTATATTCAAGTGGGAACGCAAGAAGGTGATGATACAGATAGCCAGTTTACGACAGGTAATATACAGCAATTGTATATTGATGCATCGTTAAGTTATTATCAAACTTTATTACAAAAAGGAATGCCGATAAATCAAATAAAACTCGAAATTATTGCTAATGGTATTCATTCAGAAACACAGTGGGCACAACATCTTCCGAATTGTTTATATTTTTTAAGTCAGGATTGGTAATATGCATTTTGAACGTTTAAGCCACTACAGTGGTCATCTTCAGCGAGAAATGAAATTAAATCGTTATGGTCATACAGGACTGCCTATTTTAGTTTTCCCAAGTTCAGGTGGTACGCATAATGAATATGCTGATTTTGGTATGATTGACGCCTGCCAGCAATTTATTCATCAAGGAACGGTACAGTTTTTTACGTTATCAAGTGTTGATAGCGAGAGTTGGTTAGCGAATTGGAAGCACCCTCATGATCGCGCCCAAATGCATACAGCCTATGATAATTACTTAATTGAAGAAGCGATTCCTTTTATTAAACATCATACTCAATATTTTGCACCTATGATGGTTACTGGCTGTAGTATGGGTGGGTTTCATGCCGTCAATGTGTTTTTACAACATCCAGATGTGTTTAACAAAGTTATTGCATTAAGTGGTGTTTATGATGTGCGTTATTTTGTTGGTGAGTATGGTGATGATCCATTAGTCTATCGTAACTCGCCAAGCCAGAATTTATGGCTGCAACAAGATGAGTGGTTTTTAAATAAATATCGTGAAGCTGATATTGTTATTTGTACAGGCCTTGGTGCTTGGGAACAGGATGGCTTACCTTCATTTTATCAATTACAACAAGCGTTTGCTGCAAAACAGATCCCCGCATGGTTTGATACTTGGGGACATGATGTCGCGCATGATTGGGATTGGTGGCGGATCCAAATGCCTTATTTTTTAAATAAATTGAATTTTTAGGAGGTCCTATGAATTACATTGTGATTTCACCTTATTACCCTGCAAATTTCCAAACATTTTCCATAAAAATGCATGAATTAGGCATCAATGTATTAGGCATAGGGCAAGAACCTTACGAGCAACTACCTGAAAACTTACGTGTTTCTTTAACTGAATATTTTAGAGTCAATAATCTTGAAGATATTGATGAAGTAAAAAGAGCGGTTGCTTTTCTATTTTATAAACATGGACCGATTGATCGTATTGAATCACAAAATGAATATTGGCTTAATAATGACGTATTATTGAGAGAACAATTTAATGTATTTGGTTTGAAATCAAGTGATTTGCTAAAAACCAAACGTAAATCAGAAATGAAAAAGATTTTCCAGTCTATTCCAGTCCCTGTTGTTGAAGGTGCATTAATTAGAACAGAAAAAGAACTTGATAGTGCAGTGAAAAAATTGGGCTTACCTTTGATTGCAAAACCTGATATTGGTGTGGGAGCTGGTGGTACATTTAAATTAGCATCAAAACAAGATGTGGCTGATTTTAAACAACAATGGCAAGGACTTGATTATTTTTTAGAGCCATTTGTTGAGGGAGACATTATCACTTATGATGGATTATTGGATCAAAATGGGAATATTTTGTTTGAAACCAGTTTGGTCTACACCATTAGCCCAATGGAATTGTTTAAGAGAACACATGATATTGGTTATTATGTTATCAAAAATGCCGACGAAAAATTAAAGCAATATGGACGAGCAATTACTCAAGCTTTTGGTATGAAAGAGCGCTTTTTCCATTTAGAATTTTTTCGCTTACCTAATGATGAATATGTGGTGATTGAATATAATAATCGTCCACCTGGCTCTTATATTTTAGATATCTACAATATGGCATATCAAATTGATTTATATAAAGAATATGGTCGTGCAGTACTTGGTAATCGTGAAAAAGTTAGCGTATTTGATGAGATGATTTGTGTAGCACAATCAAGACGTTATGATATTACATATTGTTATTCTGAAGCGGATATCTATCAGAAATACGGACAATATATTATTGCAAGATTAGAAACTCCACGCGCATTTGCCGATTTGCAAGGGGATGTTGTGTATATAATAAAAACGGATAATGAAGACTTAGCGCATGAAATCATGCAAGCAGTCTATCTTCGTGCTTAGGATAAAATGCCCAACTATTTTGGGCATTTTTGTTGTTTTGATTGAATGGTTTTAAGGTTTTTAATATGGCATTGCAAATTGGTATTGATTTAGGTACGACAAATAGTTTAATTGCGCAATTTATAGATGGAGAAACACGTTTAATTCCTAATCGATTAGGTCATTATTTAACTCCTTCAGTGATTAGTGTCGGTGATGATGATTCTCTTTTAGTTGGCTTGCCTGCTCGTGAGCGTTTATCGACTAAACCTCATTTAAGTGCGGCTGCTTTTAAGCGTTTTATGGGCACGGATAAAGTATTTTATTTAGGACAAAAGCAGTTTCGTGCAGAAGAATTATCTGCACTTATTTTAAAAAGTTTGAAGGAAGATGCGGAGGCGTTTTTAGACGAAGAAGTCACTGATGTCGTGATTACTGTACCAGCCTATTTTAATGCAATTCAACGTCAAGCGACGAAAGCTGCTGCACAAATGGCTGGGTTAAATGTACTACGTTTGCTTAATGAACCCACTGCAGCAGGACTAGCTTATAATTTACAAGAAAAACCAGATGATACTCGCTTTATGATTTATGACTTAGGAGGCGGGACATTTGATGTTTCAATTCTAGATTACTTTGATGGTGTGGTGCAGGTGTCTGCCAGTGCAGGTGATAATCATCTTGGCGGCGAAGATTTTGTGCAAGTGGTTTATCATTGTTTCCTGCAACGTTGTAAAACATTGACAGAAAAAGAGCGTGCTAAAATCAGTGAAAATAAAGAACTTTGGCAAATATTTGAAAGTGCAAAGCGTACATTGAGTCAGGAAAAATTTGTTGATATTACCTTAGTTATTGATGGAAAAGAACACGCTGCCCGAGTGACTTTTGATGAATTTCATCAAGCTTCGCAAGGGTTGTTAGCACGTTTACGTAAACCTTTAGAAAGGGCATTACGTGATGCTAAATTACGTCCGAGTCAAATTGATGGCATTATTCTTGTTGGCGGTGCAACCAGAATGCCGATGATTCGTAACATGATTGGGCAGCTTTTTCAACGCATTCCGCAAGCCAGTATTCATCCTGATGAAGCTATTGCTCGTGGTGCCGCAGTACAAGCCGCTTTAATTGCGCGTCATGCAAGCGTAGAAGAAGTTGTGCTCACTGATGTGATGCCTTTCTCATTAGGCACTAATACAGTAAAAGAATTTGATGGACGCAATATCGGAGGGCAATTTGCCCCTATTATTGAGCGTAATATGCCAGTTCCTGTTTCTCGTGTACAAACTTTTAGCACGGTATTTGATAATCAAACACAGATCCGCTTTGAAATCTTGCAAGGTGAATCGCCATTGGCAAAAGAAAATTTGCAGTTAGGTGAGATGAGTATCCAAGTTCCTGCAAAACCTGCGGGAGAAGTTTTAGTGGATGTACGTTTTAGTTATGATTCTAATGGACTATTGGAAGTGGATATTAGTAATCAAGATTTAAAGTTACAAGTATCTGATGTTTTCCAACAAAATGCACAAAGTTTAACAGTAGAGGAAATTGAGCAATCTCGCCAAAAATTGACCGCACTTAAGGTACATCCACGTGATCAAGAGCAAAACATTTACTTGTTAGAGAAAGCAAAACGCTTATATGAAGAATATTTAGGTGAGAATCGTCAAATAATTAGTGAACATATGGGATACTTTTTAACCGCGCTTGATAGCCAAGATGAAATTCAAATTCGTCGAGCACAAAAACATTTTAGCGAGTTTTTATCTCGTTACGATGGTGGTTGGTTATTATAAGCAAGTGGGCGGTGATTTTTTATGAACTGTTGGGATATTTTAAGTATTGAGCCGACGAGTGATGAGCGAACGATTCGTCGTGCCTACGCCAAGCAACTCAAAATAACACGCCCTGACGAAGATGCTGAAGGATATCAACAATTACGCGCAGCTTTTGATGAGGCTTTATCTATTGCACCTTATTATCAAGAACAAGAGCAAGAAGAATGGGAATGGCAGGATACAACGGAAGATATTGCTGTATTAGATGTACAACAGCAATCTGTAGTTATCGAACTTGAACAACCACCCGTTGCGGTTGATTTAGCAGTAAGTAATCTATTGGATGACGTTCCGAATCAAGATGATGTTTTACTGAGCTTTGAGCATGAGCCGACTCTTCATGCTATCGAGCAAACTGATGAACAGTCAGCTTCAACACAAGATGAATCAGCATTTGCACCAACTTTGTTAGCGGTTGAGTCTACTGATGAGCCAGCAAGTCAACAAAATATGAATATTGCATTAACTTCAGTAGATCAAGTGTTAGCCGATATACAACAACGTTTTGATCAAGCGGGTGTTCAAGGATTGATTGCAGATTGGGGGTTGATTCAGGCGCAATTAGCACTTTTACCTTTGGAAGATAGCGATTATGCATCTTGGTCATTATTGCAATTTTTAAAACACAATTTAATTGGAAACCCTTATTTATGGGCGCAATGGTCAAATTATTTTCATTGGCATGATGATTACCAAGTCGACACTTTTTTATCTTTTGATGAACAAGAACAATTGAGAGAGCATTTGTTTATTGCAGATTTAGTCAGTGATAGCTCATTTGGTGTTGAAGAATATCCAGTTGCAAAGAAATTGATGAGCCAAATAGCGAAAGGTCGTCACTTTTTACTTAATGTTTTTTATACTTTCTTAGTTTATCCATTCTTGCTTTATGAGCAGCCAAAGGGTTACCGCTTTTTATTTGATGAATATAATTTTACTTTTTTAAAAATACATCAGCGCAGTAAGTATTTAAGAATACTGTTGCGCGCTTATCTGATGTATATTTTGTGTTTTTTACCTATTCAAGCTGAAGCAGGGTTTTCTGGGCAAGTACTTGCTACGAGTTTTTTATTTTTATTGATGATGGGACTCTTTTCTATTTTTGCTCCGATGATCTTGCTTTTTGCACCAAAAAATCAGAAGTTTAGGTTGATTGTGGGGGTAATATTGCCTGTTGTATTGCTTATCCCACTCTATTTTCAACAATTAGATAGCTTCATCGTACAGCAACCTTTGTTATGTTTTGTTATTGTCTGTTTTTTATGGGGCTGTGTAGATAATGAAACAGGTTGGCAAAAGTTTGGTTATAACCTAGCAGCATTTGGACTATTTTTGCTATGTGGTTTGAAGGAAGTAAATGCAGGATTAGATGCGTTTCTTATTATGTTGGCGTTAGTTTGGATTAATAGTAATTTATTTTTGACACAATATTATCCTGCTGTTTATGCCAGCTTATATGACAAAATGAATACACCTTTCGTACCATCACCTAAAAAAGTGACTGAGCTGCCTTTGTTAATTTTGAATAGCTTAATCAGCATGTTATTGTGGTTTTATTTATTACCATCGTTAGTGGGGCATTGGTTAGCAAGAACACATGATCGTGGCAGTATTTTTGAGATCGTGGTAATGACGCTATTTATATTAGCGAGTTTGAGTCAATTTACGGATTATGCATTATTTTTATTTTATCCTGTGTTGTTATGCATTTACTTGTTGCAGCTCAGTATCAAGAAAGTGGTTTTTTATTTGTGGGATCGTAGATAAGGAAAACACATGATGAATAAAGTTAAACTGCCTCCTCCCGTTGTGTTTATATGCTGTGCGATAGCGATGGCGTATATTCCTGCCTTAATTAGTTTTCCGCAATGGCTGTGGCTGATAGTTAGTTTAGTTTTAGTGAGTATGTTAATTGCAGGGATGAGTTTGTGGCAATTTTTACAAGCGAGAACAACGGTGAGTCCACTTGCATTAGAGCAAACTTCCACATTAGTGGTGACTGGCATTTATCAAATCAGTCGCAATCCTATGTATTTAAGTTTAGCATTGTTGCTATTAGCTTGGGCGCTCTGGTTGGGGAGTTTAAGTGCGGTCATTTTTTTCATTATTTTTGTTGCGGTCATGACAAAGTGGCAAATTAAACAAGAAGAACAAGTATTAGAGCGTTTATTTGGGCAAACTTATTTAGATTATAAACAGAAAGTGAGACGCTGGTTATAATGAGCGTGCGATAAAAAAAGCAAAGTGAGTGAACACTTTGCTTTTTTATGTAATGGCAATAAGTTATTTGGTTAAATCGACTTGATAGACTGCGAATCCGACTTCATCCGTTCCGACTTGTTTTACTGGGTATTGTGCTTTGTCTTGAATAAATTGTTTTGCTTTTTCGCTTGGTGATGTTTCAAAACGAATGTCCAATTTTGCTTTTGTGTTAATTGGAGCAATACGCCAGTTTTTATCTGCACTTGGGCGAACTTGACCTTGTGCTTTACTTTCTGCCGAAATGTAATTAGCCAAAATTTGACGGTTTTCATCTGGTGCAGCAAAGACAATATGGTTATCACCTGTGCCAGGGAATTTAGCGCCATAAGCACGATAGTTATTCGTTGCAATTAAGAATTCCGCTTTTGGATCTACTGGTTTGCCTTGATAGGTTAAGTTGATAACACGATGTGATTTATCGTTAATCAATTTACAATCGCCGTCGTAACGTGCCGGTTGAGTGATATCGAATTGATATTCTACACCGTCAATCACGTCAAAATTGTAAGTACGGAAACCTTCCCAATCTAATAAACTTTGTGGTTGTTCATTATTTGGATCGATTTGTTTAAACATACCCGCGCTACATTCCAACCATTCTTTTAATTCAGCACCAGTGACTTTTACAACAACCAATGTGTTTGGATAGAGATATAGATCTGCTGCATTACGGAAAGTGAGATCACCTTTATCTACTTCAGTGTAACCCGTTGGATCATTTTTACGACCGCCTGCTTTAAATGGGGCACCAGCACTTAAAACAGGTAAACCTGCTAAGTCTGGTAAACCTTTTACGACATTCTCAACATAGGCTTTTTGTGCTTGGTTAACAATTTGTACTGTTGGATCATCTTGTACTAAGGCTAAATAGCTGTACATATTGTCATCCGCTTTACCAATTGGTTGAGAAACGAATTCACGGGTTGCTTGGTGAACAGGTGCTAAAAGTGCACTGATTTCTGGATGATTTTCAACGGTCGCTTTTTTATTTTCCGCATCATAAATTGGACGTAATTCCGCTTTACCATCTGTGACCAACCATTTGCCATTGACTTGTGATAAAGTTAAATCGACGACACTAATGTTATTACCCCAATAACCTGCCATACTTTCTGGTACGCCTTTGACAGTTCCTTTTGCAATATCTACATTGGCTGATTTCGCAAATTCTTTGTTTGGGAATAAACGGTGCGCATGACCAAAAATAATGGCATCTAAGCCTTTTACATCAGCAAGATGGAATGCCGCATTTTCTTCGCCTTCTTGGTATGGCTCGTCTGATGGACCAGTGTGAGCAAGTGCAACAATGATGTCTGCACCTTGCTGTTTTACAATTGGCACGTATTTTTCAGCGGTTTTCTTGATATCATGCGCAAGTACTTTACCATCAAGATTAGCTTTATCCCAAATCATAACTTGTGGTGGCACAAAACCAATATAGCCAATTTTGATCATGTGTTTTTTACCATTGCTATCAACAACTGCTTTGTCTTGGATAAAATAAGGTTGGTAACGCGGCTCGCCAGAATCTGCTTTGACCACATTAGCATTAATAATTGGGAATTTGGCTTGACGGATGGAATCATCAAGATAGTCTAATCCATAGTTAAATTCATGGTTACCTAACGTTCCTACGTCATATTGCATGGCATTTAATGCATCAATAGCAGGGTTTGATTTATTTTCTTTATAACCTTTAGCTGCTTGATAATCTGCAATTGGATTGCCTTGAATTAAGTCGCCATTATCGACTAGCACGCTATTTGGTACTTCATTGCGTGCTTGTTTGATTAACGATGCTGTACGAGTAAAGCCAAACTTTTCCGTTGGTGCATCTTTGTAATAATCAAAATCTGTTAAGAAACTGTGTACATCTGTTGTTGCGATAACACGTAATGAAACGGCATTTTGCGCGGCAGCAGATACATATTTAGATGCAGTAAACGTTAAAATACTGCACGCACCTAATTGTAGAAAACGTCTTCTATCCATAATGACTCCTTAATGTAGAAATGAGAAAAATTAGGAGGGTATTCATTCTAGAGAAATTGTGGCTGCTTCTCTAGCGATTTCTGCTCAGAGAATGTGATCTTTCTCATAAAATAGAGAAAAAGTGCGGTCTGTTTTCGTGAAATTTTGTAATAAAAAAATCCCCTCGCTTGAGGGGATTGAGTAGAAATTAGTTTGAACAGTTGCAATGTTCTGTTTTTTTAGCAAAACGTTCTGCAACGAAATCCCAGTTTACCACATGCCAGAATTCTTTGATGTAGTCTGGACGGCGGTTTTGGAATTTTAAGTAATACGCGTGTTCCCACACATCTAAACCTAATAATGGATAGCCTTCACAGCCTGCGATTTCTTTACCCATGATTGGTGAATCTTGGTTTGCAGTCGAAACTACGGCTAATTTACCATCAGCTTGTAAAACTAACCATGCCCAGCCAGAACCAAAACGCGTTGCTGCCGCTTTTTCAAATTCTGCTTGAAATGCTTCAACTGAACCAAAGTCACGCACGATAGCATCTTTTAATTCACCTTGTAAAGTTGTTCCTTTCTTCAAGCTTTTCCAGAATAAAGTATGGTTTAAATGACCACCTACATTGTTGCGTAATGCGGTGAATTTATCAGTTGGTACCTGTGCTAACTTGGTTAATAATTCACCTGGGCAAGCGCTTGCAAACTCAGGTAAGTTTTCTAATGCCGCATTGGCATTATTAATGTAAGCTTGGTGATGTTTAGAATGGTGGATTTCCATCGTCATTGCATCAAAATGGGGTTCTAATGCATCGTAGGCATAGCCTAATTCAGGTAGAGTATAAGACATAATTATTTCCTTTATTGAATAAAAGTAAGGGCATTATTGCCAAAAAAGTAACAAGATTTTAACAGGAAAATTGATTGAGATCATTATTTCTCTGCAGTTAACACAAAAAATCTCAGGGCAGATTTTTACCTCTGCCCTGATTTTGCTATCCACTACTTACAAGTGGACTCAACATTGGCTGCCGCAATCGCGACCATATTAATGATCCGGCGCACAGAAGACGCGGAGGTGAGAATATGAACTGGTTTATTCATCCCCATTAAAATTGGTCCGACTGTAATTGGAGTGGCGGTGCCCTGTAATAGGTTCAAACTGATCCGTGCGGCTTCCATATTTGGCATCACCAATAGGTTTGCCGCGCCTTTTAATGGACTGTCTGGCATGATGTCCTGACGCAATTTCTCATTTAAAGCGACATCACAATGCATTTCGCCATCAATGATTAAGTGCGGTGCTTTTTCCTTCACTAGAGTTAAAACTTCGCGCATTTTGACCGCACTTGGATCATCAAAAGTACCAAAGTTAGAATGTGACACGAGTGCAATTTGCGGTTCAATACCAAAACGACTCACTTCATTTGCTGCCATAATTGTAATTTCAGCAAGCTCTTGTGCAGTTGGATTTTGATTGACAAAGGTATCTGTAATAAACAAATTACCCGTTGATAACACTAATCCATTGACGGTGGCAGGCGTCGGTACACAAGGTTGGACACCAATCACTTCTTTAATGTTGCTTAAATGTGAAGCATAAGGACCGACCAGACCACATAACATCGCATCTGCTTTACCTAGTTCTAATAAAGTGGCACCAATAACCGTTGGGTTATGTAACATTTTGCGCTGGGCACCAGCAGGCGTAATACCTTTACGTTTGAGTAAGTTGTAATAAGCATGACAACATTCTTCAAAATAAGGATTATTTTCAATGTCGATTAATTCAAAATCTCGTCCTTCTTGTAGTTGCAAGCCAAGTTGTTTGATTTTTTGCTGAATGACAGTTGGGCGTCCAAGTAAAATAGGATTGGCGATACCTAACGTAGCAATTTCTTGTACTGCATGTAGCACACGTGATTCTTCACCGTCAGTCAGTAAAACGCGTTTTTTATTTTGTTTTGCTTGGGCAAACACAGGTTTCATAAATAAGTTTGTTTTATATACAAACTGTGTCAGGTTTTCGATATAAGCATCAAAATCCGTAATTGGACGCGTGGCGACACCAGAATCCATTGCCGCTTTGGCTACTGCTGGTGCGATTTTGACAATCAGACGTGGATCAAATGGTTTTGGAATTAAATATTCTGGACCAAAAGACAGCTCAGTTTCGCCGTAAGCTGATGTGACTACTTCGCTTTGTTCTGCTAAGGCAAGATCAGCAATTGCATGGACTGCCGCTAGTTTCATTTCTTCATTAATCGCAGTTGCACTCACATCTAGTGCGCCACGGAAAATAAATGGGAAGCAAAGTACATTATTGACTTGATTTGGATAATCGGAACGACCAGTACACACAATTGCATCAGGGCGAACTGCTTTCGCGAGTGGTGGTAAAATTTCTGGCTCAGGATTAGCAAGCGCAAGAATTAATGGGTTTGCAGCCATCGTTTTGACCATATCTTGTGTCAATGTGCCCGCGGCAGAACAGCCTAAAAAAATATCTGCGTCATTAATCACTTCAGTGAGTGTACGTTTGCCATTATCTGTAATGGCATAGCGTTTTTTGGTTTCATCCATTCGCTCATCACGACCATGGAAAATTACCCCTTTGGAATCACATACCACAATGTTTTCACGTGGTAAGCCAAGACTCACTAATAAGTTTAAGCATGCGATAGATGCAGCACCTGCACCAGAAGCCACTAATTTTACTTTAGCAATATCTTTTTTTACGATACGTAAACCATTTAGTACTGCAGCAGCACTAATAATCGCAGTACCATGTTGGTCATCATGGAAGACTGGAATTTTCATGCGCTCACGTAGTTTTTGTTCAATATAAAAACATTCAGGCGCTTTAATATCTTCTAAATTAATACCACCAAAAGTAGGCTCAAGTGAGGCGATAATATCAACTAATTTATCTGGATCACTTTCATCAATTTCGATATCAAATACGTTTACCCCTGCAAACTTTTTAAAAAGGACACCTTTTCCTTCCATGACGGGTTTGCCTGCGAGCGCCCCAATGTTGCCTAAGCCTAATACAGCACTACCATTAGAAATCACTGCGACTAAATTACCACGTGAGGTATAACGATAAGAGGCAGCAGGATCAGCTTGAATTTCCAAACAGGGAACCGCAACACCCGGTGAATAAGCTAACGCAAGATCACGTTGTGTGGCGAGAGATTTAGTTGGGGTTACTTCAATTTTCCCCGGTGTTGGATATTCATGAAAATCAAGTGCAGCTTGGCGTAATTGTGCATCCATAAAACAGTCCTCTTGTGGATAGATAAATAAAGATTGAGATTCAACATTATAAATAAAATAACAATAAAAAATGTGATATGAAACACAGTATTCATATTTTAGTTACAAAGTGTTATTGCTTATTTTTTGACAACATGTCGCTTTGTCGCGGAAAAGTAGTAGAATACTTGAGTAGATAACTTGGTGTATTAGGATAAGAAGTTAGGATTGTAAATGCGATTAGATAAGTTTTTAGCTGAGAATACAGGATTAACACGTTCACAAGCAAATAAAGCCTTAAAGCAAAGTGTGGTGACAGTAAATGGCAAAATCGAAAAAAGTGGCGCACTAAAAGTGAATTCTGCAGATCAAATTTGTTTTAATGGTGAGCGATTGTCTTGGATTGAAGCTGGACAGTATATTATGTTGTATAAACCGCAAGGCTATGTTTGTTCTCATGATGATGGTGATTATGCCACGATTTATCAATTGATTGACTATTCTCTGGCAAGCAAATTACATAGTGCGGGGCGTTTGGATGTGGATACAACAGGCTTAGTTTTGCTAACGGATGATGGGCAATGGTCACACCGAATTACTTCGCCAAAATATCATTGTGAAAAAACTTATTTAGTGACGCTTGCTGATCCTGTAGAAAGTCACTATCAACAAGCTTGTGCTGAAGGTATTTTATTACGTGGTGAGAAATTACCAACCAAACCTGCAAAACTTGAAATTATTGATGATTACAACGTAAATTTAACGATTAGTGAAGGGCGTTACCATCAGGTTAAACGGATGTTTGCGGCGTTAGGTAATAAAGTCGTTGGTTTACATCGCTGGAAAATAGGGGATGTTGAATTAGACGAAAATTTAGCGGAGGGAGAATATCGTACCCTCTGTGAACAAGAAATAATGTGTTTTGATAAAGGATGATATGTTGACTGAACAAAAATCTGGCAAAGCAGGTGCTATTTTTATTGTCACATTGGGCATTTTATCTATGTTACCTCCTTTAGGCGTAGATATGTATTTGCCAGCGTTTTTGCTAATTGCACAAGATTTGAATGTGACACCAGAGCAAGTACAACATACATTGACTTTTTTTGCTGCTGGGATGGCAATTGGGCAACTTTTTTGGGGACCGGTAGGGGATAGCTATGGGCGTAAACCTATTATTTTATTAGGTGTGACAGTCAGTGCTATTGCTGCATTGGTTTTAACGCATATCAATTCGATCGGAAATTTTACTGCGCTTCGTTTCATACAAGGCTTTTTTGGTGCGGCACCCGTAGTATTAGTGGGTGCGATTTTACGTGATTTATTTCATAAGAATGAGTTATCAAAAATCATGTCATCAATTACGCTTGTATTTATGTTAGCTCCTTTACTGGCACCGATTTTAGGAGGGCATTTAGTTTCTTGGCTACATTGGCATGCTATTTTTTATGTAATCGGTTTTATGGGGGTAGTATCCTGTCTATTGGTGCTCCTAGTTATTCCTGAAACTCATCATAAAGCACAACGAATTCCTTTAAGATTAGGTGTTGTTGGGCGAAACTTTCTCACGCTTTGTCAGCAAAAAGAAGTACTTGGTTACATGTTTGCTTCTGCTTTTGGTTTTGGTGGCTTATTTGCCTTAATTACGGCTGGTTCCATTGTTTATGTTGGGCTTTATGGTATACCTGTCGATCAATTTGGCTATTTTTTTATGTTTAATATTGCGGTGATGACTATTGGATCTTTTATTAATGGACGAATTGTCAACAAAGTGGGAACGGAAGTCATGTTAAGAGCAGGTTTAATGGTTCAATTTATAGCAGCGATCGGTTTAGTACTGGTTTCGCTTTTTGATCTTGGCTTTTGGCCAATGACTTTTTGTTTAGCTATTTTTGCAGGGCAAAATCCATTAATTTCTTCTAATGCAATGGCTTCTATTTTAGAAAAATTTCCTAAAATGGCAGGTACAGCAAATTCTATGGTAGGCAGTGTACGTTTTGGTACAGGGGCAATAGTGGGTTCGTTAGTCGCATTAATGCCGATGAAAAGCGCAGCACCAATGTTGTTAACTATGGCATGCTGTAGTGTAGTGTCGGTCAGTTGTTATTATTTGTTAACTTATCGGAATTTACAGAAATAAAATGACAAAGCTCACTATTAAAGATATTGCGCGTTTAAGTGCGGTAGGAAAATCGACAGTTTCACGCGTGTTAAATAATGATCCTAATGTCAGTGATAACACCCGCGAGCGCGTCCAAAAGATTATTGCGCAATATGGTTTTCAACCTTCTAAATCTGCACGTGCGATGCGAGGGGTCAGCGATCGTGTGATTGGGATCATCGTCACTCGCTTATCTTCCACAGCAGAAAATCAGGCACTATCGAGTATTTTACCGTTGCTTTATGCACAACAATGTGAACCTATCATTGTCGAAAGTCAATTTAACCCACAATTAGTGGATGAGCATCTTGCTTTTTTTCATCAGCGCAGAGTTGATGGTGTGATTTTATTTGCTTTCAGCGAATTAGAAGAACAAAGCCTACAAACTTGGCAGCATAAAATGGTTGTCATTGCTAAAAATTATCCTTCACTTTCTTCCGTTTATTATGATGATCAGAAGGCGGTGCAGTTATTAATGACACACCTTTATGCACAAGGGCATCGCAAGATCAGTTATTTAGGTGTGGATGATCGGGATATGACAACGGGTTATGCCCGCCATCAAGCTTATTTGCATTTTTGCCAACAGCATGATTTACAACCTTGCGCTTTACAAGGTGAATTGGGCTATGAGTGGGCCTATCAGCATACAAGTGCGGTCATTTTTCCAGAAGTTTCTGCTCTGGTTTGTGCTACTGATACTTTAGCTATTGGCGCATTAAAATATTTGCAAGAACAGCAATTAACGCATATTCAAGTTTGCGGAGTGGGTAAAAGCCCATTATTACATTTCTTATTTCCTAATGTGTTAAGTGTTGATTTAGGTTTCGCACAAGTCGGCGAAATTGCAGTAAAACAATTAGTTGCTTTACTGGAAAATCAGCCAATTCAACAGCACTGTCTTGATTGTCGATTAGTTTTTTAATGTGATGATTCGATCTTTTTATTAAATTTGTGATCTTGATCGCATTTATTTGATTATAATTGGGAACGTTCCCATTGATTAAATAATCAACATATTTATAATACGCAATAAGTTAATTTCTTCCCCCTTTGATTATGAAAAAAGAGGCTATTTATGGCAAAAATCGATCCAAATGCAGTAGATAAAATCATTGAATATGTTGGTGGTCGTGACAACATTGCAGCGGTAACGCATTGTATTACTCGTTTACGTTTCATTTTAAATGACGATGCAAAAGCAAATGCGGAAAAGCTTAAAAGTTTACCAATGGTAAAAGCCAGTTTTGCCACAGGCGGTCAATATCAAGTCGTCATTGGGCAAGAAGTGGGTGATTACTATAAGATTTTGCTTGAAAAAACCGGTCTTGCTAATGCAGATAAAGAGCAAATCAAAGCGGCTGCCCGTCAGAATCAGAAATGGTATGAGCGCAGTATCTCTCATTTAGCCGATATTTTTATCCCATTATTGCCTGCATTGATTAGCGGTGGTTTGATTTTAGGTTTCCGTAACGTGATTGGTGACATCAAAATGTTTGAAGATGGCACTAAAACACTCGTGGATATTAGTGCATTTTGGGCAAGTATGCACAGTTTCTTATGGTTAATTGGTGAAGCGATTTTCCACTTCTTGCCAGTTGGTATTTGTTGGTCAATTGCACGCAAAATGGGGACATCGCCTATTTTAGGTATCGTATTGGGGGTAACGCTTGTTTCGCCGCAATTAATGAACTCTTATGCATTAGGTTCACAGCTACCAGAAGCATGGGATTTTGGCTTCATGGCAATTGAAAAAGTCGGTTATCAAGCACAGGTCATTCCCGCGATTATGGCAGGATTAGCGTTATCCTTTATTGAGCGCTATTTAACCAAAATTGTGCCAAGTTATTTGAATTTAGTTATTGTGCCTGTCGTATCAATTATCTTAGCTGTTTTCCTTGCACACTCTATTATTGGTCCTATTGGTCGCGAAATTGGTAATGGCGTTGCTTTTGTCGTGAAACATGCGATGACAGGTGATTTTGCCCCAATTGGCGCAGCACTCTTCGGTTTCTTATATGCCCCATTAGTCGTGACTGGTGTGCATCAAACGACGTTAGCCATTGACTTCCAAATGATTGGTAGTATTGGTGGTACACCTGTTTGGCCTTTAATTGCACTATCCAATATTGCACAAGCTTCCGCAGTACTAGCGATTATCTATGTGAATAAGACAGCAGAATCGCGTGAGGTGTCAGTACCCGCTGCAATTTCCGCCTATTTAGGCGTAACTGAGCCTGCAATGTATGGGATCAACTTGAAATATCGTTTCCCAATGTTGTGTGCAATGGTGGGGTCTGCGGCGGCTGGTTTAATTTGTGGTTTAGCGGGCGTCTTAGCAAGTAGTATTGGGGTTGGTGGCTTACCGGGAATTCTGTCTATCCAACATCAGTATTGGGCTGTTTATGCCTTAGCAATGGCAACAGCGATTGTGGTGCCATTTATCCTCACTACGATTGTTTACAAACGTAAAGAAAAAGCAGGTACTTTGAGCTAATCATTTCCACTTTCTCTTTTTACTCAGTTGGAGGGAAAGTGCGGTCTGTTTTTACAGAATTTAGATAAAAGCATTGTTCAAAGGGGGGGATAGATGTTAACGCGTGACGTTATTTTAGAATATATCGCGAATAAATATGCTATTTGCCCCGATTATCCTTGGCAAGATAAACCTGATTACGCGGTATTACGTCATCAACATAACCGTAAATGGTTTGCGCTGATTTTGACTGTACCAGCAGTCAGTTTAGGATTATCAGATGCAGAGCAAATCGATATTGTTAATTTGAAATGTGAACTGATAGTTTACGTCAAAGTGAAGCGATTTTTCCCGCCTACCATATGAACAAAACACATTGGTTTAGCTTGCGTCTAAATAGTACTTTTTCACAACAACAAGCTTATCATTTAATCGACTGGAGTTTTGATTTAACTCGTTAGTTGATATCAATACAATTTTATAAGGGAACAAGATGAGTAGTAAAAATTGGTGGCAAAACGGCGTGATTTACCAAATTTATCCGAAATCTTTCCAAGATACGACAGGGAGTGGTACAGGGGATATTCAAGGCATTATCAAGCGATTAGATTACTTAAAAGAATTAGGCGTTGATGGGCTTTGGATTACCCCAATGTATGTTTCGCCACAAATTGATAATGGTTATGATATTGCTAATTATCGTGATATTGATCCAAGTTATGGCAGTATGGCTGATTTTGAGCAGTTAATTGCACAAGCACACCAACGTGGTATCAAAATTGTAATGGATATGGTGTTTAACCATAGTTCTACTTTTCATCCGTGGTTTGTTGAAGGCGAAGATCCAAATAGTGCTTACCATGATTATTATATTTGGCGTGAAGAACCAACTAATTGGAAATCTAAGTTTGGTGGTTCGGCATGGAAATGGTCTGATAAAGCACAGAAGTACTATTTACATTTATTTGCTCCAGAACAGGCAGATTTAAATTGGGAAAATCCAAGATTGCGTGAAGAATTGTTTGCGATTTGTCAGTTTTGGGCAGAAAAAGGCATTGATGGTTTGCGTTTAGATGTGGTGAACTTGATTTCAAAACCTGAACAATTTGAAGATGATAACGAAGGTGATGGACGTCGTTTTTATACCGATGGACCTAAAATTCACCAGTATTTACAATTATTAAATCAACGTGCGTTAACGCCTTATGGCTTGATGACTGTTGGCGAAATGTCTTCCACCACATTAGAAAATTGCCAACAATATGCCAATTTAGCAGGCACAGAGCTGTCGATGACTTTTAATTTCCATCACTTAAAAGTAGATTATCCAAAAGGTGAAAAATGGAGCTATGCCAAACCAGATTATGTGCAATTAAAATCTATTTTTAACTATTGGCAACAAGGTATGCATGGTCAGGCATGGAATGCATTGTTCTGGTGTAATCATGACCAGCCACGTATTGTGTCGCGCTTTGGTGATGAAGGGCAATGGCATCAACAGTCAGCCAAAATGCTGGCGATGATCTTACACGGTTTGCAAGGAACGCCTTATATTTATCAGGGTGAAGAATTTGGTATGACAAATCCAAACTTCACTACGATTGAACAATATCGTGATGTAGAAAGTCTGAACGCCTATGCAGAATTGCGAGAGAAAGGGATTGATGAAGCATTAATCATGCAAATTTTGGCACAAAAATCCCGTGATAACGGTCGTACACCAATGCAATGGGATGACTCAGAACAGGCGGGATTTACTACGGGCACAGCTTGGATTGATGTAGCAAAAAATTATCCACACATTAACGCAAAAGCCGCTTTAGCGGATAAAAATTCCGTGTTTTATACTTATCAGGCATTGATTGCATTACGGAAAAAATTGCCTATTTTAACTGAGGGAGATTATCAAGATCTAGCACCTGAACATCCAGCGTTATGGTGCTACCAACGCCAAACAACACATGAAAAATTACTCATTTTGGCTAATTTAAGCGAAGTAGAACAAGTCGTTGCGCTACCACAAATGTGGTGTAATCAACATGTTACTTGTTTGATGAATAACTATGATGAAGATGTCATACCTGAAGCCAGAATGACATTAAAGCCTTATCAAGCCATCTATCTGTATAAATGATTTTTTCCAAATCATGTGATAGCAAAATATTGTGTTGACTAAAGTGCGGTTGATTTTCGCACTTTTTTATTTATTGCTTTAACCGTGTTTCTGTGGATAGATAACTAGGAAAGTGTAATGGCATGGGGAAAATGGCAAGTTGATATGAGCCTGAATTATCACTTTTTGCTAATGAAGCGATACTAGAAGAAGGTAAATTGTAAGATCAAAAAATGGCAGAAATGATACAACGATTATTGGAAGAAGAACGAAATAAAACGAGTGATGATCTAATTAATTAGCTAGTTTTATTTAAATGAATGAAATCGTCTATTGAATAAATAGGCGATTTTTTTGTTAGAAATCATAACTTTTGTTTTAAATCAATAAACCCTATGATCCACCTCTAAAGAGGTAGCATTTTCCGAGTTCGATCACTACGCCAAGTTTATTGCTTATGATAGAATGCGAGCCATTAATAGGTGGAATTGATTAATTATGCAAAAATCTTATCAATTAAAAACAGAAAAGCTAGCTTGCCAGCGTGGCGACAAAATATTATTTACGGAATTAAATTTAATAGTGAATAGTGGCGATTTTGTACAAATTGAAGGGCATAATGGTATTGGTAAAACCAGTTTATTACGTATTTTAGTGGGATTAGCCCAGCAACTTGAAGGCAATGTGTTTTGGAATGATGAGCTGATTCAAAAACAGCGTGAAGCGTATCAATATGATTTGCTCTATTTAGGTCATCATTCAGGGATTAAACCCGAATTAACGGCTTGGGAAAATTTGAAGTTTTACCAACATATTAGTGCTTGTGAGCAGGATGAAGAGAGATTGTGGCAAGTGTTAGAAACCGTTGGATTATTAGGGCGCGAAGATATTCCTGCTGCGCAGCTTTCCGCTGGGCAGCAACGACGCATTGCATTAGCACGCTTATGGCTATCTAACGCACCCTTATGGATTTTAGATGAACCTTTTACGGCGATTGATAAAAAGGGTGTGCAAGTATTGACCGCACTTTTTGAACAACATGTTCAGCAAGGGGGAATTGTGATTTTCACTAGTCATCAAGATGTGCAAAGCCATTTACTCACTAAAGTGCGGTTAGAAAATTATAAATTTACGGATTGACTTGTTAGTGAAGTGAGCAAGTTAGCATAACAATTAAGTCATAATATGATATTTACTCAAATCATCAAACGAGAACTGCGCATAGCCATGCGCAAACAAGCGGAAATTTTAAACCCACTGTGGTTCTTTTTGATTGTGATTACTTTATTCCCTTTAGTTATTGGACCTGATCCAACATTATTATCACGGATTGCACCAGGAATCGCATGGGTTGCTGCACTCTTATCGGCATTATTATCATTCGAACGTTTATTCCGAGATGATTTTGTTGATGGCTCATTAGAACAACTAATGTTGACAGCACAACCTTTAGCATTAACTGCCCTAGCTAAAGTGATTGCGCATTGGCTATTAACTGGATTGCCATTAATTTTATTATCACCGATTGCAGCTTTGTTGCTTTCATTAGATATTCAAATTTGGTGGGCATTAGTACTCACATTGTTAATTGGTACACCAGTGTTAAGCTGTCTTGGCGCGATTGGCGTTGCATTAACTGTCGGATTACGTAAAGGTGGTGTGCTATTAAGTTTATTAGTTGTACCTTTATTTATTCCAGTTTTAATTTTTTCTGCTTCAACGCTTGAAGCGGCGAGTTTGAGTATGCCATATCATGGGCAACTCGCTATTTTAGGTGCAATTTTAGCGGGTGCAATGACCTTGTCACCTTTTGCTGTTGCGGCTGCATTACGAATTAGTTTAGATCAATAAAAGGATTGCTTTATGTGGAAGTGGTTACACCCTTATGCAAAATCAGAAACTCAGTACCATTTGTGTGGTAAATTTTTGCCAATTACTGCTATTTTGACCGCGCTTTTACTCGTCACTGGTATCATTTGGGGCTTGGCCTTTGCACCAGCAGATTACCAGCAAGGTAATAGTTTCCGTATTATGTATGTTCATGTACCAACAGCAATTTGGTCAATGGGCGTGTATGGTTCAATGGCTATTGCTGCATTTATTGCGTTAGTCTGGCAAATTAAACAGGCGCACTTGGCAATGATTGCAATGGCGCCTATTGGTGCGTTATTTACTTTCTTAGCCTTAGTGACAGGGGCGGTCTGGGGTAAACCTATGTGGGGAACTTGGTGGGTTTGGGATGCACGCTTGACTTCTGAATTGATTCTGTTCTTCTTATATTTAGGTGTGATGGCATTATATTCTGCGTTTCAAGATCGTGCTGTCGGTGCGAAAGCCGCAGGTATTTTATGCTTAGTTGGGGTGATTAACCTACCTATTATTCATTTCTCAGTAGAGTGGTGGAATACGTTGCATCAAGGCGCAAGCATTACTAAATTTGAAAAGCCATCTATAGCCACACCGATGTTGATTCCATTAATTTTATGTATTTTCGGCTTTATGATGCTTTATATTTGGTTAACTTTAATTCGTTATCGTACTGCTTTAGTGAGAGAGGACAGTAAACGTCCTTGGGTACAGGCTTTAGCGAATAACCTGAAGTAAGTGTTGGGGGAAAAGATGTTTTTTGAAACTTGGAATGATTTTTTTAGTATGGGTGGCTACGGCTTTTATGTCTGGTTAGCTTATGGTATTAGTTTGGTTGCTGTCGTGATTTTGATTGTACAAAGTATAAAAGAACGAAAATCGATCTTAAAAGAGGTTATTCGTGAACAACAACGCCAAGCACGTTTACAAAAAAATGAATCAAGAGGTGCACTATGAACCCAAGACGTAAATCGAGAATGGCAATTGTTCTTTTTGTTTTACTCGGTGTTTCTGTTGCATCGGGTTTAATTTTGTATGCATTACGCCAAAATATTGATTTGTTTTATACGCCAACTGAAATTGTGTATGGCAAAGAAGAAGATGGCAATAAAAAACCGCAAGTTGGTCAACGTCTGCGTGTTGGTGGCATGGTGGTTGCAGGCACTGTTGAACGCGATCCAACGAGTTTAAAAGTCAAATTCGATCTTAATGATATTGGTCCTTCTATTACAGTGGAATATGAGGGGATCTTGCCTGATTTATTTCGCGAAGGACAGGGCATTGTTGCTCAAGGGGTGTTGAAAGCACCGACTGTTTTAGCCGCAACCGAAGTCTTGGCAAAACATGATGAAAATTATGTGCCGCCTGAACTGGATGCACAAATGCAAAAAGTGCATAAGCCAATGGGAATCTCTGATCTCAAAGGTGAAAGTGAACGTGATCGCCAAGAAAAAGCTTATGAATATAAAACCGAACGAGAAGGTCAAAAATGATCGCTGAATTAGGAAATTATGCTTTAGCGTTAAGTCTTGCCATCGCTATACTGGTGGCAATTTTTCCTTTATGGGGGGCTGAAAAAGGCAATGTACAGTTAATGTCATTAGCTCGTCCAATGACTTATGGTTTATTCATTAGTTTAACTGTCGCTTTTATTGCGCTATCTTATTTATTTGCCGTAAATGATTTTTCTGTTCAATATGTGGTAAATAATTCAAACACAAATTTACCTTTACATTATCGTTTATCTGCGGTTTGGGGTTCTCATGAAGGCTCGCTTTTATTATGGATTTGGCTATTAACTTTATGGGGGGCAGCGGTTGCCTTGTTTAGTAAACAATTGCCTCAAGAAGCAGTTGCTCGTGTGTTAGGTATTATGGGGATCATTAGTATTGGTTTCCTGATTTTTGTATTATTTACCTCTAATCCATTTAATCGTACTTTTCCTGATTTTCCTGTTGATGGCAAAGAACTCAACCCGCTATTACAAGATGTTGGATTAATTTTCCACCCACCATTACTTTACATGGGCTATGTTGGTTTTTCTGTTGCTTTTGCTTTTTCTATTGCTTCCTTAATGACGGGTAAGCTTGATACTGCATGGGCAAGATGGTCCCGCCCTTGGACAATGGCTGCTTGGGTATTTTTAACTTTAGGTATTGTGTTAGGCTCTTGGTGGGCATATTACGAACTTGGCTGGGGAGGCTGGTGGTTCTGGGATCCTGTCGAAAATGCCTCGTTCATGCCTTGGATTGCGGGAACAGCATTATTACATTCATTAGCTGTGACTGAAAAGCGCGGTTCTTTTAAAGCATGGACTGTATTACTGGCGATTTTAGCTTTTTCGTTATGCTTACTAGGGACTTTCCTTGTTCGTTCAGGGATTTTAGTTTCAGTACACGCTTTTGCCTCTGATCCAACACGTGGGTTGTATATTCTTGCTTATTTGATTGTAGTGATTGGTGGGTCGTTGGCTTTATATGCTTATAAAGGGAGTCAAATTCGTTCACGAGATAATGCAGAACGTTATTCGCGTGAAAGCATGTTGTTACTGAATAATATTTTATTAATGACGGCGCTTTCCGTCGTGTTTTTAGGCACGTTGCTGCCTTTAGTGCATAAACAACTAGGGTTAGGTACAATTTCTATTGGTGCGCCATTCTTTGACCAAATGTTTTTAATTATTATGATCCCGTTTTCACTATTACTCGGTATTGGACCTTTAGTGAAGTGGCGTCGTGATGAATTCTCAGCGATTCGAACCCCTGTACTACTTAGCTTGCTTGTCATGTTGATTGCAGGCGTTGTGTTACCTTATTTTTTACATAATCGTATTACGGTAAGCGCAGTATTAGGTTGCATGATGGCGGTGTTCATTGTGATATTGAGTTTATATGAATTACACCAACGCGCAACACATCGCTCGAGTTTCTTTGTTGGGTTAACTAAGCTTTCTCGTTCTCATTGGGGTATGGTATTAGCGCATTTAGGGGTAGCGATGTCTGTATGGGGAATTGCTTTTAGCCAAAACTATAGTGTGGAACGTGATGTGCGCATGAATGTAGGTGATACTGTACAAATTGCGGATTATCATTTTACTTTCCAAGGTATTACTGAAGCGAATGGACCTAACTATTTAGGTGGTAAAGCACAAGTCGATATTGCTAAAAATGGTAAGGTCGAAGCGATTTTATTTGCTGAAAAACGTTTTTATACAGTCAGTAAAATGACGATGACTGAAGCCGCTATCGATTGGGGATTCAGCCGTGATCTTTATGTCGCATTAGGTGAAAGTTTAGGAGATGGTTCTTGGGCATTACGCTTATATTATAAACCATTTATCCGTTGGATTTGGTTTGGTGGTGTATTTATGGTGCTAGGTGGATTACTTTGCATGTTTGATCGCCGCTATCGTTTTTCTAAGTTATTAAAAAAGGGTGAATAATGAATAGAAAACTTTATCTTCCCTTAATGTTATTTTGTGTATTAGTTATTACATTTGCAGTGCAATTGCAACGTAATGCACAAGGTGATGATCCTAAGGCATTGGAATCTGCTTTAGTCGGCAAAGCTGTGCCAATAAAAATGGCACCTGATCTATTAGAAAATAAGCAACATAACGCAGAGATTTTTCAGCAAGGTAAACCGATTTTGTTAAATGTCTGGGCAACTTGGTGTCCAACTTGCTATGCGGAACATCAGTATTTGAACTATTTGGCACAGCAAGGGGTGACGATTATCGGTTTAGATTATAAAGATAAAACTGATAAAGCGATTAAATGGTTGAAAGAGTTAGGTAATCCTTATCAAATTGTGTTGAAAGATGAAAAAGGTGCATTGGGACTCGATCTTGGAGTGTATGGGGCACCTGAAACCTTTATCATTGATGGTAAAGGCGTAATTCATTATCGTCATGCTGGTGATATAAATGAAAAAGTCTGGCGTGAGAAATTGCAGCCTATTTATCAAAAGCTAATGGAGGCAAAATAATGAAAAAACTGACCGCGCTTTTCTTATTATTGCTGAGCTTTTCAAGCACTGCTGTGATAGATGCGCTTAATTTTAGTTCAGTAGAACAAGAAAAAGATTATCATGCTTTAACACAAGAACTACGTTGTCCACAATGCCAAAATAATAATATTGCTGATTCAAATGCGACTATTGCAGTTGATATGCGGCATAAAGTACTTGAATTATTACAAGAAGGGCATTCTAAGCAAGATGTCGTGAATTATATGGTTGAGCGTTATGGTCATTTTGTCACTTATGATCCACCACTTACGGTGGCAACCATTGCATTATGGGTCATTCCTACCATGTTGGTTATTTTAGGGGTGGTTGTGTTGTTTCGTCGCCAACCCAAAGCTGTACAAAGTGCGGTGGATCCTGAGTCAATGTTGAGTGATGACGAGAAACAACGTTTGCAAGATTTGTTAAAAGAGAAAACATCATGAGTTTTTGGTTAAGTGTAACAGTATTGACACTGGTTGTGGCATTAATTTGTTTTTATCCGCTGTTTAAAACAGTAAAACCAATCCGTACAGCAGCGCATGCAGTGAAACGTGATGAATTAAATAAAGCGCTGTATTTTCAGCGTTTAGCAGAAATTGAGCGTGATGAAGCGCAAGGTTTGTTAGTTAACGCAGAACAGTTAAAAACAGAATTGCAACAAGCGTTATTAGAAGATATTCCTGCTACGACTAAACCGCAATCAATGGCACAAAAAAGCTATGGCAGACTATGGTTTGTTTCTGGCTTGCTGACATTAGGTATTTTATCAACGATAACTTATTTAAGCGTTGGCTCATGGCAAGCCGAAGCAATGTTAGAAAAAACCTATCAAAAGTTACCGCACTTTTATGAGCGTTTGAAAGATGAACAGAATAACCCGTTAACAGAGAGTGAATTACAGCAATTTTCTACGGCATTGCGTTTACATTTACAAAAATCGCCTCAGGATGCTAAAAGTTGGTGGTTACTTGGGCAAGTAGCAATGAATACGGATAAAGCTCAATTGGCATTAGATAGCTATGCGAGAGCAAATAAACTTGAACCTGACAATAATGAATATAAGTTATCTTATGCACGTATCTTGATGTTTTCTGAAGATCCAACGGATAAATCACAGGGAGATAACTTGTTAAAAGAAGTCATTCGCCAAGATCATAGCAATCTTGAGGCTTTAGGTTTGCTTGCTTTTCGTTATTTTGAAGTAGAAGATTACAAAATGGCTGCAGTGACTTGGTCAATGATGTTACGTTTACTTGGTGATGATGATCCAAGAAAAGCGCTAATTGAGCGTAGTATCCATTCAGCAAGAGCTTCGCAAGAGGCACAAGACGCAGAGAAACATGAACAACTTGTGCCTAAACAATAATTAAGTTACTGATTTTTCTATCAATGGGGAATTTGATATTTACGTTGTAAGTAAAAGTGGAGTTCCTCTCTTATTTTACATTTAATATAAAAGGCGTATAATCAATGGTATTTTTTAAAAGGGAAAACTATGAAATCGCCAATTATCGGCTTTCATCATATTGCGATTATTGTATCTGATTATCATAAGTCGAAGCAGTTTTATACCGAGCTTTTAGGTGCAGAAATCATTAAAGAAACTTATCGCACTGAACGAGGGAGCTATAAGCTTGATTTGAAGTTGAGCGATGGTAGTCAAATTGAATTATTTTCTTTTCCAAATTCCCCTTTACGTGTAACAAATCCAGAGGCTTGTGGGTTACGCCATTTAGCTTTCAGCGTAAAAGATCTTAATGCGGCTGTTGTATTTTTACAACATAATAGCGTTGTTTGTGAACCAATTAGGATAGATCCTATCACAAGTAAGCGTTTTACTTTTTTTCGAGATCCAGACGGTTTACCTTTAGAATTATATGAAATATGAGAGAAAAAATGCATTTTAAAGTATTGTTGTTTGCAAGTTTATTATTATCTAATGTCAGTTTTGCAGAGTCTTGGTTTATCCATATTTCTGAGAATTCTTTTACGAAAACTTACGGTTCACCAGAAACACAGCACAGCGACGAACGCTCTTTATTAGATATCCATAATGAACAACCGACTCATATCGCTTATGTCAATCGTAGTTCTACACGTAAGTTAAATCCAGGGATGGATATTCAAGATGCAGAAGCATTGGGTAAAAGTATTGAATTTGAAGTATTCCAAATTAATGAAACAAAATTCTCACATACTATTTTTGAATCAGGCGCGGGTATTTGCAAGGGGTTTAATTCAAGAGTAGGTGTTGATGTGACTGATGCGACTACCTATTATGTCGTGCCAGTTAATAAAGCAGAGTATTATACCAATATTTCGACGGCAACCGTTTCATCAAAAGCAGATGCTAAAAATATGCAGTATGTACCAGTGTTTTATATTCAAGATCCTAAGTTGGCGAAAAAAGTGCAAGCAGAGGAAAATAAGCAAGGTAAGAATTTGGCAGATCAAAACATTCAACATCGTAAGAATATGTTATCTGGTGTAATTTGTCGCTAAATGATGAGAGGAGTATTTATGAAAAAGTTAGTCCTATTATTTGCTATCGTGTTGTTAGTTGGTTGTGCACAAAAAGCTGAGCAAACGAATGTGCAAATGGATTTGAAAACATTAGAACAGTATAACCAGCGAGTAAAAAGCGGTGATACAGTGCCAGTAAGTAAAAAGCAGGCTTATTCAAAAGAAGTTGAGTATCCATTAAATGCCAGCGACAATCGTCCAAAAGCTGAATCTCGCCCAAGATACCAACAACCATCGGTAGTATTGGTGCCAAGCATAGGTTATCATTATAGTCGTTGGTACTAAAGCCGTTCATATCTTGTTAAGACTGCATTAAAGTGCGGTCTTTTTTTACAAATTTAGAATTTCTTTAACGAAAGGAATCGTGAGTTTGCGTTGTGCTTGCAATGACGCATGATCTAGCTTTCTTAGTGCATCAAATAAAGTTTGCATATCGCGTGCTAAACGCTTGAGGAGAAAGCTAGCCACTTCATCTGGTAGCTCAATACCACGTTGATGTGCATTTTGTTGTAATACGTGAATTTTTTGTTGATCATTTAATGGATTGAGTTGATAGCTTTCGCCCCAACGTAAACGCGAAGCCAGATCGGGTAATTTCATCCTAAGTGCAGTTGGTGACTGGTTAGCACTAATCACTAAAATTGTTTTACCAACAGCTTTAATTCTATTAAATAGATCAAAAATAGCTAATTCCCATTCTAAATTTGTTGTAACCGCATGCAAATTATCTAAACAAACTAATTGTTGGTATTCTAGATTTTCCAATACGGCAGGAGAAAAATATTGCGATTTTTCTAAAGGCACATACATCGCAGGGCGCTGGTGAATGAAAAACTCATTAGTAATTGCTTTTAATAAATGGCTTTTACCACTGCTTTGTTCTCCCCAAATATAAAAGAATTGTTGTTCCGGTTGGGCAAAATTTTTACGCAATGAATTGAGCAACAATAAATTGTTGTCAGGGTAAAAATTCTCTAACGTTTCATCATCAAGTTGATGAATAGGTAAAGGTAATTGAAAATTATCTAACAAAAAATAGCCTATTTAATGCGGACAAAGAGTGTTAAGAGTAAACGAAAAAGGAAGGGTTAAGCAAGGCTTAACCCTAATTTTCTTTATTGATTGTCTTCGACGAAAGTGTTTTTCGCTTTTGGTAGAATTAAATTGAGTAAGATCGCAACCACTGCACATAAGCTAATTCCTTTTAATGAAACCTCACCAAAGTTTACAAACATGCCGCCAATACCAAATGTCATGACGACTGAGATAATACAGAGGTTGCGTGCTTCGGTCACATCTACTTTACCGCGAATAAGTGTACTCATTCCTACAACTGCGATAGAACCAAACACTAACATCATAATCCCACCCATCACAATAGTAGGAATGGTTGATAAAAAGGCGCCAACTTTCCCACAGAATGAGATTGCAATTGCCCAAACGGCAGCCCAAGTCATAATGTTTGGGTTAAAATTACGAGTTAACATGACTGCACCTGTAACTTCTGCATACGTTGTATTTGGTGGACCACCTAAGAATGCCGCAGTACTTGTTGCCACACCATCACCTAATAACGTGCGATGTAGCCCCGGTTTTTGTAAGAAGTCTTTGCCTGTGACTGAACTAATTGCCATGATTCCGCCAACATGTTCAACTGCTGGCGCAATTGCAATTGGTAATAGATATAAAATCGCTTCAAGTTTGAATTCTGGCGTTGTAATTTCAGGGATACTAAACCAAGGTGCCTCTAAAACTGGCTGGAAATTGATCAGACCTAAGAATAAACATAAAACGTAACCAACAGTAATCCCAAACATGATTGGAACCAGCTTCATAATCCCTCTAGCAAAAACAGCAACACATAATGTCGTGAGTAGTGTGACCATTGAAACGAGAACGGCATCATTATATTCATAATTGCTATTTTTCCCTAATGCCATATCTACTGCGACTGGGGCTAATCCCATTCCAATAATAATGATAACGGGACCTACAACTACAGGTGGAAAAACGCGCTGTAATGCGCCGGCACCTTTTAATTTCACTAAGGTACTAAGCGCAAAATACACCATACCTGTGAATACTAAGCCGCCCATTGTCGTGGCGATTCCCCAAGTGGCAACGCCATATTGAATAGGTGCAATAAAAGCAAAAGAAGAAGCAAGGAAAATAGGGACTTGTCTACCTGTGCAAAGTTGGAATAATAAAGTACCAATACCCGCTGTTAATAATGCGGTATTAGTATTTAACCCAGTAATGAGTGGAACCAACACGAGTGCACCAAATGCAACGAAAAGCATTTGTAGACCGACGAAGGCTTGTTTAGCTTGATTTTTTTCGATTGCTGGAATAGCTTGATTTTGATTTGTCATTTAAGTTTCAACTCTCTGTCTGAATTAACTTTTAATTTACAACGACGTAAATTACATGGAAAAAAGCAGCATTTGAAATGCTGCTTACATTTAAATTATTTCGTACCAAAAATTTTATCACCTGCATCACCAAGACCAGGAATGATGTAGCCATGTTCGTTTAAGTGGCTATCTATTGAAGCGGTGTAAAGCTCGATATCGGGGTGAGCTGCTTCTAGTGCTTTAATACCTTCTGGTGCGGCGACCAGAACTAATACTTTGATATGCTTACAACCTTTTTCTTTTAATAGATTAATCGTGGCGATCATAGAACCACCAGTTGCTAACATAGGATCAACGACAATAGCCAAACGCTCTTCTAAGTCGCTGGCTAATTTTTGGAAGTAAGGGACAGGTTCAAGTGTTTTTTCATCACGATACATCCCCACGACACTAATACGTGCACTTGGTACGTGCTCTAATACACCATCCATCATGCCTAAACCTGCTCGTAAAATAGGTACGACGGTTACTTTTTTCCCTTTGATTTGATCGATTTCGACAGGACCACACCAACCATCAATAATCACTTTTTCTGTTTCTAAATCTGAGGTTGCTTCATAAGTGAGTAAACTGCCGACTTCCGTGGCTAACTCACGAAATTTTTTAGTATTAATATCAGCAGAACGCATTAAACCTAGTTTATGCTTTACCAGAGGATGCTGTACTTGTACTAATTTCATTGTATGCTCCTTTATTCACAAAGTTAAAAATAAAATCGGTAAATTCTAAAACAGAATGAATAAAATTAATAGTAAGTAAGCGCATTAATTTATATTTTTTATAGATAAAAAAACGGTCTGAAAACAGACCGCTCTTTTTATGATATTATTCTTCTTCAGCGGCATAGCCTTGTGCAGGTAGCAACTGATGATCAAGAAAGGCTTGTCCATTAATCAGTTTTAGTCGATCTTCGACGAACCATTTAACCACTAAAGGATAGATACGGAGTTCTTGTTCTTTTACTCGTTCTTCAATGTCAGTCATTTCATCATCAGCAAAAATAGGCACTTTAGCTTGCAAGATAATTGCACCACTATCTACTTCTTCATTAACAAAGTGAACGGTCGTGCCATGCTCCTGCTCACCAGCATCTAATGCTTGTTGATAGGTATGTAGACCTGGATATTTAGGTAATAAAGAAGGATGGATATTCAGAATTCGTCCAGTAAAACGTTGAGTGAATTCTGCACTTAAGATTTTCATGTAGCCAGCTAGAACAATTAAATCCGCTTGGACAGATTCAATGTAATCGGCAATTTGCTGATCCATTGCAAGATGGCTATCAAATTCTTGGCGTAGAAAAACTTTGCTAGGAATAGCCGCACTTTTAGCACGTTGTAAGCCAAATGCATCTGCTTTATTACTGATAACTGCCACGATTTGTGCTGGAATTGCACCTGATCTACAGGCATCAATTAATGCCTGTAAATTAGTGCCTTGACCTGAAATTAAAACAACGATCTTTTTCATTAGCGCATGATCACTTGTGCTTCATCTTGTGTAGCAGGTTCAACTTGACCAATTAACCATGCATTTTCACCAATTTGCTTTAATAGAGCTAAAGCCGTGTCGACATCTTGTTGCGGTAAAGCAATGATCATCCCCACACCACAGTTAAATGTGCGATACATTTCGTGTGTATCAATATTGCCTTTTTCTTGTAGCCATTTGAAGATAGGTTGCCATTGCCAGCTTGCTTCATTAATCACTGCTTTCACATTATTTGGTAGTACACGTGGAATATTTTCCCAGAAACCACCGCCGGTTAAATGTGAAATTGCATGCACATCAACTTGCTTAATTAATTGTAGGATGGATTTGACATAGATTTTGGTAGGCGCCAGTACTTGATCTGCTAGAGGTTTGCCTGCAAGTTGTTCTTCAGCGGGATTAATACCTGTTACCTCAATGACTTTACGGATTAAGGAATAGCCATTAGAGTGTGGGCCGCTAGAACCTAATGCAATAAGCGCATCACCTGCTTTCACTTTGCTGCCATCAATAATTTCAGATTTTTCAACGACACCGACACAAAAACCAGCTAGGTCGTAATCGCCAGCATGGTACATACCTGGCATTTCTGCAGTTTCACCACCAACAAGCGCACAACCTGATTGTTCACAACCATTAGCGATACCTTTGATGACGCTCGCTGCAATATCGACATCTAATTTACCTGTGGCATAGTAATCAAGGAAAAACAATGGTTCTGCACCTTGTACGACTAAATCATTTACACACATTGCAACTAAATCAATACCGATGCTCTCATGGCGGTTTAAGTCGATGGCTAAACGTAATTTAGTCCCAACACCATCTGTACCTGAAACTAAAATAGGTTCTTTATATTTACTTGGTATAGCACAAAGTGCACCAAATCCGCCTAGTCCGCCGATCACTTCTGGGCGGGTAGTACGTTTTACATCAGCTTTGATTTTTTCAACGAGTGCATTACCTGCATTAATATCAACACCAGCATCTTTGTAACTTAATGATTGTTTACTCACAATAATTTCCTATAAAGTAATAGACGATAAATTTCAACCGCGTGAATTGTATCACGCTTAAGCAAACGTTTGCGATAGTTGTTTTATAATTTTTTCTTGCTTTTAAATTTGTTTGTTATTTTCATAAAAGTGGATAAAGTGCTTTTACCGGTGGGATTCTCTCGTTAGAATAAGAAATTTGCATATTGTTGAGATTTTTTCTCAACGGAAATGATTTTACAAGGAGTGAATCATGAAAAAATTAATGTTTATTATATTGGGCATTCTGAGTTTCAGTGCCTGTACTCAGCGACCAGTAGCAGAAAAGATAAAACCTGAAGAAGTGAATTTTACTCCACCTTCATTAGTTCAATCTGGTTTTGTGCGTTTAGAAGAAAATCAATTTATTGACACTTATAGTGTAAAGAAAGAACAGGGAAATGAACATCTGGTTTCTTTTGATCTTGTTGAAAATCTGACACAAAGTGTATACGCCTATCCTGAACAACCACAACAATATGCCAAGTCACTACGTAAAGCTTTTTTTGTTAACTGTGAAAGTCATGGATTAACTTTACTTAATAGCACTTACTACACTGAGTTTTGGGGCAAGGGGATTCAATCGCCAGCGACTATCCAAAATAGATCTTTAGCTAGAGTGTATAAAAACTCTCCGTTTCGAATCTTAGGTCAAGTGGTCTGTACGGGTATTTATCAGCATTAAATCGAATCTTTTTCATTGTGATAAAAGAAAAATGCAGTCAATTTACACTGCATTTTTTTATATAATTTAATTATAAGAATAAATTATATTAGATTTTATTTTTATGTAGCATATGTTTTTGTATACCTCAAAATGGTTATCTTGGTGTTTTCTGAAAGAAATCTTGTCAAAACACTTTAATTTCTGGCATTTAAAGTACTTTTTATACTTATTTAGAGGTATTTTTTATGCTACAAATTCTACCCTTCTAATTAGTTCCATACAAAATTTTGATCCAAAACAATAAATTATTAAATACCTAAGCAAAATTGACGCTTATTTGTTATTTTTAGGCTGACTTAGATCTCTTTTTTATTAATTATCATATTGTTTTTAATGATAAAAATTCTCATTAGCAACATTGTGATAATTGATAGTTTTGTTGGCATTTGTATACACAAATCATCTTAAGGTTAAACCTGTTTTATGGAGTAATTATCGTGAACGCATTCAAAAAAAGCCTACTTGTTGCTGCTTCGCTAGCATGGGGTTTCTCAGTTGTGCCAAGTGCTATAGCTGAATATAAACCTATTGCGCAGCCTGTTGAACCAGCAAATCCAAATTTGAAGATTGAATCTAGAAATGATCTCTTCAAAGATAAATACCCTAAACAGTATCAAAGTTGGGCTGATACTGCTAAATCCACTGATCTTGATTCTGTTAACTACGAAGATCCTCGCGTCGTTGTCTTATGGGCAGGTTATGCTTTTGCTAAAGATTACAATAAACCACGTGGACACTTTTATGCAGTGACAGATGTACGCAATATTTTACGTACGGGGGCACCAATGACACCAGATGCAGGTCCAATGCCGATGGCATGCTGGGCTTGTAAGAGTCCAGATGTTCCACGCTTAATTGCAGAACGTGGTGAAGCAGGTTATTTTGGTGCAACTTGGGCAAGTGGTGGCGCTGAAGTGGTGAATCCAATTGGCTGTGCAGACTGTCACGACACGACTTCCAAAGAATTTGCCGAAGGAAAACCAGCATTACGTATCGCACGTCCATATGTATTACGTGCATTAGAAAAAATTGATCACAAATTTGAAACCGCAGATAAAACGGATCAGCGTGCGGCTCTTTGTGCTAACTGTCACGTTGAATACTATTTTGCCGGCGATTTAAAACAAGTCACCTTCCCTTGGGATAACGGAATTACCGTAGATGCGATGGAAAAATATTATGATGATATTGGTTTCGTCGATTGGACCCATGCAGTCTCAAAAGCTCCAATGTTAAAAGCACAGCACCCAGATTATGAAACTTGGATGTTAGGTGTACATGGCAAAAATGGTGTCACTTGTATTGACTGTCATATGCCAAAAGTACAAGGGGCTGATGGTAAAGTGTATACAGACCACCAAATCGGTAATCCATTTAATGCCTTTGAAAGCACCTGCGCAAACTGCCATGATCAAAGCAAAGAAAAATTAAAAGAAATGGTGAAATCACGTAAAACAGAAATTAAAGATGTGATGTTACGCCTTGAAGATCAACTTGTTGCAGCACATTTTGAAGCAAAAGCAGCATGGGAAGCAGGTGCAACAAAAGAAGAAATGAAAGATGCGTTACAATCAATTCGTCATGCACAATGGCGCTGGGACTATGCTGCGGCAGGTCATGGTGGTCATATCCATGCACCAGATGTATTGCTTAAAGTACTTGGTACTGGATTAGATCGTGCAACTGACGCGAGAACGGAACTCGTGCGCGTTCTTGCGAAACATGGCATTACTGATCCTGTTAAATTACCAGATATTTCCACTGCTGAAAATGCATGGAAAGCGACTGGTGTAGATATTGAAAAAGATCGTAAAGCAAAAGCAGAATTCCTCAAAACTGTGGTTCCTCAATGGGATAAAGAAGCTCGTGAAAAAGGCTTACTTCCAGCAGAGAAATAAACAGAGACTTTGTAAAAATTGACCGCACTTTGATGTGCAAAAGATAAAGTGCGGTGCTTTTAACACTAATTTTGAGGTAATGAAAATGAGCTTAAATTCCCTTTTTAAACAAGGAATTGCTGTGGTGATTGGTATAACTGCTTTGGGGCTTGTTTCTGTAGCAAATGCAGCACCAGCAAAAAGTGGTGAAATCAGTCCGCTAATTTATGAGCCACAATTAGAACACCAACGTGATCCAAACCAATATTGTGCGAAGTGCCATAAATTAGAGGCAAATGATAGCCAATCAGGTGGTGATCTCCATTTTGGTAAATTCCTTGGATCACATTTATCTGAAAAAAATCCAAATACGGGTAAACTTATTACTTGTGTGAATTGTCACGGTAATATTTCAGAAGATCACCGCCGTGGAGCAAAAGATGTGATGCGTTTCCATGGTGATATTTTCGGTGATAAACAGCCGATGTATACCGTACAAGAACAAAATCAAGTATGTTTTGCTTGTCACCAACCGAAAAAATTACAGGAAAAACTATGGGTGCATGATGTGCACGCGATGAAATTGCCTTGTGCGAGTTGCCATACGTTACATCCTGCAAATGATAAGATGTCAGGTATTCCACAAAAAGAACAAGTGAAACTTTGTGTTGACTGCCATGGTGAACAGCAAAAACGTAAAGCGGCGTTAAAATCGCCACATATTTATGCGACCGAACAAAAGGATAAAAAATGACAGCTTGCTCACGCCGAAACTTTGTTTCCGGCATGGGAGCGTTAATCCTCATGACGGGAACATCAATTAAATCAGTGGGACAACAGGTTAGTGATGAGAAAAAGCCCATTCGTTACGCCATGTTACATGACGAAACTGCTTGTATCGGGTGTACTGCTTGTATGGACGCTTGTCGCGAAACAAACCAAGTTCCAGAAGGTGTTTCACGTTTGGAGATTATCCGTAGTGAACCTTATGGCGAATTTCCAAATGCGGAATATGAGTTTTTCCGCCATTCCTGTCAACATTGTAGTAATGCACCTTGCGTTCATGTATGCCCAACAGGCGCATCTTTTGTTGACCCAGAAACTGGCATTGTCGACGTTCATAAAGACTTGTGTGTAGGCTGCCAATATTGTATTGCAGTGTGCCCATATCGTGTACGTTTCATTCATCCAGTATATAAATCTGCGGATAAATGTAACTTCTGTCGTGATACAAATCTTGCGCAAGGTAAACAACCAGCTTGCGTAGAATCTTGCCCGACGAAAGCATTGACCTTTGGTGATATGAATGATCCAAACAGTGAAATTGTGCAAAAAGTGAAAGAAAAACAAGTGTATCGTACAAAAGTAGAGTTAGGTACTGATCCGAATCTTTATCATGTACCAGCGAAAAGAGGGGAGCTAAGACGATGAATAGTCCATTTCATTTCCCGTCTTTAGTATGGGATCATACCATTGCGGTTTACTTGTTCTTACTTGGCATTTCAGCAGGTGCTGCGATGTTAGCGGTGTTGTTAAAGCGAGCTGGTCTAGCTGGTGATGATCCTGCTGAAAATAATGTGCTTCGTTGTACAGCCTTGTTGGCACCAATTAGCATTATTATTGGGTTAGTGATTTTGATTTTCCACTTAACTAAGCCTTGGACATTCTGGTATTTGATGTTTAATTACAGCACAACATCCATTATGTCGATGGGGGTAATGCTATTCCAAGTATATATGCTGTTCTTAATTGTTTGGCTAGCGATTATTTTCCATAAATTGGTAGCAAATTTAATTGAGAAATATGCAAAACCATTAGCATTTGTGAACAAATTGATTGCGATTGCGGCAAAATTTACAGGTCTAATTGAGATTATTTTAATTGTTTTATCTGTATTACTTGGCGCTTATACTGGCTTTTTATTATCTGCTTTAATAAGCTATCCAATGCTGAATAATCCAGTGTTGCCAATTTTGTTCTTAGCCTCTGGTACATCATCTGGTATTGCTGCATTGATTTTCTGTACGTTACTCTTTACCAAAGAAGATACGCATTCTAAGTCACTTAGTTTTTTACATAAGTTTGAACTGCCAGTGATTTGCATCGAAATCTTCTTACTTGCGGCATTCTTTATTGGTTTGTATTTAGGTGGTGGACAGAAAACAGTTGCATTTGAAACCGCACTTTTAGGTGGTTTCTGGTCAAATGTATTTTGGATTGGCGTTGTGGCAATTGGGTTGTTATTACCGCTTTTCCTCAATACGATTGCAACCGACAATTTAAAACATAATAAAGGCTTTATGTTATTGGTTTCTTGCTTAGGATTAATTGGCGTGCTATGTTTGCGCTTCTTTATCCTCTATGCAGGACAAATGACATTGGCATAATGTCGTCATAGTTAATGATAAAGGCGGATTTCTTTGTATCACATTGGATTCGCCTTTTTAATTAGTAAGAATGTAATACTCAATTTATCTATAGTCATGAGTTGAATGATATGATCCCTGAACTCGGTTTTTATGCACTGATTATTGCAACTTTTACTGCGTTATTACTTGCCGTCGTGCCGCAGGTCGGTATTGTTCAGCGTAAACCAACCACGATTAGTTTTGCATGGAATTTGAGCTATTTGCTCGGGATCTTTACTTCAATTGCCTTAATCAGTTTAGCTTATTCTTTTGCGGTAGATGATTTCTCGGTACAATATGTTGCCCATCATTCTAACTCTCAATTACCTTTATTTTTTAAACTGTCAGCAACATGGGGTGGACACGAAGGTTCCATGTTGTTTTGGCTATTTGCCCTCGCATTTTGGACTATGCTGTTTGCTTTTGCTAGCCGTAAGATGGATCCTATTATTGCTGCACGAACTTTGTCTGTTTTAGGACTGATTTGTTTAGGCTTTTGTTTATTTATTCTCTTTTTCTCTAATCCATTTGAACGTGTTTTCCCGCAAGCTTTTGAGGGACGTGATCTTAACCCGATGTTACAGGATGTGGGGTTAATTTTTCATCCACCATTATTGTATCTGGGTTATGTCGGTTTTGCGGTGAATTTTGCTATTACCGTTTCTGCCTTACTAAGTGGTCATTTAGATGCAGCCTTAGCTCGCACAATGCGTCCTTGGGTCTTAGTTTCTTGGTTATTTCTCACCTTAGGCATTGTACTCGGTTCATGGTGGGCATATTACGAATTAGGTTGGGGAGGCTGGTGGTTTTGGGATCCTGTAGAGAATGCCTCTTTAATGCCTTGGTTGTTAGGATTAGCTTTGTTGCATAGCTTATCTATTACTGAGCAGCGTGGTATTTTTAATTATTGGACTATTTTGTTTTCTTTGCTTGCTTTTTCTTTTAGCTTACTTGGCACATTCATTGTCCGCTCTGGCGTATTAACTTCTGTTCATGCATTTGCCGTTGATGGTGAACGTGGGATTGCCTTACTGATTTTCTTCTTTCTGTTGACAATCAGTGCATTAACGTTGTTTGCATTACGAGTGAATTTGCAGCAAAGTGCGGTTCGTTTTGGCATAATTTCAAAAGAAAACGTAATGCTATTGCTGAATATTCTGTTAACTGTTGCGACATTAAGCGTATTTCTTGGCACTTTCTATCCTATTTTGTTTACGGCTTTTCAGTGGGGGTCAATTTCAGTTGGTGCGCCATATTTTAATACGATTTTTTTACCACTGTTTGTCATTACAGTTCTGGCGATGATTATTGCCTTGTCATTACGCTGGAAAACTTATCATAAACGTCTTTTGTTGCAGCATAGCCTATTATTTATACCTGCTTTAGTTATTGCTTATTTAATGATCAAGCAATATGTAGAAGCCGATGAAGGGCTACACTTTAATTTGAATGCTTATATTTTATTAAGTTTAAGTTTGTGGTTGTTATTGGCAACGCTTTGTGTAAATTGGCGTAAATTGTATCTCAGACAATTGGCAATGGTATTCGCACATTTAGGTGTTGCTGTCACCGCTATAGGCGCTATTATGAGCAGCTATTATAGTAGTGAAATTGGTGTGCGGCTTGCCCCAAATCAACAGCAACAGTTAGGACAATATCAATTTCATTACTTAGGTTTTAACAATGAAATTGGTCCGAATTACACCAGTGAAAAAGCCCAATTTGTGGTTTATAAAGATCAGCAAAAGTATGCGAGCATTTACCCAGAGCGCCGTCATTACGCTGTACGTACGATGAATATGAGTGAAGTAGGCATTGATTGGGGCTGGTTTGGTGATGTGTATATTGTCATGGGAGATAAGCTTGGTGAGGGGGAATTCACTTTCCGTTTACAATATAAACCCTTCATTCGCTGGTTATGGTTTGGTGGAATTTTAATGGCGTTAGGTGCATTATTAGCAACCTTCGGATTACGGCGCTCAAAACCAGAGTAGCCTAAGCAAAATAATACAGAGTAAGAGAAACCTTATGCCGCATAATAATATGAAAAGAGTACTTTTATTTTTGCCTATTTTGGTCATTTTAGCTGTTTGTTTATTGCTATTTATCGGTTTACAACAAGATCCTAAAAAAATCGCTTCTGCGTTGATTGATAAGCCTGTGCCTGAGTTTTATCAAACAGATTTATTGCAAGCAGAGAGAGTCTTAACTCATAAAGATTTGCCAAAGAGGGTGTTTTTATTAAATGTGTGGGGGAGTTGGTGTGGCTATTGTAAACAGGAACACCCATTTTTAATGGAACTGGCAAAATCTATTGATATTGTGGGGTTGAATTACCGTGATAAGCCTCAAAATGGCTTGGCAATGTTAACACAAATGGGTAATCCTTTTATATTGACTATCAATGATAGTAAAGGTGAGTTGGCGTTAAATTTAGGTGTGGATGGTGCACCTGAAACTTACTTAATCGATCAACATGGTATTGTACGTTATCGCTATTCTGGTCCGTTAAATCCACAAGTATGGCGGCAGTGGTTTGTGCCAGAGTTGAATAAACTAGAGGCAAAATGATGAAAAAGTGCGGTTGGTTTTGGACGAGTTTTTTGTTGTTGATGAGTACGTTAGGGCAAGCAGGCATTGTTGATACTTACCAGTTTAAAAATAGTGAGGATCGTGTACGCGCGGTTGAATTAGCCAAGTCATTACGTTGTCCTCAGTGCCAAAATCAAAACTTAGTTGAGTCAAATTCACCTATTGCTCATGATTTACGTATTGAAGTCTATAAAATGGTTGATGAAGGGCAAACCAATCAGCAAATTATTGACAGCATGACTGCGCGTTTTGGTCATTTTGTGTTATATAAACCGCCATTTCAATGGACAACCCTTATTTTATGGGGGTTGCCATTTGCATTGTTGCTTTTTGCGGTGGGATTGATGGTAAGGTATGCACGTCGTCATACTCTGACTGAAATGGAAACGGAATCTGCCGAATCAGTGGTTGAACAACAGCAAGCATTACAGCAATTGTTAAAACAAGTTGAGCAAAAGGAAAAAGAAAAATGATGTGGTGGGGATTACTGATTTTTGCTGCGATTATTATTATGGTTAGCAGCCTACCTTTTGCAAAATGGAAGGATTGGCAACGTAATTATCGGCAGCAACAAAATGTTGCATTGTATCGTGAGCAAATGGCAATGAATCCCAGTCAGGAGTTAGCTCAAGAGCTAAGTCAACGTTTGTTGGAAGATGAAAAATATTTACAAAATCGACCGCACTTTGAACAACAGACTACACGCCAGCCAATCGCCGTTTCTATTAAGTCAATGTTGTTTATTACGCTATTTCTATTGGTGCTGCCTGCAGTGTATTATTTTTCCCTCGATCGCTATCAGGCAGTACGACAAGGGGAACAAGCGTTTTTGCAGCAACAGATGACGCTAATGGAGCAAGCAATTTCACAGCAACATGAAGACAAAATTGCACAAATCCAGCAACAATTACGCCAAGATCCAAATCATGCAGAAAATTGGTTAGCTTTAGGGCAAGCTTATGTGGAGAATAATGAATTTGATCATGCTTTGATTGCTTATCGTAATGCCGAAGGATTAATTGGTTCTCAGCCTTATATTTTAAGTGCGATCGCTACTACGCTTTATTATCAGTCGAATCAACAGCTCACGTTGCCAATCCAAGATTTATTGCAACGAGCATTAAGTCAAGATCCATTAGATACTGCCAGTTTATCTTTAATGGCAACGGATGCATTTGTACAAAAAAACTATCAACAAGCGGCACAGATCTGGCAAAAAATGTTAGACTCTGAACGTTCAAATTTAGATCGTAAAACGTTGATTCAACGTATTCAAATGGCTGAGATGTTACAGCAATCAAAATAACAAAGTATATTCACTGGTTATCATGAATAGTAAAGCTAGTCTTGAGAAAGTGAGCACAGCTATGTTAACCAGTGAGTGTTTAACCAATCTCCTAAATAGATAAAGGCAATGTGTTCACTTGCACTTAACAACATGAGTAATTATTCAGAAATTATTATTATTGGCGCAGGTGCGGCAGGTTTATTTTGTGCTGCACAAAGTGCTAAATCCGGTAAACAAGTTACTATTTTTGACAATGGTAAGAAAATTGGACGTAAAATTTTGATGTCTGGTGGTGGTTTTTGTAACTTCACCAATCTTGATGTCACATCACAACATTATCTTTCTCAAAATCCGCATTTTGTTAAATCTGCGTTAGCGCGTTATACCCAATGGGATTTTATTGCGATGGTCGCTGAGTATGGTATTGCTTATCATGAGAAAGAGTTAGGGCAATTATTCACTGACGAAGGTGCAGAAAAGATTGTTGCGATGTTGGAGACTGAATGCAACAAATATCACGTTAATATTCAATTACGCCAGCAAATTAGCCATGTTGAACAAGTGGAATATCATGACAAAGCACGTTTCAAACTAGTTGCGAATGGACAGACTTGGTATTGCCGTTCATTAGTGATTGCGACGGGAGGACTATCAATGTCTGGACTCGGTGCTTCGCCATTTGGCTATCAGGTGGCTGAACAATTTGGACTCTCTATTATTACGCCAAGAGCAAGTCTTGTACCTTTTACGTGGCGTGAAACGGATAAATTTTATAGCGCACTTTCAGGTATCGCTCTCCCTATCGTTGCTACTGCACAATGTGGCAAATCGTTTGCTAACAATATGTTATTTACTCATCGTGGTCTTTCAGGACCTGCTATTTTACAGATTTCAAACTATTGGCAACCAAATGAGGCAGTGGAAATTGATTTACTACCTCAGCAAAGTATTACTGAGTTTTTACGACAATTACGCATAGCTTCACCCAACTTATGGCTTAAAAATGCATTAGTAAAAGTCTTGCCAAAGAAATTGATTGAACTGTGGCTTGAACAGCATTTGATTCAAGATCAGGTAATTGCACAGTTGAGTAAGGCAGGTTTACAGCAGCTTGAAGATTTCATTCATCACTGGCAATTTTTACCTAATGGTACAGAGGGCTATCGTACGGCTGAAGTCACGATGGGCGGGGTAGATACTAAGCAGATTTCTTCTAAAAGCATGGAATGTAACAAAATTAAAGGGCTATATTTTATTGGGGAAGTAGTCGATGTGACAGGTTGGCTTGGCGGTTATAACTTCCAATGGGCATGGAGCTCTGCTTATGCTTGTGCAATGGCATTGGCTGACACTTAGTTTAATAGGTTTGTTTAATTGATGTTAAATTTTTAATAGTCACTTTCGATTGAATTGATAGATTGAGTTCACAAGGCAAGTCGATATAATGCAGGCAAAATTTAAAGGATTCGGATAAATCCCTTTATTATTTTGTAATCCGTTGTACTTCTACTCACTCTCTAAAATTATAAGGAGTTATATTATGTCTAAATGCCCATTTGATCATGGCTCAGCGACCTTAACTAATGCAGCAGGTGCCCCTATTGTTGATAACGATAATACAATGTCAGCCGGTGCAAAAGGTCCATTACTATTACAAGATGTTTGGTTCCAAGAGAAATTAGCTCACTTTGCACGTGAACGTATTCCTGAGCGCGTTGTTCACGCAAAAGGTTCAGCTGCTTACGGTACATTCACTGTGACTCAAGATATCAGTAAATACACTAAAGCCGATTTATTTAACGGCGTTGGTAAACAAACTCAAGTATTATTACGTTTTTCAACAGTAGCGGGTGAGCGTGGTGCAGCTGATGCAGAACGTGATGTACGTGGTTTCGCATTAAAATTCTATACAGAACAAGGTAACTGGGATTTAGTGGGGAACAACACACCCGTATTCTTTATTCGTGATCCATTGAAATTCCCAGATTTCATTCATACTCAAAAACGCAACCCACAAACTAACATGCGTGATGCAAATGCAGCATGGGATTTTTGGTCACGTCATCCAGAATCATTACATCAAATTATGATTCTATTCAGTGATCGTGGTATTCCTACAGATTTACGTCATATGAATGGTTACGGTAGTCATACATATAGCTTCATTAACGCACAAAATGAGCGTTTCTGGGTGAAATTCCATTTTAAAACGCAGCAAGGTCATAAATTCTATACTAACGAAGAAGCTGCCAAAGTGGTTGGTGAAGATCGTGAATCAAGCCAAAGAGATCTTTATGAAGCAATTGAACGTGGTGAATTCCCGCGTTGGAATGTTCAAGTTCAAATCATGCCAGAAGCAGATGCACACAAACATAACTATGCATTTGACTTAACTAAAGTATGGCCACATAAAGATTATCCAATGATTGATGTCGGTGTATTAGAGTTAAATCAAAACCCAATTAACTACTTTGCCGAAGTTGAACAGGCAGCGTTTGCACCTTCTAACATTGTGCCAGGAATTGGTTTCTCGCCAGACCGTATGTTGCAAGGTCGTTTATTCTCGTACCAAGATGCGCAACGTTACCGCTTAGGGGTTAACCATCACCAAATTCCAGTTAATGCACCAAAATGCCCATATCACACCACACATCGTGATGGCGCAATGCGTGTAGATAACAATGGTGGTACGCATCCTAACTATGCGCCGAACCGTTTTGACACTTATGTACCGACACATCAACAAGAGCCTGCATTAGAGTTAGAGCGTTCAGCAGCACACTTTGATTTCCGTGGTTATGATGAGGACTACTATACACAACCAGCAGCGCTTTATAACTTATTCGATGTGGATCAAAAAGCACGTGTTGCAGCAAACTTTGCTGCAGGTTTATCTGGTGTAACAGATTGTGCGATTGTTGAAAGACAATTAGCGCATTTTGAAAAAGTGAGCACAGAATTAGCGAATGCGATCCGTGCGAATTTAGCAAAATAATTCTCTTATCAGGACTTTATGATTTTGGGCTTGAGGTAACTCAAGCCTTTTTTATGATTGAAAACAAGATTGCTATATAAAGTCGGTTTTTGCTTGCTGAGATGTGTTTAGTATCGTTTAATCCAATAATACTGAATGACTTTATTCTCTAAGTGCACTTCATTTTCTAATATGCCATTATTTTTCATAATGACTTTACTTGAGGCAATATTATTCTTATCACATGAAAGCATAACTCTTTTGATTCCAAGTGCATCTGTTTTTTCTAACGCGAGTGCGAGCATTTCAGTGGCATAACCTTTTCCCCATTCTTGTGGATGGATAGAATAACCAATATGACCACCATATTTTAGCAGGTGCTGATTTAATTCATGTCGAATATTGATAATACCAATCATACGATTTTCATTCTTATGCCACGCGAGATAAGTACTATCACTGACTTTGTCATAGCCAAAAAGGTGAGTACCCGCAGGGGCATGAAGATAATCTAGCCAATCAGCAAAAGTTTCTGCCGAAAACTGTGCTAACTGATTTGCGCCATGTAAAACGAGATTGGTCGCTCGATAAGCTTGTTGATAATTTAGAATTTCATTTTTATGAGTTAGACTCGGTTTAATTAATATTAAACGTTGCATAGATTCCCTTTCATTTTGACTACTCATAACTTAGTATAAAGACTTCTTCTCACCCTAGTCAAATTTGTACTGTTGATAAAATCTCGCTAAAATAGACCGCACTTTCCGCCTGATTTTATGCACGCCAAGGATATTTTTTATGTCACACCCCCGTTTTGTTCATCTTCGAGTCCACAGTGATTTTTCAATGATTAATGGGATCGCCAAAGTCAAACCATTAATTAAAGCCTGTGTAGAAAATAATATGGTGGCGATGGGATTAACTGACTTTACCAATTTTTGTGGTTTAGTTCGTTTTTATGGTGAAGCACTTTCTGCTGGTATAAAGCCTATCATTGGCGCAGATGTGTTAGTCAAAAGTGAGCTTTGTGGTGATGAACGTTTTGAACTGACATTATTAGCAAAAAATGATGCAGGTTATAAAAATATTACTTTATTGCTTTCTAAGGCTTATGAACGAGGTTACCAAGATTTACCTTACCTCGATCAAGATTGGCTAGTTGAGCATCGTGAAGGGATTATTATATTGTCTGGCGGACATAATGGTGATGTAGGGAAAAAGTTATTAAAAGAGAACCAAGCCGAATTGGAAAGTGCGGTCGCTTTTTATCAAAAATTCTTCCCTAATCATTTTTATTTAAGCCTAAGCCGAACAGGGCGTTATGAAGAAGAACGCTATGTCAGTCTGGCTTTAAAACTAGCACAATCCCATGGTATACCTGTTGTTGCTACAAATGATGTGATGTTTTTACAATCTGATGATTTTGAGGCACATGAAATTCGTGTTGCGATTCATGATAGCTATACCCTCGATGATCCTAAGCGTCCAAAACGTTATACTGAGCAGCAATATTTCCGTTCAGAACAGGAAATGTGTGATTTATTCGCTGATGTACCTTCTGCTTTAGAAAATACGCTACTGATTGCTCAACGTTGTAACGTTACTATACGTTTAGGAGAATATTTCTTACCTCAATTCCCAACAGGTGATCTTTCCACAGAAGCATTTTTAGTGAAAAAATCAAAAGAAGGCTTAGAGGAACGCTTAAAAGTATTATTTCCCGATGAGAAAATCCGTTTAGCAAGACGCGCTGAATATGATGAACGTTTACAAGTTGAATTGGATGTCATTAACCAAATGGGTTTTCCGGGTTACTTTTTGATCGTGATGGAATTTATTCAATGGTCAAAAGACAATGACATTCCTGTTGGACCGGGGCGAGGTTCTGGTGCGGGTTCACTAGTTGCTTATGCATTAAAAATTACTGATCTTGACCCGTTAGAATTTGACTTACTTTTTGAACGTTTTTTAAATCCTGAACGTGTATCCATGCCAGACTTTGATGTGGATTTTTGTATGGATGGACGTGACCAAGTGATCGAACATGTAGCGGATACTTATGGACGAGGCGCAGTATCACAAATTATTACTTTTGGTACGATGGCAGCTAAAGCAGTAATTCGTGATGTTGGGCGTGTATTAGGTCATCCTTACGGCTTTGTTGATCGTATTTCTAAATTAATTCCACCTGATCCTGGTATGACACTTGCTAAGGCATTTGCTGCGGAGCCACAATTGCAAGCCGTGTATGATTCTGATGAGGAAGTCAAAGCCTTAATTGACATGGCGCGTAAATTAGAAGGGGTCACTCGAAATGCAGGTAAACATGCTGGTGGTGTAGTCATTTCGCCAAGCTTGATTACGGATTTTTCACCTTTATATTGCGATTCTGAAGGTAAACATCCTGTAACACATTTTGACAAAAATGATGTGGAATATGCGGGTTTAGTGAAATTTGACTTCTTAGGATTACGAACGCTGACGATCATTAAATGGGCATTAGATATGATTAATACGCGTTTGGCGAAAGAAGGTAAACCTGCAATAGATATTGCCACCATTCCACTTGATGATCCTGATTCGTTTGAATTATTAAAGCGCGCTGAGACGACGGCAGTCTTCCAGCTAGAGTCACGTGGTATGAAGGACTTGATTAAACGCCTACAACCAGACTGTTTTGAGGATATTATCGCATTAGTTGCTTTATTCCGCCCGGGGCCATTAGAGTCAGGCATGGTACAGAACTTTATTGATCGTAAACATGGTAATGAAGTAGTGGCTTATCCTGATAAGGATTATCAACATGAAAGCCTAAAACCGATTTTAGAGCCGACTTATGGGGTTATTGTATATCAAGAGCAGGTTATGCAAATTGCGCAGGAACTGGCAGGTTATACCTTAGGTGGCGCAGATTTATTGCGTCGTGCTATGGGTAAGAAAAAACCAGAAGAAATGGCAGCACAACGTGAAATCTTTGAAAAAGGTGCTATTCAGAAAGGGATCGACGGCGAACTTGCAATGAAAATTTTCGACTTAGTGGAAAAATTTGCTGGTTATGGCTTTAACAAATCTCATTCAGCAGCTTATGCACTGGTTTCTTACCAAACGCTTTGGCTAAAAGCTCATTACCCTGCCGAGTTTATGGCAGCAGTAATGACTTCTGAAATGGACAATACAGATAAAATTGTTGGCTTGTATGACGAATGCTTACGCATGGGATTAAAAGTTGCACCGCCAGATATTAATACTGGTAAACATCATTTTAGTGTTAATGAACATGGCGAAATCGTGTATGGGATTGGGGCGATTAAAGGCGTGGGCGAAGGTCCGATTGAAGCTTTAATTTACGCGCGTAATCAGGGGGGAATTTTTAAAGATCTATTTGATTTATGTGCACGAGTCGATCTGAAGAAAATTAATCGTCGTACTTTTGAAAGTCTCATTTTATCAGGGGCATTTGATAAGTTAGGCCCCCATCGTGCCGCATTATCAAAAAACCTGGAGGATGCCTTAAAAGCCTCAGATCAACATGCTAAAGATGCTGCAATGGGTCAAACCGACATGTTTGGTGTATTGACAGAAAGCTATGAAGAAGTAGAAAAAGCCTATGCTAGTACACCACCTTGGCCTGAAAAAGTGATTTTAGATGGTGAAAGAGAGACGCTAGGTTTATATCTCAGTAGTCATCCTGTAAGCCGTTATTTAAAAGAACTTGCTCATTATAGTTCTACACGTTTGAAAGATTTAGTACCTAACTATCGCGGTCAAATCAGTACCGCAAGTGGTTTAGTTGTTGCTTCACGCTTTGCCGTGACTAAGAAAGGGAATCGTTTAGGTATTGCAACCTTAGATGATCGTTCAGGACGTTTAGATATTACTTTGTTTGCCGATGCATTAGAAAAATTTGGCGATAAATTGCAAAAAGACAGCGTAGTCGTAGTATCGGGGCAAGTGAGCTTTGATGAGTTTTCGGGTGGATTGAAAATGGCGGTACGTGACTTGATGACATTAGACGAAGCACGTAGTCGTTATGCCAAAGGATTAGCGATTTACTTATCGCATGATAAAATAACACCAGTGTTTATTCGTGAATTTAAAACGATGTTAACTCCTTATAGTGGCGGTACATTACCCATTCATATTTATTATGATAGTCCCCAAGGTCAATGCCGTGTCAAAATGGGCGTACAATGGTCAGTGAATCCAACTGATGAGTTGTTAGCCGAATTAGCGAAAAAGCTAGGTGAAAGTGCGGTGGAGTTGGAATTTAAATAATGAAAAATAAGTTGATTGGCACAGCTATTTTTTTTCTTCCTATATTGAGTATTGCGATAAATTCTCATCAATTAGTCAATGATGCACGCAAACAAATTAATGTGACGGTGAGTTATGATTCCACTTATCGTAAGATGGCTTTTCCAATGGGTGATGTGCCACAACATACTGGTGTCTGTACAGATGTGGTTATTCGAGCTTATCGCCAGCAACAAATTGATTTACAAAAACTAGTTCATCAAGATATGAAGAAAGCGTGGGTAAGCTATCCCAAAATTTGGGGACTGAAAACAACAGATACGAATATTGATCATCGCCGTGTGCCTAATTTGGAAACCTTTTTCAAGCGCCATGGAAAATCACTTTCCTTAACGGATTTGTCTTCTTTTAAAGCTGGGGATATTGTGACTTGGCGTTTGCCACGTAATTTACCGCATATTGGGATTGTATCAGATAAAAAGAATAAAGAAGGTATCCCACTGATTATTCATAATATCGGGCAAGGAACACAGGAAGAAGATATTTTATTTAAGTATAAAATGATTGGACATTATCGTTATTGAATACTCTTGCCCTAAATAATAGGGCTCAATGTTGAGCCCTGATTTTTTTATTAACAGACCACTTTAATTGCTAAACCACCTTGTGATGTTTCACGGTATTTCGCATTCATGTCTTTACCCGTTTCATACATCGTTTCAATCACTTTATCGAGTGTTACCCTTGGGCTGGTTGTACGGCGAAGTGCCATACGACTAGCATTAATCGCTTTTACTGCTGCGATAGCATTGCGTTCAATACAAGGTACTTGTACTTGCCCTCCTACTGGATCACAAGTTAGACCGAGATTATGCTCCATGGCGATTTCTGCTGCAATACAAACTTGTTCTGGGCTACCGCCAAGAATTTCAGTTAATCCAGCAGCAGCCATAGAACAAGCAACACCTACTTCACCTTGACATCCCACTTCTGCCCCAGAAATAGAAGCATTCAGTTTGTAGAGCGAACCAATAAAACTGCAAGTTAGTAAGTAACGCTCTGTAATTTCAGCAGTAATGCTTTCAATAAATTTTTCATAATAAGCAAAAACGGCAGGTACAATGCCACAAGCACCATTAGTGGGTGCAGTGACTACACGTCCACCAGCCGCATTCTCTTCGTTAACGGCTAATGCATACATATTGACCCAGTCAATAACACTCATCGGGTCATTAGATAAGCTACTATTGGCTTTTAACATACGATATAGACTAGCTGCACGACGTGGTACTTTTAATGAGCCAGGTAATAGTCCCTCAGTTGTTATTCCACGTTGAATACAAGATTTCATATTTTGCCAAATTTGTTGTAAATAGCTGGTTAATGCAATTTGACCATGTAGCGCAGTTTCATTTTTCATTACCACACTAGAGAGTGTTAAGCCATTATCATGACAATGTTTTAGCATATCTGCCGCATTACGATAAGGGAATGGGATGGGATATTCATTATTATTGGCTTGATGAAAGTTTTCTTCATTAACAATAAAACCACCGCCAATGGAATAGTAAGTTTGCTGATATAGCGTAGTATTTTGTTGGGAAAATGCAGTAATGCGCATGCCATTTTCGTGTAAAGGTAAAAAAGTCTGGTGAAAAATTAAATCTTCGTCTAAATTGAATTGCACAATTTTTTGATTTTCTGCGATAGAAAGAAGTGCGGTCTGTTTGAGAGTGGAAATAAAAATTGGGATTAAATCGATATCGACGTTATGTGGTAAATAACCTGCTAGTCCCATGATGATTGCTATATCAGTATTATGTCCACGTCCTGTCATTGATAATGAACCATAAACATCTACTTGAATTTTCGCAATTTTCTCCAATTGATGCCTTGCAATTAAATCATCAATAAATTGCTTACTTGCTTTCATCGGTCCTACAGTGTGTGAGCTTGAGGGGCCGATACCGATTTTAAATATATCAAAAACACTAATCATAAAGTTCTATATTTTTATTAATTAAAAAAAAGGTCGTGTATTCTACACGAATTTATAAACTTTAAAATAGTTTATAAATGATTGCTGAAGTAGTAAACAATCCCAGGCTTGTGATAAATAAGTTAGATAAACGACCTCGATAATGTTGCATGGCATGGACTTTACGTATGGCATACATTGGCATAAGAAATAAGATTGTTGCAATAATAGGACCACCAAATGATTCAATTAGCCCTAAGATACTCGGATTAATAATTGCAACGCTCCATAAAGCGAGGAAGAAGAAAAGTGCGGTTAAATAATTTAATGTTTTGGCATTAAATTGTTTATATGGAATGACTTTTGTGATTAATCCAATTAAGCCTTCTTTTGCACCTAAATAATGACCAAAGAAAGAACTAGTAATAGCAAGAAAGGCTACTAAAGGACCTAAGTAGGAAATATAAGGGTTATGAAATTTGTTGGCTAGGAAAGAAAGGATACTAATATTTTGGTTTTTAGCTTGATTGAGCTCGCTTGGTGTTAAACTCAATACACAACTAAATACAAAAAACATTACAAAAACAAGTAATAGTGTTGAAGTTAACTTTAAGGTGCGACTTGAATGTTTTTCTATGAGTCCAGCATAACTATATTGATACTGCTGAGATTGAGTAAAAGAAGAAATTGCTGGCGAATGATTAAACGAAAAAACTAAGACAGGCAGTGTAACCCATAACGTGCTGATAAAGTTAGTGAATGTTGGTAATTCAGTCAAAATGGCAATGTTCCATTCTGGAATAAGGTATATCGATAAAGCAAATAAAATGCAGACTAATGGATAAACTAAAAACTCAGTGATTTTGAGCATGATTTTCTCACTCGTTAGCATGACTCCAATTAATGTAGAAATCAGAATAAGAGAGAGGAGTATTCTATGAGGTGGAGTGATATCAAGTTGATGAACCAGAAAGGAGTCTATGGTATTTGTAATGCCATTGCCATAAATTAATAGAATCGGAAAAATAGCAAAAAAGTAAAGCAAGGTAATGAGCTTTCCTGCGGCTTTGCCAAAATGTTCTTCAACAACTTCAGTAATGTCACTGCCTTTCTTTGAAGAAGAAAGTACGAAGCGTGCGAGTCCGCGATGTGCAAGGTAAGTCATGGGACCGACAATGATCGCCATGATGACTAAAGGCCAAAAGCCGCTTTGTCCTGCATTGATAGGGAGAAACAGCACACCTGCACCAACAGCTGTACCAAATAAATTAAGCGCCCAAAGGAGATCGAATTTATTCCATTTTACATCAGACTTCTCTGTCATATACAACTCCATATTGATATAAAAATTCACAAGGATGAGTAAATAAGAAGAGTGATATATAGTAAAGGGGTTGAACAGTAAATTCAAAAGGATAGGCTAGTTAAATATAATAAATATGATTTAGATCGTTTTTTTATATGCTGTTTGCATAAAAAATAATAGATAAATAACGGGAAATTAACAATAAATAGAATATTTCTCTGCGAATAATCAAGTGTGATAGTCATTTATCATGCTATAATTTTTAGGCGCACTTTGCTAAACCTAATGTACCATCATCAATAGTTTCTGTTTTTATACCCGTGATTTCAGCAATTTTTTCCCCTTGTTTGAAGAACACAAAACCACCATATTCCATTTTAGTCCAAGTTTCATCTTTAGTGAGAGGAAAAGTCGTAATAATAGTGACACGATCGCCTTCTTTTGCATAATCATTGAAATCAATAATGCCATCATCATCAATACGTTGTGCTTTACCAAAAGGGGCTTTTCTAGTCAGATAATGGAGATTGGTAGCACAGTGTGCAATCATCCATTCGCCATTAGATAGGATAAAATTGAAAGTACCACCTACCGAAATCGTTTTGGTGATTTGCTGCAATGCATCAAATAGCTCATTTTCTGTTGGTTTCTGATTAAAACGAGTTTTAAGCTGGCTTACCATATAGCAGAAAGCCGCTTCAGAATCTGTACTGCCAATAGGCTGATAGAGTGAATCAGTTAAATCAGGATGTGTAGTTAAATTACCATTATGAGCAAATACCCAGTTTTGTCCCCATAATTCACGGATAAAAGGATGTGTATTTTCAATGTTTACTTCGCCTTGTGTCGCTTTGCGAATATGGGCAATTACATTAAGTGATTTAATATGATATTGTTTAACACAATCTGCGATAGGGGATGAGTGCGCTGCATGGTTATCACGGAAAATACGGATTCCTTTGCCTTCAAAAAATGCAATTCCAAATCCATCAGAATGGCAATCTGTTAAGCCAGCTCGGCGACGAAACCCCTCAAAAGAAAAAACGATATCCGTTGGGGTATTACAATTCATTCCTAATAATTGACACATAAAAACAACATCTAAAATAACCTTATAATTTGCACAGATTTAACACTATAATGTAGAAATTTTCAACATAAAAAACAAAAACTTATTAGATGAAAAAGTTATAAGTCATAGCGAGCTAATCACTTATTTGCTTGAGTGCATTCACCAATTTTATTGCCTGTTTTGATGGAATAAATTTCACAATCGTTGGCAAAAGTAATGTTACCTTTAAATTGTGTTTTAATTGCTTGTTCTGTTTGTGTTTTAACATGCTCAGTGCGTCGCATTAAATGACTAAGTACGAGACTTTTTATGTTGCCATTATGTGCAATTCGCCCAATTTCAGAAGGGCGCATATGGAGTTTTTGGGCAACATTATCTTGGCTGCTTTCTGGCACAGCATTGTGGGCAATAAATAAGTCTGCATTTTGTGTAATCAAATCTAAAGTACGCCCTTGATTGCTGGTATCACCTGAAAAAACAACAGTACAGCCTGCTTTTTCGATGCGCCATGCAAGTGCTGGTAAAAGCCCGTGTTCTGTACCAACAGCTTGGATATTAAAGCCATCAATAGTGGTATGAAAAATTACTGGCTGTTGTTTATTCGCATTCACTGAAATAGGTTTTATTTGATAATTTTCTTCACCAGTTAAAAAATCAGACAGATAAGCATAGGCACCTTGTTCACCTAATAAACGAGTTAAAAACATAGTTGTATCAGGAATAACTTCATTACCCGTTGGACCATAAATCGGCAGATCTTGCTCTCGTTGCGAGAAAAAAGAGGCTTTGATTAGTGCAGGGAGATCGTTGATATGATCAACATGAAAATGGCTGACTAAAATTCCTTGGAGATCTTCAATTTTTGCTTGAGCTTGAGCAAAGCGCTGTAAGGCACCTGAACCAAGATCAACCAGAAACTTAGCTTGCCCATTTTCACGTACTAAGTAGCTTGCTGAAGCACGAGTTTGAACTGGGGAAGTGGATCTAAAAAGTGCAATTTCAGGTCCACCTGAACCTAAAATTACGACATCTAAATTTGAAGTTGTACAGCTTTTTCCTTGTACATTGAAGGCACATGCGAATAAGAAAAGTGCAGTGGCCTTTTTCCAATAGTGCATCATATTTCCTCACCTAAGCATAATTACAATTGAATGATAAGAATGCATTATACAAAACTTTGAAAAAAACAACCGCACTTTGCGCATGTGACGTCAAGTGCGGTTCGTTTTAGATGCATTTTAACTTATCATTAGAACACGCCTTGTGCCAACATAGCATCAGCTACTTTAACAAAGCCTGCGACATTTGCACCTACTACGTAGTTAATATTGCCTCTGTCATCAGTGCCATATTTTTTACAGTTAGCATGAATATCAAGCATGATACGATGTAATTTTGCATCGACTTCTTCACGAGTCCAACTTAAGCGCTGGGCATTTTGTGACATTTCTAACCCAGAGGTTGCAACACCACCTGCATTAGCGGCTTTACCTGGTCCGAATAATACACCTGCTGCTAAGAATGCGTCAGTTGCTTCAATCGTAGTAGGCATGTTGGCACCTTCAGCTACAAGTTGTACACCGTTTGCAATTAATGCGTTAGCATCTGCAAGTTCAAGTTCGTTTTGTGTTGCACAAGGGAGCGCAATATCTACTTTTACTTCCCAAGGGCGTTTACCTTCTACATATTTCAAACCAAATTGCTCAGCATATTCTTTCACACGACCACGCTTGACGTTTTTGATTTCCATTAATGCGGCGAGTTTTTCTGTAGTAAAGCCAGCTTCATCATACACATAGCCTGCTGAGTCTGAGCAAGTGACAACCTTTGCACCAAATTCCAATGCTTTCTCAATGGCATATTGAGCAACGTTACCAGAACCAGAAACCGCGACGCTTTTACCAGCAAAACTTTGTCCTTTTTCGGCAAGCATGGCTTGTGCAAAATAAACTAAACCATAACCTGTTGCTTCTGGACGAATTAAGCTTCCACCAAAAGTCAACCCTTTACCAGTGAACACACTACCAGTTTGGTTAGATAATTTCTTCATCATACCAGCTAAGTAACCGACTTCACGCCCCCCGACACCAATATCACCCGCAGGTACATCGGTATCTGGACCTAAATGGCGATATAATTCAATCATGAGTGCTTGGCAGAAACGCATGACTTCAGCGTCACTTTTTCCTTTTGGGTCAAAGTCTGAACCACCTTTACCACCGCCCATTGGTAATGTTGTTAAGGCATTTTTAAAGACTTGTTCAAAACCTAAGAATTTTAAAATAGATAAGTTAACTGAAGGGTGGAAACGCATCCCGCCTTTGAATGGACCAATTGCACTATTATATTGTACGCGAAATGCGCGGTTTACTTGCACTTGACCTTGATCATCTGTCCATGCCACACGAAATTGAATTGCACGTTCTGGTTCAACTAAGCGCTCTAATAAGGCTTGTGAGCGGTATTTTGGATTTTTTTCTAAGAAAGGCCAGATTGAAGTTAATACTTCTCTGACTGCTTGTAAAAACTCTGGCTGCGCGCCATCTCGCTGCGCAACTTTTTCTAAAAATGCTTCTAATGATGCAACTTGAGACATAATGATTTCCTTCTAAATATGATATTTGGATATGCTTGCAATTTATTGTAATTGTTTGCCTGATTCGGCACAGAACAAAGTATTCAACAGAATGAAATACTTATGCAAATATTTTTTTTCTGTATTTTAAAAAAATAAGCTTAAATTAGAATTATTCTAAATAAGTGGTTTGTTTGTTAGATTTATTTCAATTTTAGGTTGTTATAGTGGTGAAAAGTATATTTTTTTGACAGAGAGATTGGAAATGGATAAAAAATAGTAAGTTGTTTTATTATTCATAAATTGATAGCTTGATGACTAGTATGTTTTATCAGATATTGCCTTTTTGATAGCCGCTTAGTGTGAGTAAAATCAGTTTGTTATTTCAGAGAATACTGCTTTTAGGTAATCCTATCATGATGTGATTAAAAAGATGCTGTTATAGTTGCTTATATTGCAACTATAACAACGTCTTTTTTAAGATTGAGAGGTTATACAATACCTAAGTTTTTTAACCCACCGATAATGATTTCGATACCAAGTGACATTAGTAACAAGCCCATAATACGTGTAATCACGTTCGAACCTGTTTTACCCAGTTTTTTGATAATGGGTTCAGAATAACGAAACAAAATATAACACCCTAGCCCAAATAACATAATCGTAATAGATGAATAAAAATAATCTACAATGCCATGCTGTGTTGAGCCAAACACAATCGTGGCGCTAATAGAACCAGGACCAGCCATGATTGGCATCGCAAGAGGGACAACGGCAATATTATTGTAATCATCAAAGTTTTCATTTTTTTCTTCTTTGTTTATTTTATGTTCACCAATTTTCCCGTTAATCATGGTTAAAGCAATTAAAATTACAACAATGCCACCAGCAATACGGAAAGAGTCAATAGAAATATGAAAGGCATTTAAAATAAAATTACCAAAGAAAAAACTCACGAGCAGAATGATAACGATGGAAATACAAGTGATTAACCCTGTTTTGTTTTGCTGTTCTTTTGACAGTGTTGCAGTCATTGAATAAAAAATTGGTACAACACCTAGTGGGTTGACGAGTGCAATCAGTCCAATAAAGAACTGGAGATAAATGGCGAGATCCATCGTAATCACCTAAATTATAGTAGGAATATATGTGCGCACATTATATGAGTGTGCCTCTCAATAAACAAGAAAAGCCACAAAAGAGAGTTGTGTTTTAACAAACTCTATGTGGTTTGTTAGCGTAGTAAAGCTATTCTCAGCATAAAGTTTGTGTATGAGGATGATGTTTTCGTAGCAACAAAATCTTGAGCTATTGCCGCAACATATCAAAAATTTGATAAAAAACGACCGCACTTTTTGATTTGTCTAATCTCAATTTAATGGTTAAAATGCCTAAATTTAAGGTCATCAAGCAAAAAGAGGTCATTTGAAAGGTTTATTTATACGTATTATCGCGATAGTAGCGTTGCTATTGTGGGCGGTAGATATGGTATTCCCTTGGCAACAAATAATGCGCTCGGAAGAGAATCGTTATACAGCGATCCAAAGTCGCGGTAAGTTAGTTGTGGGAACGATTAATAATCCGATTTCTTATTTTATTGATCATTCCGGACAGCCCGCTGGGATTGAATATGAATTGAGCAAAGCCTTTGCTGATTATCTTAATGTTGAACTTGAAATTTCAGCGATGGCAAACGGAGATGAATTATTCCAAGCCTTAGAGAATAATAAAATTGATATTGCTGCGGCTAATTTGTTATATCAACCAAAGAAGCTCGATAAGTTTCAAGTTGGACCTACTTATAACTCTGCCTCTTGGCAATTGGTCTATCGCAAAGGTACAGAACGCCCACGTGGCTTAGGTGAGTTAAAAGGTACGCTGAGTATTGCCTCTGGCTCTGAACTCACAGACTTGTTAGAAGAAGCAAAAGAAAAATTTCCCTCGTTGAGTTGGCATGTTAATGAAAAATTAACGCCTGAAGAACTGTTAATTCAGATGGCTAATGGCAAAATTGACTATGTGATTGCAAATTCTATTGATGTGTCAGCCGTTCAGCAAATTAAGCCTAATGTCGCTGTGGCATTTGATGTGGCTGATGAATCGACTGTACATTGGTACTTACCAAGTAATTCTTATAGTGAGTTACAAGCGTCTTTACTTGATTTCATGAATAATGCAATTGAAACGGGTTTAATTGCGCGTATTGAGGAAAAATATTTTAATCATTTGGCGCAATTTGATTATGTTGATACGCGGAGCTATTTAAGAGCGATTGAAACAGTATTACCTAAATTCGCGCCACTATTTGAAAAGTATAAAGGCGATTTAGATTGGCGTTTATTAGCCGCTATTGCTTATCAAGAATCTCATTGGAATCCTGATGCGACTTCACCAACAGGGGTGCGTGGTATGATGATGTTGACGAAAGCGACTGCGGATCGCATGCGTATTAAAGATCGTACCGATCCAGAACAGAGTATTAAAGCAGGTTCAGAATACTTGCATTGGCTTATTACACAAATGCCTGATACTATTGCAGAAGATGAGCGTATTTGGTTTGCCTTAGCGGCATATAATATGGGATTAGGACATTTACTTGATGCTCGTCGTTTAACTAAAAGCTTAGGCGGCGATCCTGATAATTGGTTAGATGTGAAAAAGAATTTACCATTATTGGCTGAAAAACGTTATTACACAAGTTTAAAATATGGTTATGCGCGAGGTTATGAAGCCTATCATTATGTTGAAAATATTCGACGTTATATGAATAGTATTGTGCATTATTATCGTATTCAGCAAGCACATATTGAAGAGATTGAGTTAGAAGAAAATATTAAAACAGAAGAAATCAACACAGAAGTTGAAGCAATAACAAAAACAGTTGCAACACAATAAGAGGGATGCTATGGCTAGACGTAAAAGCTTTTTAAAGCCAACAAAGAAATTGTATCGTTTATCGCAAGGACGTGCATTACGTTTAAAGCGCTTAAAACAACGTAAAGCAAGGTTATTAGCGAGGCATTCACTGCAATTCGTAGTCCAAGAAATTCAATGTTAGTGAATATAAAAAATGGTGTAGTTAAAACTACACCATTTTTATTTTTAATGAAATAACATCCGTTGCTTTGGTTTAAGGCGTTTCACTTGGCTAATAAAGAGGATAGCCAACAGCAGTGTATAGAAGCCAAAAATTACAACTAACCACTGCACCATTGAAAAGCCTAAAAATTGCCAAGAGATTTCGCTGCACGAGCCATAAGGTTGAAAGAGATAAGGAAACCATTTATCTAAAGGCAGTGTTTCTGGAAACTCAGCAAATGCAGAACATTGTTTCCATGGTGCTGGGTGAAGTTGTAGATCTAAATGGGTTAATGTGATGAGAAGCCCTTTTATAGCACTGCCTAAACCCATCACTAAAGCAATTAAGCGTAAAATCATTGCGCTAGGATAAAGCAAGCCAAATAAGCCTGCAAAAGCAATGCCAAGTATTGCGACTCGTTCATAGATACACATCACACAGGGTTGTAATCCCATTCCATGCTGAAAGTAAAGTGCAGTCCCTTCTAGCGCTAATGCGGAAAGTAATAATAGAAACCAACCACTTCGTTTTGTTGAAAGTGTCTTAAAAAAGCTTAGCATGCTTCCTCCTGCTAGCGATTACATTGATGCAATCAGACCAAGTTGAACTAGCGCCGTCGTTGCGCTTGGTAAAAGAAATTCAACTGCTAATAAGCCAATAATAGATAATACAATAGTATAAGGTAATGCCATATAAACCATTTTACTATAAGACAAACGAATTAATGGTGCTAATGATGATGTTAATAAAAATAAGAATGCCGCTTGACCATTTGGTGTGGCGACTGAAGGTAAGTTAGTGCCTGTATTGATAGCGACAGCTAATAATTCATATTGCGATTGCGAAATCAATCCAGCTTCAAGCGCTGCTTTAGTTTCATTGATATATACTGTAGCAACAAAGACATTATCTGAAATTGCAGATAATAAGCCATTAAATGTATAGAATAAAACTAATTGGGCGTTTTCACTTGCAGCGAGAACGAATTGAATGATTGGCGCAAATAATTGTTGATCGATAATGACGGCTACGACTGAAAAGAAAACAACTAATAATGCAGTAAACGGTAAAGATTCTTGGAAGGCTTTTCCGATTGCATGTTCACTGGTGATGCCGCAGAATGAGGTCGCGAGGATAATAACCGTCAAACCAATAATACCGACTGCTGCTAAATGGAACGCTAAACCGATCACTAACCAAATACCGATTAAAGCTTGGCATAAGAGTTTTAAGCGATCTTGCTGTGACATTTTCTGCTGATTATTGCGATCAAACTTAGCTAAGATTCCCCAGACTTTACGTGGTAATTTAGTGCCATAACCAAAAATACGAAATTTTTCTACTAATAAACAAGTTATTAAGCCACAGAACAAGACGGGCAGGGTAACTGGTAACATACGTAAAAAGAATTCTGCAAAGCCCCATTTGGCTTGTTCAGCAATAATTAAGTTTTGCGGCTCACCTACCATTGTCATGACGCCACCAAGTGCGGTACCGACACAGGAGTGCATCATTAAACTACGTAAAAATGAACGAAACTGTTCCAATGTTTCTTTATTAGTTCCTATTTTATCATCTTTGGTAATATCAGTTGAATCATTAAAGTTATTGCCAGAAGCCACTTTATGATAGACCCTATAGAAGCCCATACCCACACTAATGATCACGGCAACAACAGTTAATGCATCAAGGAAAGCAGAGAGAAAAGCGGCGCTGAGGCAAAATGCCAGTGAAAGGGTAAGTTTAGAACGAATACTTAACAGTAATTTAGTGAAGACAAACAGTAATAGCTGTTTCATGAAATAAATACCTGCTACCATAAAAATTAAGAGTAACAGTACTTCAAAATTAGCCAATATTTCGGCTTTTACATGTTCGGGATGTGTCATGCCTATAGCAACAGCCTCAAAAGCAAGTAAACCGCCTGGTTGAAGGGGATAACATTTCAATGCCATTGCTAATGTGAAGATAAATTCTGCGACGAGTAGCCAACCTGCTACAAATGGACTAATAAAGAAAAAAACGATTGGATTGATGAGAAGAAACGCAACAATTGCGATTTTGTACCAATTGGGACTTGTTCCTAAAAAATTCTTTAGGAAAGCTCGAGTATAACTCATTTGTACTACCACCTTAGTTTAATATTTAATATTTTGAAAAATTTTTCATATAATTGATAATTGTAATATATACTTCATTACACGATAATACCTAAAATAACTATTTGTTAGCTGTATCACATTTTAAACTTAATTAACTAGAAGAAATGTATGAATAATGATCAACCTCTTTTAAAAGCGCAAAGTCCGGCTGGTTTAGCGGAAGAATATATTGTCAGAAGTATTTGGAATAACCATTTTCCACCCGGCTCTGATTTGCCTGCAGAACGTGAGTTAGCAGAAAAAATAGGGGTGACTCGTACGACATTACGTGAAGTTTTACAACGTCTTGCTCGTGATGGGTGGTTGAATATTCAGCATGGTAAGCCAACAAAAGTCAATGATATCTGGGAAACCTCTGGTTTAAATATTTTAGAAGTATTAATTCGTTTAGATAGTACTAAATTGCCAAGTTTCATTTCTAATGTGCTTTCAGCAAGAACGAATATTTCAGCAATTTATATCCAAAAAGCGTTTAAATTGGAACCAGAAAAATCGCTAAGTGTCTTTAGTGCACTCGAAACGTTAGAAGATAGCGCAGAAGCCTATACTAATTTTGACTATGATTTATTCCGTAAGCTAGCTTTTGCGTCAGATAACCCTGTCTATGGTTTGATTTTAAATAGTTTAAAAGGATTGTACTCAAGAGTTGGCTTGTTTTATTTTTCAAATCCCGCAGCGCGTGCATTGGCTAACGCTTTTTATGTGCAATTACGGCAGCTTTGTGAAACACAGCAAGCCTCTGAAGTGAAAGAATGTATCCGTCAATATGGTAAAGACAGCGGTGTAATTTGGGCACAAATGCAAGCATTTTTACCAGAGAATTTTGGTGAGTAATTAAAAAACAGCGCAGATTGCGCTGTTTTTGTTTGAGTGATTGCTTTATTTTTCAAATAATACTGGTGAAGTGCATTTATAATTTAAACGGACCCGTTCACCAACGGGAAAATGTTTTGGACTTTGTACACTAAATATCGCATCATTTATTTTCACATCATATTGGCAATAAGGACCAAGAAAGCGCTTTTTGATAATAATACCTGAGCCATTTTCATCACTATGAATTTGAAAACTTTGTGGACGAACTAACCAATGTACTTGTTTTATACCATTAATTGGTTTGCCATTTGATAAGCTAAGTGTTTGATCAAATTGGTATGATCCAACAGGTGACTCAAAGCAATTTTCTGCTGTGATTTCACATTCTAAATAATTCACATTACCTAAAAATTCAGCAACAAATTTATTGATAGGCATTTGATATAACGCATCAACATTACCGATTTGGACTATTTTTCCTTTGTCCATAATGGCAAGTTTATCTGCAAAAGCGAAGGCTTCTTCTTTACTGTGTGTGACAAAAATAGCGGGAATTTGTTGGCTTTTCAAAATCTCTTTAATTTCATCAATCATTTGGTAGCGCACTTGACTATCAATATTAGAAAAAGGCTCATCTAACAGTAATAAGCGTGGTTCACAGGCTAATGCTCGTGCAATTGCTACACGTTGTTGTTGGCCGCCTGAAAGTTCATAAGGATAACGTTCTAATAAGCCTGTTAAGCGCACAAGTGCGGTCATTTTTTCAATAATTTCTTGTTTTTCAATATTGCTTTTATGTTGTAAGCCAAATGCAATATTCTCTTTAACAGTTAAATGAGGGAATAAGGCATAGTCTTGGAAAATTACCCCAATTTGGCGTTTCTCAACGGGGAGTGTAGCTAAGTTTTGTTGATTAAATAAAATTTCGCCTTGTTCAATGTCTTGTAAGCCAGCAATGGATTTCAATAATGTGGTTTTACCACAGCCGCTTGCACCGAGTAAACACAAAATCTCGTTTTGTGCCATTGTGAGATCTAAATTTTTTAGTACATTTTCAGCACTATAACCACAAGTAAGTTGAGAGATTTGTAATATAGTCATAATTAGCGATCTTTTTCTGAATTAAGCACCAGTGAACGAGTTAACCAAATGACTGGCAGTAGTCCAACTAAAACTAAAGCAATAGCAGGTAATGCAGCTTGTTCAAGCTGTTCATCTGAGGTAAAAGTAAATACATGCGTTGCTAGCGTATCAAAATTGAAAGGGCGTAATAATAATGAAGCGTTAAGTTCTTTCATCGTTTCAATAAAGACCATCATCAGGGCGGTTAAAATGCCTTTGGAAAGTAATGGCATATGAACACGGCGTAGCATACTAAAACCGTTATGACCTAATGTTCGGCTCGCCATATCTAATGAAGGTGAAATTTTTTGGAAAGAGGTTTCAATGCCTCCAATTGCCATCGCAGAAAAACGCATAGTATAAGCTGAAATTAGCGCGAACATTGAGCCAGAGAAAATCAAGCCAACAGGTGAAAGTCCAAGCGATTTACACACATAATTTACGATATGATCGGCACTGGTATAAGGAATAAGAATCCCAATGGCTAATACGGTACCAGGAATCGCATAACCCAATGAAGATAGCTGTAATCCATAATAAGCTGTTCGTTGTTGCAGGGGGGGGCTTTGTAATGTTAGGCGATTGAAAAAATGTAAAAATAGGGCTAAAAGTACGCAAACTATTGCTGCAATCATCGAACTGGATAAGCTGTGATAGGCGTATTTCAGGAAGTTATCTGCCTGAGTAATATCAAAATAAGATATCGCCCAATAAATCAACTTAGCAAAAGGAATAAAGAAAGCAATACTGACTAATCCCCAACAATAGGCTTGAGCAAAGAACAATTTCACACCTGAAAGTGGTTTTAGACTATGTTTTTTTTCATAGCCACGTTGATATGTTTTTTGTTTACGACGGCTATAACGTTCTAACCAGAGTAAGCTAAAAATCATTAACAACATTAATAACGAAATCTGGCTTGCAGAACCTAAATCACCATAACCTAGCCAAGTATCATAAACTGCCGTCGTTAGTGTGGGGACAGCAAAATAATAAACTGTGCCAAAATCACCTAAAGTTTCCATTGCAATTAATGACGCACCTACTGCAATTGCAGGGCGAATTAAAGGAAAAGTCACTTTTCTAAATAAATAAAATGTATTTGCACCTAATGTTTTAGCACTATGAATTAAGTTTTCTGATTGCTCTAATAAAGCAACACGAACTAGTAAGAATAAATAAGGATATAACACGAATGCTAAAACAAAACAGGCACCACCGAGTGAACGAATGCTAGGAAACCAATAGTCTTGTGGGCTATTCCAGCCAAAAAGTTGGCGCAATACGGATTGAATTGGACCTGCGTAGTCAAGTAAATCGGTGTATAGATAGCCAACGAGATAAGCTGGAATTGCTAAAGGTAAACACAACACCCATTGTAATGTTTTTTGTCCAGTAAATTGGTAAGTTGAAATGATCCAAGCCGCAGGGATCGCAAAAATTAGGCTCAAGAAAACAGTACCTAAAACAAGTAGAAGTGAATTTAAACTATAGTCGGTGAGTACAGTTTGCCAGAGGTGTTGAATATTTCCCCAGTCAGCTTGCCAAGATTGGTAGAAAATGGACAATAAGGGTAGAAGGAAAAACAGCACAATGAAAAGTGCGGTCAAATTCCAGCCTGTTTTTTTGAGTAAATGCATCTTAAAATCGCAAATGTAAGTCATATCTAAAGGGCGACTAAAAAGTCGCCCTTAAATTTAATTATTCAGCATGAGTGCTAAATTAAAGATCAAATTTTACTTCGTCAATGAGTTTTAATGCTTTGTCGTAATTTTCTGCGACTTTTTCTAATGCAATATTATCTGCTTTAAATTCACCCCAAGAAGACACCAATTTAGAACGCTCAACGCCCGGTTTTACTGGATATTCGTGGTTTAACTCAGCATATAAATGCTGTGCTTTGTCACCACTTAAATATTCTACTAATTTCACTGCGTTTTCTTTATTTGGTGCATGTTTTGCAATTGCGACACCACTGATATTAACGTGTGTACCCTGTGCTTTTTGGTTAGGGAAGTTGATATAAACCGCTTCAGCCCAACTACGTTGTTTTTCATCATCTAGCATTTTACCAAAGTAATAGCTATTACCTAATGAATAGTCGCAAATTCCTTCTTTGATCGCTTTGACTTGATCACGGTCACCACCTTGTGGTTTTTGTGCCAGATTTGCTTTCAAGCCTTCTAAGAATGCTTTTGCTTTTGCTTCTCCATCATGTGCAATCATTGATGCAACTAAAGACACGTTATAAGCATTCTTACCTGAACGAACACAAACTTTACCTTTATATTCTGGTTTGGCTAAATCATAATAAGTAAAATCAGCAGGTAATTTACCCACACGATCTTTTGAAGTATAGATTGCACGTGCACGTGTAGTTAACGCGAACCACTCATCTTTTGAATCACGGAAATGGGCAGGAATATTTTTCTCTAATGTTTCACTGTGAATTGGTTGTGCTAAACCAGCTTTAACAATTTCCATCACGCGACTAATATCAACGGTTAATAAAACATCTGCTGGGCTTAATTCACCTTCACGTTTTACGCGATCCACTAAACCTTTATCAGCAAAGATAACATTTACTTTTACGCCTGTCTCTTTTTCAAAGTCTTTTAACATTGGCTCGATTAAATAGGGTTGACGATAAGAATAAACGTTAACTTCGTTTGCAGCCATTGCTGATGTTGAAATAACCGCAGATAAAGCTAATGCAAGTGTTGAGATTTTTTTCATAATCACATTCCTCATGATGAGTGTTGACAGTTAAAAGTGCGGTCAATTTAACCAATAATTTGATTTAAGTCAATGAGAATTATTTTTATTTAATTTTTTGATAGAAGGGACTTAATTGGACATAATAATTCGAGTAAAGTGAATAATCTATTTTGGTATCTATACGTACAGGATGGCATTTTATTGGTATTTAAAAGACTAGTTCAATTAATAATAGATACTAGTCCAACCATTTGTAGTCTTTATAAAGTAAGCTGTTCAGGCTTGCAGTGATATATTTTCGCTAATCGTTCGCAAGTCTTTCGTTGAGGTTTAGAATTTTGTTTTTCAGCTTGAGATATTACAGATTGTGTTAACCCTGTTTTTTTCGCAGCATCATGTTGCGATAATTTACGATATATACGCCAAGCTGCTAGTAAGCTCACATTTTGTTCCAACATAATGGCAAGTACATCATGAGGAATTGTGACCTCATCATGACTACTTGCCTCATAAGGCACATCTACCCAGATAGTTTGGTTATCATTTAACATTGCGATTTTTTATATTCTTCAATAAGTAAAATAACAAATAATTATTTCTTTTATTATTTATATGCATAGAAAAGGACTCGTTTTCATCAAAGTGAGTCCCTAACTAACTATCAAGATTGGCAGCGAACAAGATTATTCTTGTTTTTTACTGACGATAAGTTCCTAAGAAACGTGCCAATTTACTTAATGCTTCTTCAATTTGATGAACATAAGGTAAAGTAACAATACGGAAATGGTCAGGAGAATGCCAGTTGAAACCACGTCCGTGCACGAGTAATACTTTTTCTTGAGTTAATAAATCAAACACCATTTTTTCATCATCATAGATATTAAATTTCTTAATATCAATTTTAGGGAACATATAAAGTGCACCTTGTGGTTTCACACAACTTATGCCTGGAATTTGATTGACTAGTTCATAAGCTTTATTGCGTTGTTCTAATAAACGCCCACCCGGTAAAATAAATTCATTAATACTTTGATAACCACCAAGCGCAGTTTGGATCGCATGTTGCATTGGAACATTGGCACATAAACGCATAGAAGCAAGCATATCTAAACCTTCAATATAACCCGCTGCTGCTTTTTTAGGACCATTTAAAATCATCCAGCCTTGACGGAAACCTGCTACCCGATAAGCTTTTGATAAACCGTTGAATGTCACAGTTAATAAATCAGGCGCGAGGGCTGCTACATGATGGTGTATGGCATCGTCATACAAAATCTTATCGTAAATTTCATCTGCAAAAATGATTAAGTTATGCTGACGTGCCACTTCAATAATATCTAACAATAATGCTTTACTGTAAACCGCACCTGTTGGATTGTTAGGATTAATAATCACAATGGCTTTAGTACGATGTGTAATTTTGCTTTTAATATCAGCAATATCAGGGAACCAATTAGCTTCTTCATCACATAAATAATGTACAGCTTTACCACCAGAAAGTGTTGCCGCAGCGGTCCAAAGTGGATAGTCAGGCATTGGAATGAGCACTTCATCACCATCATTTAATAATGCTTGTAATGACATTGTGATCAGTTCGGAAACGCCATTGCCAATATACACATCATTGACTGTTGCACCATGAATACCTTTCGATTGATAGTATTGCACAATAGCTTTACGTGCTGAATATAAGCCTTTAGAGTCACAATAGCCTTGCGCAGTTGGAAGATTGCGAATCACATCAACTAAAACTTCATCAGGTGCTTCAAATCCAAATGGCGCGGGGTTACCAATATTAAGTTTTAAAATTTTATGCCCTTCTTCTTCAAGACGAAGAGCTTCTTTATGCACTGGTCCACGAATATCGTAACAAACGTGTTCTAATTTATCTGATTTAGGAAAATGCACCATGGGATTGACCTTATGTTTGCGCTGTAGGAATAAAGTTAGTTTAAAATAACGACACTTTACGCTTATTTGTGTAAGGAGAAAAGATTTTGTAAAACTTTCTATTAAAGTGCGGTAGAATTAGCGTTTATTTTTAACTTATTTTTTTGCTAAAAACAATGCTTTTTCAACATGGATAATTTGCAAACAATTAAAGCACAGTTAATTACTCTAATTAATGCTTATCAGCCGCGTGAAAATCAAGAGATCGCAGTTTTCCAAATTCACTCGACAACGCCTCTTTGTTTGTTGTCTTGGTTGAAATCGCAACAAAGTTATCCCCAATTTTATCTGAATATTCGCGATGGTTCTTCAACTTGGGCATCTGTTGGGAAAGTTCGCTCATTTTCTGATGTGGCGTTAGCTGAACAATTTGTGCAAACCTATGATTTATCATTAATTGGTGGCTTACAGTTTTATGGCGAAACCTTATTTGTATTACCTCGCCTTTTATTGCAACAAACGCCAACAGGTTTAACGGTTACTTTATTTATTGATACTCAAGATTTTATTCAAGATAAACGGCTTGCCATTCGTTGTTTAGAAACTTTTACAAAACAGACCGCACTTCAACCTGTTCAACAGCAAATTCACTTAGTCGCACAAAAAGCAAATCAAATAGAGTGGTGTCATTGGGTTGAATTAGGTTTACAAAAAATTCAGCAAGGTGAAGTGAGTAAAATTGTATTGGCTAATGAAAGTTGTTTTAAAACCTCTGAATTACTTAATCCAAATGATTTTTTGGCAGAAAGTGAAAAATACAATTTAGGTTGTTACCACTTTTTATTCGCTGAAAGTGAAAAGCGTGCTTTTATTGGTTCAAGCCCAGAGCTGCTGTATCGTCGTCAAGGATTATGTCTCAAAACCGAAGCACTTGCTGGCACTGCTTTTATGGGAGATGATGTGGAACAGAATCAACAGCAAAGTGATTGGTTATTGCACGATAAGAAAAATGAATATGAAAATCAGTTGGTTGTAGAAGGGATTTGTCAAAATTTACAACCCTTTGTACAACAAATTGTGGTTGAGGGTGTCGAACTAAAAAAGTTGCGTAAAGTACAACATTTAAGACGTAAGATCTCAGCTGAACTAAAAGCAGGGTGTGGCGATAAAGATGTACTTTTAGCCATTCACCCTACTGCGGCAGTAGCAGGTTTACCACAACTGGAAGCAAAGCAAGTATTACGAAATTTAGAAAATTTCGACCGCACTTGGTATGCAGGGACACTTGGATTTATGAATGCCTCACAGGCGGATTTCTGTGTCACAATTCGTTCTGCTTTTATTGAACAAGTAGAAAACTATAGCCAATTATGTGTTTTTGCTGGTGCGGGGATTGTTGAAGGCTCAGTACCACTGTTAGAATGGAGAGAAATTGAGCATAAAGCTGCAGGCTTAGTTTCATTATTGCAACAGAATCAATTATAAATAGGGAACAATTATGTCAATAAGCGTATTTAATCGTTGTTGGTCAAAAGTGATTTTAGAGACCCTTGTACGCCAAGGGGTATCGCATTTTTGTATTGCCCCTGGTTCTCGTTCAACCCCTTTAACTTTAGAAGCTGTGCGTTTACAAGAAAGTCAACGTGTGACTTGTCATACTCATTTTGATGAACGTGGCTTAGGCTTTTTTGCTTTAGGACTCGCTAAAGCAAGTAAAAAACCCGTTGCCGTGATTGTGACGTCGGGGACTGCGGCGGCAAATTTATACCCTGCAATTATTGAAGCTCGCCAAACGGGTATCAATTTGGTTATTTTAACTGCGGATCGCCCGCTTGAGTTACTTGAATGTGGCGCAAATCAGGCTATCTTGCAGCAAAATATGTTTGCGGATTATCCAGTTGCCGCTATTAATTTACCCAAACCAAGCCAAGACTATTCTGCACATTGGTTGATCTCAACTTTAGATCAAGCTTGTTATCAACAAAAACATCAAACTGGTGTTATTCATATTAATGTGCCTTTTGCGGAACCTTTGTATGAGGCTAGCAATGATGCTGTGGATAGCCATCCATGGCTAGAAAATATTCATCGTTGGCTAACTCAGCAAAAACCTTGGATTGTACAGCAATCAGACCAAAAAGAAGTATTAATGCATGCGAATTGGGATCATTGGCGTACAATGCGTGGCGTTATTGTGGTTGGTCGCTTGCCCACTGAACAAACTATGGGGATTATGGCTTGGGCAAGTACAATGGGCTGGATTGCATTAACTGATATTCAATCCAGTGTGGAAGCGAGCTTGCCTTATGCTGATATTTGGCTTGCAAATCAAACAGTGAAGCAAAAATTGTTACAAGCTGACATCGCGATTCAGTTTGGTTCTGGTTTTATCAGTAAACGTATTAACCAATTTTTAGCTGAGTTCAAGAGTGAATATTGGATTGTAGAACACAGTGAGCGTCTAGTTGATCCTATCCACCATGCGCATACACGTTTTAATGCAAAAGTTCATCATTGGTTACGAGCGCATCCGCCATTACGCCAAAAACCTTGGTTACTAGAACCTTTGGCACTTTCTAAATTCTGTGCCAGTTTTATTGAAAAACAAGTAGGAGGAAATCTAAATGAAGCTTCTTTAGCGCATCATTTAGACCGCATTTTACCTAACAATGGTATTTTATTTTTAGGTAATAGCTTATTTGTTCGTTTAGTTGATGCCTTAGCTAAATTGCCTGAAGGTTATCCAATTTATACCAACCGTGGTGCTAGTGGTATTGATGGCTTATTAGCAACAGCAGCAGGTATTGGCATTGCTGCAAATCAACCAGTAGTTGCGATGATTGGTGATTTATCGGCGTTATATGATATTAATTCGCTGGCATTGTTTAAAAAAGTGACTCAGCCAACGATCATTTTTGTGATCAATAATAATGGTGGCGCAATTTTTGATATGTTACCTGTCGATACTGAAGTGAAAGATAAATATTACCGTATGCCACACCACTTAGAATTTTCACAATTAGCGCAAACTTTTGACTTAAAATATGCACGCCCATACACTTGGGCTGATTTAGGTTCAGTATTAAAAATGGCTTATTCACGCCGTGAAACCACCTTAATTGAAATTAAAGTGGGAGCAAGTGATGGTAGTAATATTTATAAACGTTTAATTGAACAAATTAGTTATGCAGTCATTGGTGATTAAGCCATTGTGAAAGTAAATGCTCGCATTCAGCGAGCATTTTTTATAAGGAGCAACAATGCCTACACTGGTTTTTTTACACGGCTTACTTGGGAGTAAAGAAGACTGGCAAAAAGTCATTGAAAACTTACCGCACTTTTCTTGCTTGGCGCTTGATTTACCATTTCATGGCACTGCAAAACAGCAGGTTGTGACTGATTTTACACAGACTTGTGATTATCTTGCCTCACAAATCCAAACACAACTTGCTGATAAGCCATATTACTTAGTTGGTTACTCATTAGGTGGACGTATCGCATTGTATTATGCGCTGCATTATGCCAAGCCGAAAGGTCAGTTGCGAGGACTTATTTTAGAAGGTGCCAATTTAGGTTTAGTGACTGAACAAGAAAAACAATGTCGCTGGCAACATGACCAAGCTTGGGCAGCACGTTTTTGTACTCAACCAGCGCATATAGTTTTAAATGATTGGTACCGACAGCCTGTTTTCGCACATTTAACTGAAAAAGAACGTTTAGCATTGATTGAAACGCGAGCAGAACATTGTGGAGAAAATATCGCGCATATGTTGCTCGCCACTAGCCTCGCTAAACAACCTGATTTTCGTCAATCACTTCACTTAACCAATTTACCTATTCATTATTTCTGTGGTGAGCAAGATCAAAAGTTTAAACAATTAGCTTTAGAAGCTCAGCTTAAATTAATACTGATCAAAAATGCAGGACATAATGCACATCTTGAACAAAGTGTATTATTTGCTCAGATGATACAAAAATACATTATTTTTTAATTTTTCATTGTTTATATAAATAGCATTGTTTTTTATTTAAAGTCATTATTTTTATATAATGATTTTAAACAGTATGATTTATTTGATTCAGCTCAATGAATTATTTCTAATCTTGATATAAAAATATATATCTCATATAAATTCAAAGGGTTACTGTAAAATGATAATTAAATTCTTTTAAAAATAAATTTGTTTATTTTTTATTCTTATTTAGTGATGTTGTTTTATTTTTATTCATTTTATCTTGGTATGACCAGTTCGTTTTGATATATTTTACATTTTTGTAGTAGAATTTCGCCCTTCGTTAAAATATGGAGATTTTATGAGAAGATATCAATATAGGAAATTGAACCCTTTCTTTATAGGCTGTTCAACAGCTTTCCTGCTGATTCATTCAACAACTGCTCATACCAACGAGCAAAATCCCTTAACACAAGAATTATTGCGTTTAAAAAACAAACAGCAATTTGAAAATGTCGATGAAAATTTCAAAAAAGCACAACAGTTTTTAGAAGATAAACAAGCTATTGAGGAAAAAAGTTTCTCTTTACCTGAGGGAACAGGGACAAGTAAATATAAAATTACTAGCATATCAATTGATCTTACTGGTGAGAAAGTATCACTTAATTTTGATGACGTGATTCAAGTTTATCAAAATCAACCACTTTCAACTAAAGTGGTTTTTCAATTAGTTAAAGATCTCACTGAAGTATTATATCGTTCGGGTTATGTGACAAGTGCAATTGGCTTGAAAAACGCCAAAATACAAAATGGTGATCTTGAATTCATTGTGCTTTGGGGAAAAGTCAATGAGATTCTTGTTGAAAATGAAAAAGCGATGGGCGTTAGGGATAAAGCAATGGTATCCGTATTGCCTAATATGCAAGGAAAAGTCTTAAAAATTCATGATATCGATCAAATGATTGAAATCTTAAATACTACCAATAAAACTGCGAAAGTAAATGTTGTCGCAAGTGAAGAAAAAGGTATTTCAAATTTAAATATAGAAAGGCAACGTTCTCTTTATCCAGATTTAACTTTCGGGTTTAATAATTCAGGAACAGAGAGTAATGCGAATGGTCGTAACCAAGTGACAACAAATGTATCTTGGAGTGATTTACTTGGGACTAATGATCGTTGGAATTTTTCAACAGGTTACCGGCTTTATGATCAGAGCCGCCTTAATCAACAACGTAACTATTCTTTAAGCTATACCCAACCATTTTCATTTTTCACCTTAGAATTAAAAGTATCTGAATCAGCATATAAAAAAGCGTTACAAGGTATTGGTACTTACTTCTCGGAAGGAAAAACACAAACCGCAGCAATTAAATTATCTAATGTGTTATTACGTAATAAAGATACTATCTTAACAATCTATAGCGAAGTTGAATTTAAGAAACGTATCAGTTATTTTTCCGATATTCTTATTGGTAATTACCATAATAACAAGCTGAATCTGGGTATTTCTTATGTTACCAACTTAGGCTACGGAAAACTGTATACCGACTTATCTTATGCTAATGGATTAAGATGGTTTAATGCCAATAGATCAGCTTATGACTCTAATCGTGAAAAAACATTAAGATTATTGTCAGGAAGTATCAACTGGAACCGTCAAATGGCAGTGTTTGAACGTGCAATGAATTACCAACTGCGTATTGGAGCACAATATGGTTTTGACAGTTTATACTCTGAAAATCAATTCTCTATTGGTGATGAATATACAGTAAGAGGCTTCAAAGGAGGTGCTGCATCAGGAGATAGCGGTGCTTATCTTTCTCAAACAATGACCTTACCTTTCTATCCACAAAAAGCGTATCTTACTCAAATTTCGCCTTTTGTAGGGATTGATATTGGTAAGGTACATGTAAAACAAACTCATAAAACCGATACGCTTGCAGGTGTTGCACTGGGCGTGAAAGCGCAAATGAGCTTGTTGTCACTTTCATTTACGTACGCAAAACCAATTAATGGGGTAGGGCATGTTGAAGTTCGTCATAAAAAACCTGCCTATTACTTTAGTGGTTCAGTTTCTTTTTAATAAGTAATATTTTAAGTTGAAGGAATAACTTAGTATGAATAAAAATCGTTACAAACTTATTTTTAGTAAATCTAAATCTTGTCTTGTGCCTGTTGCTGAATGTATTAAATCAGCTATGGGTAATGGTTCGTCGGATTCGGTTTCTGAATCTGAATCATCAGAATCTGAAGAACCTCCTCTCTTAGAAGGACATGCCTTATCGCCTGTTTCATTATTAATAAAAACAACATTAAATCCAGTTTCCTCTATGATGCAACTTAATTGGAAACAGTTTTCGATTTTGTTGTTGACTGTGGTATCAGTACCGACTATTGCACAGGAACAAAGCACAGATATTAATTCAAAAGTACAGTTAACTCAGATTAATAATGGTGAAAATACAAACATTAAGCTTTCTTCAGATAATACTGGAGAGAATAAAACGAAGTTATATCAAACAGAAAATAAAGTAATTGTAATTGATATTGCTAAACCTAATGATAAAGGTATTTCAGATAATCGTTTTGAAAAATTTAATATTTCTAATGGTGGAGTTTTTAATAACAGTAAGAGTGAGAAAAAATCTCAATTAGTTGGTTATGTTCCTGGTAATAAAAATTTGGCTGATGCTCAAGCTAAAGTGATTTTGAATCAGGTTAAAGGTAGTGATATTAGTAAAATTGAAGGTGCATTAGAAATATTAGGACAAAAAGCGGATTTAGTAATTGCGAATCCAAATGGAATTACTTTAAATGGTGTACAGACTATTAATGCAGATCGATTTGTTGCAACTACTAGTGAAACTATAAATCCTTCAAATCCTGTTTTGAAGATAAATAAAGGAACAGTCACTATTGATGTAGACGGTTTTGCTACGGATGGCTTGCAATATTTAGATATAATTGCTAAGAAAATTGAGCAAAAAAATGTAGTAGCAAATAAAAATAAGAATGGTCCTTCTATTACACATATCAATTTTATTGCAGGTAAAAGTGAATATGATTTAAGTACTCATAAATTAAAAGAGGACTCTAAAGGTGAAGATCACTCAGATGGAATTGCTATTACTGGTGCAAGTACAGGAGCAATGCATGGAGCGAGTATTAATTTAGTGGTTACAGATAAAGGTGCTGGTGTTAAACATGATGGGCTGATTTTATCTGAGAAAGATGTACATATTGAAATACATGATGGTGATTTAGAACTAGGTAATACACAGCAAAATACTTTAATAGACGAGGATAGAAAGATCCACGCGAAAGGTAAATTTAAAGTTAAAAATAGTAAACGTACTATTATTGGCAGTGAAATTAAAGCTAATGAAATTGATGTTAAAGCACAAGAAACAACATTAAGAAAAGAAGCCAAAGTTAGCGCGAAAAAAACGAATATTGATTCAAGTAAATCATTAATTGTTGAAGAAAATGCAAAACTTATAGCCCCAGAGATCGATGTAAAAACCGATACATTGAAAAATGAAGGGCGTATTTATGGACGTGATGTTGACATTGACGCTAATAATCTTGTTAATAATAAAGAAATCCATTCAGAAGAAAAACTAAAAATTCAAACGAAAGGTAAACAATTTTCAGTATTTGAAGAAAATCGTCATGCAAATGCATCACTTAAGGAAGAGGCGAGCCTAAAAACAAGTTTTATCAATAAAGGGGCAATTGAGAGCAGTGGTGATGCTGAACTAACATTTAAAGATAATACTAGTTTTATAACTAAAGATAATAAGTTTATTAAGGCTAAAAATAATCTGACTATTAATGCTGCTAATGTTGAAATCGACAAAACGCAAAATATTCAATTAAGTTCTAATGTTACTATCAAAACAAAAGAGAGCTTTATCAATCATGGTACTTTAGCAAGTGCGCAGGCTCTTAATATTACTGCAGAGCAAGGGAATATTTACAATATTGATGGAGTGTTAGGTGCCGCTAAATCTCTTAAGTTAACGGCAAGCACAAAAGATAGTCGTAATGGTAATATTATTAACCAAGCAGATGCATTATTGCATTCAGAAGGTGAAATAATTCTAGATGCAGATCGTACAGTATATAACTTAGGTAGTATTTTTTCTAAGAATAAGTTAATGGTTAATGCTAATGAACTAATTAATGATGTAAAACTTTCAGGGAAAGTGGATTTTAAAGAGCTTTCTACTAGTCGTCGTTATGAGTTAAGTGAAATCGCACGACATGGTTGGCATAATAATTACTACCAATTGAATTTAGATATACAAGAATTAGACAAGAGCACAGTTACTATTGATAAAATGGGTTCGATTCGTTCCGATAGTGATTTTGAGTTTAAAGCTAAGGTATTAAAAGACAATCCTGTAAATAGTAAAGAAACAGCGTCAAAATTAGTTAATCATGGTCTGATTAATATCAAAGGTACATTTAAATCAGATGCAGCACAACTCATTAATCAGATGAAATATTTTGAGCAAAATGCATTAGAAGGCGTATTTAAAAACAAAGCTAATATTAATATCTATTATAAACCATCTGCACGCTTTATTTTGACCCCGCTATCAGGTCAAGCACATCGTAAATTTGAATCCTTAGAATCTTTTTTAGATGCATTGTTTGGTCCGTCACCAATTACAAAATCAGGCATTTATTCTGCAGAAAACTTCAGTGCTTATAAATTACTTAGCCATGTAAAACATTCACCAATGTTCCAAAAAAGTATGGCACAAGTTTTTGGAGCAGAATGGCATAGACTATCATATGATGACATGTCCAAGCGTTGGAAAGAGTTTAAAGAGAAACCTACAAGCTTTATCTATTATCCAGAAGAAAAAGCAAAAATTCTTGCTGGTAAACTTGAAGCAAATGGTACTACGTTACAGAATGGTGAATATTCACAGTATGATACATTTGATGGTTCTATCAATATTGGAAAACATGCTTTAACTTTACCAAAAGTAGAATTTCGTCCTGAGATTAGTAGTAAAGAAATCTTTGATCAAGGCTTAGTAGATCTCTCTGCTTTAGCAGATATTTTAGATCCAAATTTATTTATTGATAATAGTGTTCAATTAGAAAAACAGGGAATTGATATTAATAAAGAGGATCTAGATCTAATTGATAAAAAAGAAATTGATTATCTTGATCCTGACGAAATTGTTAATAATGGACGTTTGCTTGATGAACTTTTAACAGATCTTGGTGAAGACGAATATATTGATGACGATAAATTCTATGATAATCGTCGTAAAAATAATGAACGATTTGAAAGTTTACCTAGAGACTTGCAGCATAAATTACATGAGTTATTTGCTAAGAGAAAAGAAGAGAGAAATGCGAAGCGTTTAGAATTATTAGAAAAAGCTCGCATTGCAAAAGAGAAAGAACAAAAAGAACGTAATGAGAATTATAAAGAGGAAGAAAAACGTTTAGAAATCGATAAGTCCATAAAAGAAAAAGAACTTGCTGATCAAGTTAATAAGGAAAGGCTAATTCGTGAAATAGAAGCAAAACGTGAGGTTGAGATAGCACAAAAAGAAGCTAGGAAAAAAGAAGAGCTACGACTTGCAGAAGAAAAACGAAAACAAGAACAAGCCAAAAAAGCAGAAGAGAAAAAAGTAGAAGAAGAACGTATTGAAGAGGAAAAACAACTTTCTAAAGAGCAATTTAGACAAGAAGAAGATATATCTAAGAAAATCTTGTTAAAAGCAGTTGATGATAATCGTCCAAAAGTGGAAACAGATCCGTTATATCGTACTAAGTTAAAATACATTAACCAAGACGAATATGTGGGTGCAAATCATTTCTTTAATAATATCACTACTGATGCTATACAGAACAGTCCAGACACTAAAGTTAGTGTATTAGGTGATAACTATTTTGAACATCAATTGATTACTCGTACTATTGAGAAAAAAGTCGATAATCAATTGGAACAAAAATATAAAGCAAGTGGTGTTGAGTTAGTGAAGAAGTTAATGGAAAACTCAACTTCAGAAGCAAAAGAATTAGGTTTGAAAGTAGGTGAAGTATTAACTAAAGAGCAGCAGGCGAAGTTAAAGCAAGATATTGTTTGGTATGTGAAAACTAAAATAAATGGTAAAGATGTTTTTGTACCACAAGTATATTTTGCGCCACAAACTCTTGCTAATGCAGAGAAAGCAAAAGGCTTAGGAACTGCAGTGATTAATGCTAGTGAGCTAAATATTAAAGCTGAAAATGTAGTCAACAGTGGTACCTTATCTGGTGATAAAATTAAAGTTGAGGCAAGCGAAAAAATCCAGAACAAAGGCAGTATCATCAGTACTGAAGAAACCCGCTTAGTTGGTCGTAAAGGAATTGAAAACCTCTCACGTTCTTTTGCGAATAATGAGTTAGGAGTTGATGTTCAACGTTCTAAAATCAAAACCGACGGACATTTACACTTAGAAACTGATCTAGATGCCAAAGTGGATGTCCAGGCTTCTGATATTAAAGCAAAAACAGGCTTCGTCAAAACAGGTGAACTCAATCTGAAAGACACTTATCAGACTAAACATTCTTATGATGCTAAGTTCTCTAATGAGTCAAGTTTTAGCAAAAAATTGAAAGATGCTCCTCTTGCAACGATTCTTAATCCAGTAGAGCTTCTTTCTTCCGCATTAAATTTTTCATCAAAAAGTCATTCAGAAAGCCATCATCAAGCAAATTCTGTTGGCTCAAAAGTCTCTATTGATCAATTACATGTTGCAGTGGAAAAAGATGTTAACCAAGTAGGTAGTGAACTTGAAGCGAAACGCATTAGTGGTGTGATTAAAGGTAATTACAACACTGAAGCAGGTAAAAATGTTAAGAATTCTGAACGTGAAGAATATTCTTCTCATTTCTATGCTTCAGCACATGCTAGCGGAGGTGGTACTTCCGTTCGTGTAGATTACAATAGCATAGATGGTGGGAAAGCATCTGTTGATGTACCAACTACTCAAACAGGAGTAGGCGCTGATGCTGGCTTATCTTTTAATTATAAAAAACAAAGTGAGACTTTATTAACGCATAACAACAGTGAGTTACAGGTTGAAAGTGGTACTTTACATGTGTTAGGCAATGCTGATATTGGAGGCGTGGATATTAATAATAAATTGCCTCAAAGAACAGCTGAGAAAGCGGGCACTGATCCAGTTGCCAACAACACCAATACTGCGAATACACCAGCAGAGCAGTCTACGACAGCAAGTAACAATAAAGAAAAATCGAAGTTTAATACTTTGTCTGAAGCAGAAATTAACGACTTAATGTCAGAAAAAGGCAAAGCGTATTTTGATGAGCAATCAAAAACGCCTTCTACTTCTGGCTTTGAATTATCTGCAAAAGAAATAAAATCTACTAAACAAAAAGACGAATATACTCTGGAATCTACAAAGAACACTTTCAAAATTGGTCCAGAAGCTGAAGCGCACTCAGCTATTGCTGATATGGTTAGCCATATGGTGAAAGAGTTTAGAGATGTACAAAATGGTGTGAAACAAGATGGTACTGTAGCGTTACAACATGCCAGTGATGTACTGAATTTAGTGACTGGTGATTTAGTGGGTACTTCAGCGAAATTAGCAGTTGAAAATACTAGAGAAACAAAAAGTACACAGGAAACGGGAGATATTGTAACCAAAATTGGTGGTAATGTGACCCTTTCTGCGCGTAATGGTAGCCTTGAATTGAAAAACATTCAAAGTAATGCTGATACTAACCTCACTTTAAAAGCTAAAGAAAATGTTGATATTCTCGCTGGCGAGAAGACACGTAATACGACTGAAAGGCTATCAAGACAAAAATTAGCAGCTGGTGCTAATGCAGGTTGTAGTGCAATGACTGGCACATGTACTGCTGGTGTTTCTGCCTCTATTGAAGGCAATGAAAGTTTCACTTCTGAACATGCTAAGACGCAGAATAATAGTTTATTGCAAGGGCAAAATATCACAATAGATGCTGGTAAGGATTTAAATTTAGTAAATTCAAATATTGAAGCAAATAATGTTGATTTAAGTGTGAAAGGTAATACTAACATTGTATCAAAACAAGATACTTTGGATAAAACTACCCATGGCTTTGATTACAATGTGTCTGCTGGGGCCGCACTTTCAAGTGCTACTATTGCAACACCAACAGGTATTATTGGTGGTGGTTATACGAATGAAAGTGAGCATAGTGCTACTGTCAATCAACAAGCTGGAATTAAAGCAAATAAACTTACGGGTAGCGTAAATAATTTAAATCTTGAAGCAGGCTACATCGTCAATAACGATAAAAGTGGAGGCTTTAAAGTAACAGGTGAAGTAACTAGTAAGGAGCTCCATGATCGTCATGATAAAGATGGTGGATCATTTGGTTTATCTGTTGGTATTAACGAACGTGGTACTTCTGCATTTAACGTACGTGGTGGACGTTCTGATCAGAAACATTACAATGCAACACAGCAATCTACCTTAACAGGAGTAACTGTTGAGCAAAGTAAAGTTTCGGGTATTGTGAATGACGATCTTGGCAAAGCGAAAAACGTAACACGCGATGATACTTATGCAAGTACTCAATTTAGTTTTGAAGTTGCAGATATTGTCGAACTTGGTAAGAAAGCGAAAGACAAGATAGATTCTCACAAAAATAAAGGCATTTCAGATGATACGCCTAATGTATCATTATCAAAATCACGTCTTTCTGAAAGTGATAGCGATTCAGTGTCAGTTAAAAATCCAATTTATGACAGTATTGAAGCACCAACAACTAAAGTACACACAAGTGATACAGACTCTGTGACTACAGCACCAAATACACGGAGTTTAAAAACCGAAGATATGGTTGATAATCCATTATATAGCTCAACAGTGGCTACACCGCGTTCAGCAAAACCATCTGAAACTGTAGATGGACCAAATACAAAAACACGTGTTTATGAAGAGATTCCTTTAACGACTTCAGAGGTTACAAGTAATCAAACTGCGAGTACTAATCGAACCAAGACAGTTGACTCTGGCGAAGAACATGTTTATGCAGAAGTTGGTCAGGGCACCTACAGTACTTTAGGTGATAAGAATGCGAATGGTGGTCGCGGTCTAAGAAAAGCAAATGACACAGAAGGTACTTATAACAAACTTGGTGATAGTGTTGCCGATACCACACGAGCGAAAGCTAAAGTCAATGAGGAGCATATCTATGCCGAAGTAGGTCAAGGCACCTATAGTACCTTAGGTGATAAGAGTGCGAATGGTGGTCGTGGATTTAAGCAAGTTGATTCTGTAGAGGGTATTTATAATACTGTTGGTGATAATCATTCAGATATCGTTCGTCGTAACTTGAATAATGCGCCTGAATATTCAGAATCTATGCCAAAAACAAGACGAAATGCGCAAGATTCATTACCGGAAGTGCCAACAACTAAATCACGTACTAATTTAACTGAAGCAAGCGATGGTATTTATTCAGAGATCACATTAAAACCAAGAAGTGCAAATGATCCATTGCCAGATTTACCTAAAGATGCTCAAAGTCGTGTAAGAAACGATGTCGATTTTGCTGAACATATTTATGAGGATATTGGTACTTCTCGAGCAAAACGCTCACTACCAAATACACCAGAGGTTAAGGCAAAAGCGCCAGTAAGTGATAGTGATGGTCAATATGCGAGTGTGAATATCACACCGAGAGCTCGCAATCCACAGGATGTATTACCAGAAGCACCAAATACAAGAGCGAAAGTAGTGGTAGAAAATGATGGAATTTATTCTCAAATTAATGATGTAGTGACACCTCAGCCAAGATCAAAATCAATTAAAGTGGAATCTGATTATGAAGCAATTCCATTAGGCGATTTTGAACCAAAAGTAGAACAACCACGTTCACGTTCAAGACATTCTATTATAGAAGAGACTGTACAAGTTGAACCAAAAGTGCGGTCGATTTCTGAGGAGATTCCAAGTTCGAACTCTACAAATAAAGCTAAAGCGCCAGTGGCAGAAAATGTGTATGCAACTCTTGATAAAACTGCTGAAGGGCGAGCAAGAGCAAATGCAAAAGCTGACGAAGCTGTCGCACAAAATATAGTTAACAAAGCCAAAGTGGACGATGATGTTCCTCCAACATTACCTAAACGTCCTGATAATTTAGCTGTGGAAGTTGAATCACATTCAGCTACAAATACAGGTAAAGTTATTCGTCCTGAAAATGAAGTAGCAGTGCAATCAGAATTGAGAAATCGTGTAAATACTGATGGTGATTATGCAGAAGTGGTTGATACCAAACCAAATCCGAAAGCGAATCGTCCATTACCAGATGCGCCAACAACACAAAATGTGGCGAAAAATCGTATTAACACGGATGGTGATTATGCACAGATTGTTGAAACTGCTGCTACGCAGTCAAATTCAAAAGCTAAGCGTGACTTACCTGAGTTGCCAAATGATGCATTAGCGAAAACGCGTCCAACTTTTGAAGTAGAGGGCGATTATGCACAGATTGGTAACAATATTGTGAATAGAGCACCTCGTTCTCAGCAGGAAAATAATGCTGAGTCGGTGAAAAATCTTGTAATTACTGAAGCAAATAGTAATAACAATAGCAATAATCAAGGTAAGAAGGCACAAGCAGCTGAAATTGCACAAGCAACTGGTACGGCAGAGAAATCTGATAAATCTTGGTTTAGTAAAGTGAAAGATTTCTTTACTGGTGGTTCAAGTAAAGAACAAGCAAAAGGCAAAGTATCGAAAGCAACAAAAGTCGAAGAGCAAGATGCGCAAGTTGCAGCCAAACCACGTTATGATGATTTAGAAGATAATATTAATCTGAAAAATCTTTTAGCTTTGGAAGCTCAACGTAATGAAGCATTTGAGACAAATGTGTTGAAAAATACGAAGTTCTTAGATGAAGCAAGAGAAGCGGCGAAGAAATCTATTCCAGAAGCGACAATCAAGCAAATGGGTAACTCACCAGAGTTTGATGACATTTTGACCGATGGTGCACGTAAAGTAGAGAAACGTATCAATGATGCAGTGACTTTTAAACCATCAGCGGAAGAGTTTTCAGCAATTCAAGGTTTAGTGAAAACCTTACCGAAAGGTGAAGTGATTGATGATGTGACAATCAAAACACAAAGTATCACAGAAGCTTTGGCGGAGACATCAAAAACTATTCAACGTAATCCGAAATTGAAAGAGGAAGTGCAGGGTGCGATTGAAGAATTCTTGAAGAGTAGCCAAGGTAAAGACTTGACAGTAGAGATGGTTGAAAAACTAAATCATGGTTTACGTCCAGATGAAGGTAGTGATCGTCAACTTTACAAGAAAGAGACATTAACCAAAGAAAATGCGGTGTTTTCAAGTCCAGAAGCGTCGAAGATTCAGTTAATTGAGACTATTGATTTCATTAATCGAGCGAGAAAACAAGGAGTAGAGCCGAGTGTGCTTGCAGGTTTAGTGTATCAACGTTTAATCGCTTACCATCCATTTGCAGAAGGTAATGGTCGTATGGCGCGAGTGATTGTAAATAAACTGTTATTAGATGCGGGTTATCCACCATTCACTAAGTTTAATTCAGATTTTGAGACTCAGATTATTCCACAGACGTTGAAGTCAGCGAAGTCAGCGACAAGTACGGAAGTGGTAAAAGAGTTTTTGACTGAATTAAGTAAGAAGCCATTACCTGAAATCAGTAAAACTGTAACGGATAAAGCTAAGATAGCGGTGGAAGAGCCAATCTATGCAACAGTAGATAAGCGTCCTGAAGCACTTGCAAAAGCGAAAGCGCGTGGTGACGAAGCAGCAGCGAAGAATGCCAATGTGAAAGCAACGGTAGAGACGGATATTGCTCCAGCCTTGCCAGCACGACCAAGTGAATTAACTTCGACTATTGACAATACAACTAAAACTGGAAAACCAATAGTACTACCAAAACCGAAGCTAAATACCTCTGTAGAAAGTGAGAATCAGGTGAACGCTGTTACACCTAAAGCACCAGCGAAGGAAAAACCACCAGTTGCACCAAAACCAAAAGTTAAAGTCATTGTAGAAAATGATGCAGATGGCGTTGCGAGAACTCGTGTAATTGTGCAACCTGAAGTAGCAGGAGAATCTCAATTGAGATCTCGAACTATCGGTAACAGTGACTATGCTGAAATCGTGGATGGCGCAGCTCAAGTACAACCACGCTCTAAAGCTCGTCAATCGGTGAATAGTGATTATGCCGAGATTATTGATGGTATACCTCAAATTCAGTCACCAGGCAGTGTAAAAGCACGAAGTGCGGAAGATACAGCTATTCCATCAAATAGAATTAAAATGGATGATGGTTTGTATGCAACGATTGATAAGAGTCCAGAAGCACTTGCTAGAGCAAAAGCGAGAGGTGACGAAGCTGTAGCAGCACAATCTACACTGAGAAAAACTCAAGTAGAAGATGAAGCACCTGCATTACCAAAACGTTCTACTGACTTGGTAGCGGATGCTACAGATAAACAAGTTGTTTTAGAGCCTAAATTTAGAAGCCTAGCAGTAGAGTTTGATGATGTAAATGTTACACAACCTCAAGCAAAAGCTAAGCCAGTGAGTGATCGTATTCAACAAAAAGAATTGGTTGAGCAATCACGTGGTGTATTAAAACAAGTTCAAGACCAGTTCCAACCATTGAAGGTGAAAAACAAAATTGATGCTGTTCGTTCTTCAGTGGAAGAATATGGTGGTGAAGTTAGCTTTAAATTCGCTCAATCTAAAGGTGAAGTATATAAAGAGATTGTAAAACATTTAGAAACTCAAAACGGTGTTTGTGAATCTACTTGTGCTCACTGGATTGCGAAAAAAGTCGATCCTCAAGATGATAACTTCTGGACTAGCCTATATGAAGGTGGTCAAAAAGGACATTTGAAGAAAGAAACGATCGATTCGATTAAAAAACTTCAAACAGAATTTATCAATAGTGGTAGTGCGACACAGCAGTTTAAGTTGACAGATAGCTGGCTGCAAGAACAGGGCGTGGTACCAAAAGAGAAAAGATCGGGTAACTTAAGTCGCCGTGATGAAGTCGCTGGAACAGTGTCAAAAAATGATGTTTCAGCCTTAACAAAAGCGATTTTAGATACAGGTAATGAAACGTCGGGTGTGAAGAAAATTTCAATTAATCTTGAGGGTGGTTCTCACACAGTTTCGGCTGCGATTCAAGGCCAAAAAGTTGTATTCTTTGATCCAAATTTCGGAGAAATGACTTTCCCAAGCCGTCAAAAATTTGAAACTTGGTTAAAAGAGGCGTTTTGGAATAAGAGTGGTTATGCTGGTAAAAATGAAGGAAAACGTTTTTTCAATGTCGTGAATTATGAGTTACCAACAAAAGCAGCAACCAATAATAGTGCTAATGTTGAGCCTGTATCAGGTGTTTCAGATGTGAATTTCAAAACTAAAACTCAGTCAAATTCACAAGATAATATGGCTGATACCACAACGCAAATCAGAAGAGATCAGGTGAGTGGAGAAAGTTATATTACACAAAATGATGTTGTTACAGCGATAACTAATACTAACTATATTCCAAAACCAGTGACTGATGCGAAAGAGCAATTTGAGAAAGCTAAGCAAAAAGCACGTTCTGTGGATAACACAAAAGAAGCAGAGAAAAAATTAGCTTTGATCGCAAAAGAAGCTAAAAATCTGCCAAAAGAGCACTTGCTGAAAGCGACCAAAGAGCTGGTTAATGGCATAAGCATGGATGATATTCATGCGATAAGACAAGAACATAAACCAGGTGCAAAAGTAGTAATGCCAAGTGTCATCTCTGAATTTGAAGGTAAAAACGTTCAGAGTATGGGAAAAATTATGAAAAATCTCCCATTTGATGAAAGTTATGTAGATACCAGAAAACAAATTAATGAGAAGATTGTAGAAAAATTAGATTCAAACAAAGAATTCCATGATTTGATGAATCAAAAACTTTCTGGCAACGAAGCAGGTATTCGTAAATTGTTTGACATTGTTGAAAGTGCGAAAAGAGAATCGCTTAAGGAAGTAACCGGTATTGATGGGAAAAAAGCAACTTTAGAGCTTGATACTCAACATGGTGCATTGTCTCTAAAACAGGGATATTATGCTAATGACGAAGTACATATGAATGCAACACCATTGGCAAGTTTATTTAGAACGAAAAAACAAAATAATAAAGAAATTTTGGATACTATCGTTCATGAACTGACACACCATGATCAGGCGCAAATTGCAAATAATAGATACGGTAAGATAGCTGATGCAATTAAACCAGATGCAGATTTGCTCTCTTTGAATCAGAAGTATTATATTGATTCAGATGCTTCGAGTTTCTCTAATTATAAAAAACAACCGTTAGAGAGAGAGGCGTTTACTTCTGGTCATGAATTGAGTAATCAGTTAAGTAAGTTAGTTGAACGAGGCTATACAGGTAAGGTACAGGAGATTCAAACTATTGAGCACTTACCAAATAAACTCAATAACTTAGAGTCACCAAGAAATGCACAGGTTGATTTAGGTGAGAATGCGTTGATTTACGGATTGAAGCATGGTAGAAAAGAGTTGATCGCGAAAGCAAATGCCGCAGATGCTGAAGGGAAAAATGCTATTCTAGCTGATAGTTATATTGGTAAGCTGAACCTGGGATTTGAATTTGCACAACTAAGCTCTTTTGCAAAACAAGTGAAATCAGGTAATGTCACAGAACAAGATATTCAAGATATTGCTTCATTTAATGATCCTGGCGCAAAATTTGCACGTAAAGATGATTCAAGACATCGTATCAATGATGCGAATATTGAAGATAATCAGCGTATTATCAAAGAGTTGATTAAGAATGAAAATGCGGTAGATGCATTGAAGAGAATTGCAATATTGAGTGATCAAGAACAAGATATGTACAATGCATTAAGAAAGAATGAAAAATTTGATATGGAGGAACTACAAGAATCAGCAAACTACACTACAGCAGAAAATAGTGCAATTCGTGAATTCAAAAAAACACAGGATGCACTTAATGAAGCAAGAATGGATTTTTTTGCAGAAAAAACTAAATTAATTGCAAAAGAAACCCTTGAACGTGGTGGACAGCTGTATTTTGCTTTAGATGGTCTTGCGACGGATACACCAAACTTCAGAAATAATACTAAAATTGATTTAAATCGTTTAAAAGAAGTATTTGATCCGAATAATCCACATTATGATTCTGTGACGTCAAGAGAGTTGAGATATTTGTATGAAAATTACAAAGATCATCCAAACTTGAAATTTACTATCAAGGATCATGTTATTGAAAATCCATTAAAAACGTTGGATATTTCAAGTGTAAATGGGCAGCCATCTACAGGGGAACAAAATGTCGCATTTAATAAGCAACTATTTGCAAATCCGTTTAAAGCATTTAAGCAAAAAGAAAAAGTGCAAGGTCCAAAAATCGAACATCTAGGTGGAAACGCAGATAAAGATGCATTTTATTTCCCATTAGATAAAATTGTGACGAAGGATCGTGGTATCTCTAAGGATATGAAAGTGAATATGGAAAATATTAAAAAAGCATTCAATCCTAAAGATAAGCATTACAATAGTACGGAGGCAAAAAATCTAAGAGCTTTATATGAACAGGATCCAACGATGTCTTCCACTCGATTCGTGATTGGCAATCAAGTGATTGAAAATCCATTTAAATCAGCGGAATTACAAGACTATATCCAAAAGCATCATGTAAAAGTACCCGTTGTAACGGCTCAGAAAGCAAAACCATTACCAGAAGTGCCAACAGAGGCCACTGTAAATAAGGCGTCTGCTTTAAAACAGCCAAATACAGCGGCAAGAAAGCCAGCGCAGCAGGCGAAACCAAGAGCACAAGCAGATCCAAATGCTATTTACGCTCAGGTGAATAAAAATAGAGTAACAGCATTAGATAAAGTTGATGGCTTCTATTCAGAATCACAACTTAAAACTAGAACTGATAAAATTGTAGAGCAAGTTAGCCATGTGCCAACAACAGAGCCGACTTATGCAGATCTACAATTTTCTAAACCTGCTCGTTCTAAACATAGAGCTTCAGATGAAGTGGTATATGAGGAAGTGGCTACAAAGGTAAAAGGTAAAACACCTGAAACTTTAGCTAAGCCACAAAAACCTAAACAGCAATTGAATAAAGGAATTATTCCTGAATCACAGCTGAAAACCAGAAGTGATAAGGTTGTAGAGCAGGTTAGCCGAGTACCAACCACAGAACCTGTTTATGCGGATTTACAATTCCCAGCTTCAGGAATGCAGACAAAACAAGTCATTTCTTCTAGTGAGGAGACAATTTATGCAGAAGTTGGTAAGAAATCTCAAGAAGAACCTATTTATCAAAATGTTATTAGAAAAGGAGCAAAATGATAATTGAATAATTAATCACATTTTTCTAAAACAATAATGAAAAGCTAGAGTCTTGTAGTAAGACTCTAGTTTTTTTATTGTTAGTTTAAAGTGATTTAACACATTAGTAATGTAGAAGCGGAATTATGTATGAGTATATAGATGGATTGGCAATAGAGTAGATAGCAATAATAATTCAATTTACCTAAAACAGAGAGCCAATATTAAGTAGAACGCATTTGATTAGTGAGCTTTAATTAAGAGAGTGAAAGAAAACTAATCTTTAAATATACAAAAAGCAGCTATTATAGCTGCTTTTATTCATTTTCATTGCATAGCAATATTTTTCTCTTAAGTATTTAAAAGATTATTCGTCCATGTAGCCTAAACTACGTAATGCTCGTTCATCATCAGCCCAACCAGATTTCACTTTTACCCAAAGTTCTAAGTGTACTTTATTGTCAAAAAGGCGTTCCATATCTGCTCGGGCTTCTGTTCCAATTTGTTTGATTTTTTGCCCCTTATTACCAATCACCATTTTTTTCTGACCATCGCGTTCAACGAGAATCAACCCATTGATTTCATAAGTCCCACGTTCATTGAGTTTAAATTGTTCGATTTCGACAGTAACAGAGTAAGGTAATTCATCTCCAGTAAAACGCATGAGTTTTTCACGAATAATTTCAGAAGCCATAAAACGTTGTGAACGATCTGTAATATATTCTTCAGGGAAATGATGTTCACCTTCACGTAATGAATTACGTACAATTTTTTCGAGTTCATCAATGTTTTTACCTTTTTCTGCAGAAATAGGTACAACATGAGCAAAATTGAATTTGGCAGTGAGTTCAGTGATAAACGGCAACATTTCTTCTTTATTTTTGATGTTGTCAATTTTATTGATAGCTAATACAACAGGGGCTTTTGCAGCACGGAGTTTATTGAGCACCATTTCATCATCTTCATTCCAATGCGTCCCATCGACAACAAAAATAATTAAATCAACATCACCAATAGCACTGCTTGCTGCACGATTCATTAAGCGGTTAATTGCTCGCTTTTCTTCAATATGTAAGCCTGGTGTATCGACATAAACAGCTTGATATGCACCCTCAGTGTGAATCCCTACAATACGATGCCGCGTGGTTTGTGCTTTACGTGATGTGATCGAAATTTTTTGCCCTAAGATTTTATTGAGTAAGGTCGATTTACCGACATTTGGACGACCAACAATCGCAATAAAGCCACAGTAAGTTTGTTGATTGTCCATTAAAGTTGTTTCTGTCATTTGTTTTCCAGTTCTTGTAAGAGTTTTTCTGCCGCGGCTTGTTCTGCTTTACGACGGCTTGAACCCACACCAATAAAAGTGCGGTCGATATTTTGAATATTACATTCAACAGTAAATGTCTGGCAGTGCGCTTCGCCTTTTATATCAATGACATTATAAGTTGGTAGTGGTAAACGTTTACCTTGTAAATATTCTTGTAAACGTGTTTTAGGATCTTTTTGATTATTACCCGGTTTGATGTGATTTAACAGCTCTTGGTACCAATTTTGTACCACTTTACTCGCTATTTCGAGATTGCTATCTAAAGACATTGCACCAATAATAGCTTCTACACAATCAGCTAAGATGGACTCACGCCGAAATCCACCACTTTTCAGTTCACCTGGTCCCAGTGCCATATAATTACCAAGTTCAAATTGGCGCGCTAAAATCGCCAGTGTGGGTTCACGTACAAGCGTTGCACGCATTCGACTTAATTCACCTTCGTTACATTTAGGAAATTGGTGATATAAGGCTTCTGCAATAGTGAAATTTAAAATAGCATCACCTAAAAACTCTAAACGTTCATTGTGTTTAACTGCTGCGCTACGATGAGTTAATGCCTGTTTTAATAATGCAATTTGATTAAAGTGATAACCAATTTTGCGTTGTAAACGTTCTAAATTTTGATTCATTCTCTCTTACTTAATTTCTGTGAATAAGCGTTCAAATCGAATACCAGTTGGCCATTCATCTTGTTTTTTATCTAGACTTAACCAAATATAGGTTGCTTTACCAACAATATTTTTTTCTGGTACAAATCCCCAAAAACGACTATCTTCACTATTATTACGATTATCACCCATCACAAAGTACTCACCTTCAGGAACAACCCATTCTGTCACACCATTGTCTTTTGTGCGATAAGCTTTATAACGGAATCCTTCATTGGCGATTTCTTCAGGGTTAGGATACCAATGAATTTGGTGGGTCACATCACCTATTTCGGTTGTTTCTAATGGACTAGGACCATATAAGTATTCGCCTTTATGATTACGCCCAATAATGAAGTTAAATTCGGGATTTTCTACGGGTTGGCTGTAGGTAAATGCCTTAGTAACACAGTCAAGGGTACATTCTTTACCAGCTTTAGCATAAGTGAGAGTTAATTGGCGTGTATACTCATTATATTGCACTTTATCGCCTGGAGTACCAACCACTCGTTTAATATAATCTACATTGGGTTGCAGAGGTGCTTTAAATACAATGATATCGCCGCGTTCAGGTTTACCTGTTTCAATCAATGTATGTTGGAATACTGGATCTTTAATGCCATAAGCATATTTTTTTACTACCAAAAAATCGCCAATACGTAAGGTTGGTTCCATTGATGAAGAGGGAATTTGAAATGGTTCAAATAAAAATGAACGTAAGATTAATACAAACGCAAGCACAGGAAAAAGTGAGGCAATAAATTCACCTCCTTCAGAAATAGGCTCAATTTTGGCTTTTTCTTCTTCAGTTAATGCTTGCCCAGAGCGTTGTTCAGCGCGCGCAATTTGTCTTGCACGTTTTGGCAGCACCGTAAAACGGTGGTAGCACCATAAAATACCAGAAATGAGGGTGAAAATGATTAGCAAAATAGAAAAGGTATTTGGTAATGCAAAGTAATCTAATACTTTCCATATACCAAACCCCACTGCCAATAAAATCACGAGAAATAAGTTAGACATAATAGTTCCTTATTTATCTTTTCCAACATGTAGGATAGCTAAGAAGGCTTCTTGTGGTACTTCAACGTTACCTAATGATTTCATTCGTTTTTTACCTTCTTTCTGTTTTTGTAACAGTTTTTTCTTACGGCTAACGTCACCGCCATAACATTTTGCAAGCACGTTTTTACGTAATTGTTTTACTGTTGAACGTGCAATAATGTGATTACCAATTGCGGCTTGAATTGCAATATCAAATTGCTGACGTGGAATTAATTCACGCATTTTTTCTACCAATTCACGACCACGATATTGAGCATTATCTTTGTGGACGATTAAAGCAAGAGCATCAACACGTTCGCCATTGATCATAATATCTACTCGTACCATGTCGGCAGCTTGGAAACGTTTGAATCCATAATCCAATGAAGCATAGCCACGAGAAGTGGATTTTAAGCGATCGAAGAAATCAAGCACCACTTCTCCCATTGGAATTTCATAAGTCAGAGCAACTTGATTACCATGGTAAACCATGTTGGTTTGTACGCCACGCTTTTCAACACATAATGTAATCACATTACCTAAATAATTTTGTGGTAATAACATATTACATTCTGCAATTGGTTCACGAATTTCAGTAATGTTGTTTAATGGCGGTAATTTAGATGGGCTATCAACATATAACACTTCGCCGCTTGTCAGTTCGACTTCATAAACAACTGTTGGTGCAGTTGTGATTAAGTCTAAATCGTACTCACGTTCTAAACGCTCTTGAATGATTTCCATATGTAATAAACCAAGGAAACCACAGCGGAAGCCGAAGCCAAGCGCGGTTGAATTTTCTGGTTCATAGAATAAGGAAGCATCATTTAAGCTTAATTTGCCTAAGGCATCACGAAATGCTTCATAGTCATCTGAGCTAATTGGGAATAAGCCAGCATAAACTTGTGGTTTAACTTTTTTAAAGCCCGGTAATACTGACGTCGCAGGATTATTGTGTAATGTTAGCGTATCACCAACAGGCGCACCTAAAATATCTTTAATCGCACAAACAAGCCAGCCAACTTCACCACAGTTCAACAAAGTTGTATCGACTTGTTTTGGTGTGAAAATACCGAGACGATCAACGTTGTAAGATTGTCCTGTTGACATCACTTTAATTTTATCGCCTTTACGTAACGTGCCATTTTTTATCCGCACAAGGGAAACAACCCCTAAGTAATTGTCAAACCAAGAATCGATAATTAATGCTTGTAACGGTGCATTAGGATCACCTTCTGGTGCGGGAATTTTATGTACAATTTCTTCTAATACATCTTCAATACCAAGTCCTGTTTTCGCAGAACAACGTACTGCTTCCATTGCATCAATACCCACGATATCTTCAATTTCTTCTGCCACACGTTCAGGATCTGCTGCTGGTAAGTCAATTTTATTTAAAATTGGCACGACTTCTAAATTCATTTCGATAGCAGTGTAGCAATTAGCGAGCGTTTGTGCTTCAACTCCTTGTCCCGCGTCCACAACAAGTAATGCGCCTTCACAAGCAGCAAGCGAGCGAGATACTTCATAAGAAAAATCGACATGTCCTGGTGTATCAATAAAGTTTAATTGGTATGTTTCACCGTCTTTGGCTTTGTAATTCAAAGTAACACTTTGTGCTTTAATTGTGATACCACGTTCACGTTCTAGGTCCATTGAGTCTAAAACTTGCGCTTCCATTTCACGATCTGATAAGCCACCACAAGTTTGAATTAAGCGATCAGATAATGTCGATTTACCATGGTCAATGTGTGCAATAATTGAAAAGTTACGTATATTCTTCATATTTGAATCAATTTTATTCATTAAAAATTCGATAAAGTTAAACTGGACGATTTTACCTGAATATTCATTAGTTCGCTAGCAATAGCTAATAAGCATAATAAAATAGGTTCAGTTAAGATAGTTTTTAAGATAACAAAAATACCTCATATCAATTTGAGGCATTTTTTATAAGATAGGTAAGTGATAGAAAATTATAAACTTTCAGTGAAAGTACGAGTAATTACATCACGTTGTTGTTCAGGTGTTAAAGAGTTAAAACGTACTGCATAACCTGAAACACGGATTGTTAATTGTGGATATTTTTCTGGGTTGTTAACCGCATCTTCTAATGTTTCGCGACGTAATACGTTAACGTTTAAGTGTTGTCCACCTTCTACTTTTACTGTTGGCGCAACATCAACTGGTAACTCACGATATTCGATTTGACCTAATTCACTTACAGCAACGATTTGATCTTCAACGAATTCACCTTTAGCACATAAACAACGCGCTTCACCTTTTTCGCTATCTAATAACCAGAATGAATTTAATAGATTGTCATTAGCCGCTTGGGTAATTTGAATACCTTTAATCATTGTATGCCTCCTAAGTTGGCGATTTGTTAATCAGTTTAAATTGGTCAGGATTTTATCAAAAATTTTGATGATTTCAAATTGTTTTGACATAGGACAAGGTATTTTTCTCGAGTAATTTTTTAATTTTGATGTAAATCAAGTTTAACAGTAAGTTTATGATTTTAAAAAACTTTTATTTAGCAATAAATAAACAATTGTTTAACATGAGTAATTCTGTAACTGTCAATTTTGCGTGAAGTTATTTATAATCAGCAATTCGCTGAAAGGAGATAACAAGAGGAGATAAAAATGAGAACGTGGAAAGATGTCATTGGTATAGAAAAAGAGCAGCCTTATTTTAAACAAATTCTTGCGTTAGTTCATCAAGCCAGAGCATCTGGTCGAGTTGTATATCCTCCTCCACAAGAAGTGTTTAGCGCTTTTCAATTAACGGAATTTGAACAAGTCAAAGTAGTTATTTTAGGACAAGATCCTTACCATGGTCCAAACCAAGCGCATGGTTTGGCTTTTTCAGTGAAACCGGGCATTGCTCCTCCTCCTTCTTTAGTCAATATGTATAAAGAATTATCACAGGATATCGCTGGTTTTCAAATTCCAAATCACGGATATTTAGTTCCTTGGGCAGAACAGGGCGTATTGATGTTAAATACTGTATTGACAGTTGAACAAGGGCAAGCTCACTCACATGCTAATTTTGGTTGGGAAACTTTTACTGATCGTGTAATTGCCGTATTAAATGAGCAACGTGAGCATATCGTTTTTCTGCTTTGGGGAAGTCATGCACAGAGAAAAGGGCAGTTTATTGATCGCCAGAAACATTGCGTATTAACAGCGCCACATCCTTCTCCGTTGTCGGCACATCGAGGTTTCTTTGGTTGTCATCATTTTTCTAAAGCAAATCAGTATCTTGTGCAGCAAGGATTAGCACCAATTCAATGGCAATTAAATTCAATTTGAGATAGGAAATAAACATATGTTAGCTATTATTTCGCCAGCAAAAACCTTAGATTTTGAAAGTGCGGTACCAAAATTTGATTTTTCTCAACCGCACTTAACTGATTATAGTGCGCAATTAATTGAAGTTTGTCGCCAACTGTCACCAGATCAAATAGCTTCATTAATGTCAATTAGTGATAAGCTTGCAGGCTTGAATTTTGCACGTTTTGCAGAATGGCAGAAAGAACATAATCAACAAAATGCACGTGCGGCAATTTACGCGTTTAAAGGTGATGTCTACACGGGATTAGAAGTAGAAAGTTTATCACACCAAGATGTGCAATTTGCTCAACAACATTTACGTATGTTATCTGGATTATATGGTTTACTGAAACCGTTGGATTTAATGCAGCCTTATCGTTTAGAAATGGGAACAAAGTTAGCCAATAAAAAAGGCAAAGATCTCTATGCTTTTTGGGGCAATATTATCACGGCTTCATTGCAGCAAGCTCTTGATGAACAGGGGGATAATGTGTTAATTAATTTAGCTTCAGATGAATATTATAAGTCAGTGAAAGAAAATACATTAAATGCAACCATTATTAAGCCTGTGTTTTTAGATAATAAAAATGGTAAATATAAAGTCATCAGTTTTTATGCGAAGAAAGCAAGGGGATTAATGTGCCGCTATATTATTCAGAATCGTTTAACCAAAGTTGAACAGTTAAAAGAGTTTGATTTGGCTGGTTATTGGTTTGATGCAACAAGTTCTAGTGAAACAGAGTTAGTGTTTAAACGTGATTTGGTGGAATGATATGCAAAAAATTTTCTTAATTTTGACCGCACTTTTAGGGCTTTTATTGAGTGGCTGTGCAGCAGTACCGCAACTTTCAGCACCACAGCAAATTGTACATAATAAGCATACTTATGAATTAGTCGCGCAGCAAGATTTAGGACCGATGGCACGTTTCTTTTATTTGGAAAAGGGGGAAAGTTTAGCGCGTTGGAAAAGTGCGGTGGAATTATTATTGGATCGTAATAAAGCGAAAATAACCTTAGATGAGCGAGTTGCCTTACGCGAACGAGTTTACCAAAATACAGGTGTGAAGAATTTTAAATTACAAATACAAGATGACAGTTTATATGCTTTCGTTATCTATGAGCCAACGGTTAAAAATAATGATTGGCAAGTCGATGTGGCTAAAGGTAAAACAGTACAAGGTTGTGGATTTGTGCAATATCAGTATTCATTAAAAGTGCCAAGAACGAAGAAGATCCGCAATATGAGTAATGAGAAAGTTGTACGTTATTTGAAGAAGTATGTGGTAGAAAAAGAAATGAAACGTGTTAAAAATCGTGATTGGCAATGGATTTGTGCATAAATGGAAGAACAGATTTATTCTTCCCAAGTGAAAAAAGCGGCTAATTGTGCTGTTTATACTGCTTTAATGTTGATTGTTGTAAAAGGATTTGCTTGGTGGGAAACGGGTTCAGTCAGTATGTTGGCATCAATTGTTGATTCCACTTTAGATTTGGCAGCTTCGTTTCTTAATATGCTCATTTTACGCTTTGCGCTAATGTCTGCCGATGAAAACCATTCTTTTGGTCATGGTAAAGCAGAATCACTTGCTTCTCTTATTCAAAGTGCATTTATCTCTGGTTCTGCTGTTTTTCTATTATTACAAGGGATTCATCGTTTTAATGAACCACAACCTTTAACAAATACAAATTTAGGTATTGCTGTTATTTGTTTTTCCATCGTAGTAACTTCCGCATTAGTTTATTACCAAAGTCGAATTGTGAAAAAGACGGGAAGCCCTGCTATTAAAGCTGATCGCTTACATTATCAAACAGACCTATTTATGAATGTGGCAATCTTAATTTCATTAATTTTGACAGTATTTGATTTTATGCTTGCTGATGCGATTGGCGCAATTTTAATCGCGATTTATATTCTGATAAGTGCACTTAAAATGTTATTTGAGGCAGTCCAATTGTTATTAGATCGCGCTTTGCCAGAAAATGAGATCCAACAAATTGAACAAATTATTTTATGGGATAAGCGGATTTTAGGCTTCCATGATTTACGTACGCGTCAATCTGGTGCTGTGCGTTTTATTCAATTTGATTTAGAGTTGGATGATCATCTCTCTTTTTTAGAAGCACATGATATTACAGAACAGCTTGAACAGCGCTTGCGTCAAGCATTTTCGCTAGTAGATATTGTGATTCATCATGAGCCAACGAGTGTGGTTCAGGCTGAAAAATTGGAAAATGCGAAACTAGATCAAATGTAATTAGTTTTTTGATAAATTTTGCTAGAGCAGTTGCAGTGAATAGTGTAATCTTAGCGACGATTTTGAATTCATTTTTAGTTTAAAAGGTTTAGGTTATGATAAAGAAAATAGCAGTATTAACCAGTGGTGGTGATGCGCCAGGTATGAATGCCGCCATTCGTGGTGTTGTGCGTTCTGCGCTCGCGGAAGGTTTAGAAGTATATGGCATTTATGAAGGCTACTATGGTTTATATCACAATAAAATCAAACAAATGACTCGTTATAGTGTGTCAGATATTATTAACCGTGGTGGTACATTTTTAGGCTCTGCCCGTTTTCCTGAATTTAAAAATCCAGAAGTACGTGCAAAATGTGCAGAAATTTTACGCTCACATGGTATTGATGCTTTAGTTGTGATTGGTGGTGATGGGTCTTACATGGGCGCAAAATTATTGACTGAAGAACATGGTTTCCCATGTGTTGGTATTCCTGGGACTATTGATAATGATGTCGCAGGAACAGACTATACCATTGGTTATCAAACCGCACTTGAAACTGCAGTAGAAGCAATTGACCGTTTACGTGACACCTCAAGCTCTCATCAGCGTATTTCGATTGTCGAAATTATGGGACGTCATTGTAGTGATTTAGCGATTTCTGCAGGGATTGCTGGTGGCTGTGAATATATTGTTGCTTCTGAAGTTGCTTTCAATCGTGAAGAACTTATTCAACAAATTGAACGTAGTATTATTAAAGGTAAGCGTCATGCGATTATCGCGATTACTGAATTGATTTGTGATGTGAATGAGCTTGCTCGCGAAATTGAACAGCGTGTGAAACATGAAACTCGGGCAACTATTTTAGGACATATTCAACGTGGTGGGACACCTTGTGCTTTCGACCGTATTTTAGGATCTCGTATGGGGGTTTATGCGGTGGATCTATTAATGCAAGGTAAAGGTGGCTATTGCGTGGGTATCCAAAATGAACAGTTAGTTCACCATGACATTATTGATGCGATTAACAATATGCGCCGCGAATTCAAAGCAGATTGGTTAGTGCTTTCTAAACGTTTAGATTAATACATACTTCTTGTAAAAAACGGTGGAAATTGTCCACCGTTTTTCATTTCTTTTTTAATAAACACAATACTTCATAATGATGAGAGTGTGGGAACATATCAAATAACTGAATTTTTTCAAGTTGATAATGAGTTAAATCACCTAAATCCTTGCCCATAGTTTCTGCATTACAACTTGAATATAAAATAAAATCAGGTGCTAATTGATTGAGAAATTGCGCAAGTTTACTGCCAATGCCACGTCGAGGCGGATTGACAATCACTAACTCAGGTGTTTGATGTTGCTCAAGCGCAAAATGTGTGGCATCTAGAGATTGAAAGCGTACATTTTCTAAACCTAATTGGCGGGCAGAGAGTGTCGCTGCGGCAATAGCTGAAGCAGAAATTTCAATACCAATTAATTCAATTTTTTTAGTTGGATTGGCTTGTTGTAAAGCATCTGCACAATGTAGGCCAAAGCCGCCAACCCCGCAAAAAAGATCCCAGAGCGTTTTAATAGGTAAGTTTGCTATCCAATTTTGTGCAGTCGCATATAAACCCGCAGCAACAGTTGGATTTGTTTGAAAAAATCCTTGTGGACGAATAAAAAGTGGGATTTGATTAAAAGATTCCTTCAGCGTTTGTTGGTCAGTGAGAAAAATTTCTTTATCACCTTCTAAAATGGCAGCGTGCTGTGGTTGGATATTTAGACTTACTACTTTTAGTTGTGGTAATTTATTTAACAAGCCTGTAAATTCGCGTTGAATTAAGGGTAATTTTGTTTCTGAACGTAATACAAAACGCAGCATTAAGCCACCATCAAGCTGGCTTTCTGTGAGCAGAATATACTTTAATTCCCCTTTTTGTTTTGTAATGTTGTAAGGCACTAAACCTGCTCGTGCGATAAAGTCTTTTAAAATGTGAAAAATGTTAACGAAATGTGTTGGATAAAGTGGGCAATCCGTTAAATCGACATAACTTTGTGGATGGCTCAAAATTGGACGTTCGACCACACCACTAACTGCCATTTTCGCTTTGTTGCGAAACGCACTTAATGCTGATTGATAAGGTACAAGCCATGTTGTTTGTGAGCAATCTAAATGGGTCAATTGTTGTTTTAAATGCTGTGTTTTGCGCTCAAGCTGGTTGGAATAAGGGTATTCTAGCCATTGGCAAGAGCGACAATGATTGGAACTGTAATGTTGGCAAGGAAGTGTTAACTGCATTTTAATTCGCATATTTAGCTTTATATTCAAGCCAATCTTGTTGAAGTGCGGTCAGTTTTTTACGATTTTCCAGCCAACGAACATTGCTTTCTAAGCTTGACCAATGGAATGATTGACGCTTGAATAATTGTTGTAATCGGGTTTGGCGTAGTGCAAAGTGCGGTTGATTTTCGTTAAGTTTTAGGTGATCTAGCACTTGAATGACTCCTTCACGTTCATTACAGAGTAAGAGTAAGTCACAACCTGCATTGAGGGATTGCTCACAGCGTGCTACAAAATCTCCCATGAAACCTGCACCTTTCATTCCTAAATCATCGGAGAAGATTGCGCCTTGAAAGCCGAGCTGTTCACGTAATACTTGTTTTAACCAGTAGTGAGAGCCACTCGCAGGTTGAGCATCACATTGACTGTAGATGACATGAGCGGGCATAACAGCATCTAATAAATTTTGTTCGATGAGTTGTTGAAATGGCATGATGTCTTGAGCAAAAATGTCTACTTGATTACGCGCATCATAAGGAGTTTCCAGATGAGAATCCGCGATTACATGGCCATGTCCTGGAAAGTGTTTACCTGTTGTAGCCATGCCCGCTTGTTGCATACCTTGAATGAATGCTTTGGCAAGTGCTGTGGTTTTTTGAGGATGGGGATGGAAGCTACGATCACCAATCGCTTTACATTGATGACCTAAATCCAGTACAGGAGCAAAGCTTAAATCAATATCTAGTGCCGCAATTTCTGCTGCCATTTGCCAGCCAGCTTGTTGTGCTATTTCTTGTTGTTGCTGTGGATCTTCAATCAACTGAGCAAATGCTTGCATCGCAGGTAGTTGAGTGAAACCCTCGCGGAAGCGTTGTACTCGTCCGCCTTCCTGATCAACGGTAATTAACAGATCTTTTTTCACTTGTTGGCGTACAGATTTTACTAAAGCTTGGATTTGTGCGCGATCATGGAAATTTCGTGTAAACAAAATTAAACCCGCAACAAGCGGGTGGCTGAGTAATTCAATTTCTTCTGGTAAGAGTTCAGGACCTTGTAGATCGATCAGTAATGTCGACATATGACCTCTTTTTTTATTGCAAGCCAATATATAAGCGATAATTTACGCTCTGTTCTGTTGGTTTTATTAATAGTATTTGTTGCTTTTCATGAGCAAGCAGGGACAAAAAGGACGCTTCTGCAAACTTTTGCTGAGTCACGCCGTTTTTATCATACCAAAATAAGTGATAAGCCAAGTTCAATGGCTGTGCAGTTTTATTTTTAATCCATGCTGAATCAGCGTTGAGGTTCGCTTCAATTGCTGAGGCGATATTGGCTTCAATATTTAAAATCGGCTGTGTGGTTTTTAATAAATTAGTTGGTTTACTTGAACTACAGCTGATTAGTAGTAAACACGTGAATAAAAGTGCGGTCAGTTTTTTCATTATTTTGCCAACATTTTTCCTAAAGGTTCACCACCAACAAGGTGCATATGTAAATGGAACACTTCTTGACCACCATGTTTATTACAGTTCACGATTAAACGATAACCCTCTTCAGCAATACCTTCTTGTTTAGCGAGTTTCGCTGCAACAGTGAATAAGCGACCTAAACTCATTTCATCTAATTCAGTCACATCATTTACTGTTGGAATAAGTTTATTTGGGATAATCAAAATATGAGTGTTAGCTTGTGGTGCTATGTCACGAAATGCAGTAACTAAGTCATCTTGATAAACGATATTGGCAGGAATTTCTTTACGAATAATTTTACTAAAAATAGTTTCTTCAGCCATGTTGATCATCCTTTTTTAATTGAAATTGAAGATTGTGCTTTTTTAACAGAAAAAGGTAAAAATAGCAATTTTTTGCTGTAAGTTGGATTAGTAATAAGGTTGGTTAAAAATTAAGTTAAACATGGTTAAGAAATGAGTGTTAATAATTTGTTGTTTATATTTTGTCTTTGTGTTAATTCCATGAAAATAAAAGAGAATTTTGGATAAATTGATCTAGCATAAGGAAATCTTGTTTTGAATATTTTTTAATCTGTAAAATGCTTTTATTTTGGTGTAAAACTTCCTATAATTAACAAATCTTATAAAAAATAAAATTTTTTTAAATTATTCGTGCTTGCATGTTTTGTAACCGACAGCCGTTATAATGCTATTCATGTTTAGGGAGATTAAGGATGAAAACTGAAGATTCAACGTCAACCTGCATTGTGCCGCCAGTGAAGATGGCACAGATTGGCGAGGATGTCGGTGTTTATAAAGCAACTAAAAAACAACTCTATTCTTTCTTTTCTGCGATTCCAGCAGGTGCTTTTATTGCAATTGCTTTTGTCTTTTATGCCACAACTCAAACTGGTAATGGTGATGCACCTTGGGGACTCACCAAATTAGTTGGCGGTATTGTTTTCTCATTAGGTGTCATTATGGTCGTGGTTTGTGGCTCCGAATTATTCACTTCTTCTACAATGACAGCAGTTGCACATGTGAGTGGTCGAATTTCAACTATTCAGATGTTGCGTAATTGGGTTGTCGTGTATTTGGGCAATTTTATTGGCGCAATTTTTATTGTGTTGTTGACATGGTTTGCAGGGCAAATTATGGCAGCTAATGGACAATGGGGATTAACGATTTTAAAAACAGCGCAGCATAAAATTCATCACACGTGGGTCGAAGCATTTGCTTTAGGTATTTTCTGTAACATTATGGTGTGTATTGCAGTATGGATGACTTATGCAGGACGTACGTTATTAGATAAAGCAATTATTATGATTTTGCCAATTTCAATGTTTGTGGCATCTGGTTTTGAGCACAGCGTGGCAAACATGTTTATGATTCCAATGGGGATGATGGTGGTCAATTTTGCTTCTGCTGAATTTTGGCAAGCCATTGCAATGACACCAGCACAATTTGCAGATTTAGATGTATATCATTTTGTTGTAAAAAATTTAGTTCCCGTGACATTAGGGAATATTGTGGGCGGTGCAGGCTGTGTTGCATTAGCACAGTGGTATATTAATCGTCCACATTAGTCGGTTTTAGGTTGCAAAGTGCGGTCTGTTTTATTGTGGTTTTGATCGGCTTTGTGTAAGTATCACAGATTTTTTATTCTAATTAATAGAAGGTAATTCAATATGAGTCAATTAACTGAAGCTCAACAAAAAGCTTGGGAAGGCTTTACTCGTGGTGACTGGCAAACTGAAGTTAACGTACGTGATTTCATCCAGAAAAACTACACTCCTTATGAAGGTGACGAATCATTCTTAGCTGATGCAACTGAAGCAACTACAGCGTTGTGGAATGATGTCATGGAAAAAATCAAAGTTGAGAATAAAACTCACGAGCCATATGACATTGATTGTGACACGCCATCTACTATTACTTCTCATGCACCAGGTTATATCGATAAAAATTTAGAGAAAATCGTTGGTCTTCAAACTGATGCGCCATTAAAACGAGCAATTATGCCATATGGCGGTATCAACATGGTGAAAGGTTCTTGTAAAGTTTACCGTCGTGAGCTCAAACCTGAAGTTGAACATATCTTTACTGAATACCGTAAAACACATAACCAAGGTGTATTTGATGTGTACACGCCAGATATTTTACGTTGCCGTAAATCTGGTGTCATTACGGGTTTACCTGATGCCTATGGTCGTGGTCGTATTATTGGTGACTATCGTCGTATGGCACTTTATGGTGCAGATTTCTTAATGAAGGACAAAGTTAAACAATTTACTTCATTACAAGAAAAATTAGAGCGTGGTGAAGATATCCAAGCAACTATTCAGTTACGTGAAGAAATTGCTGAACAACACCGTGCATTAGGCAAGATGAAAGAAATGGCAGCGTCTTATGGCTATGACATTTCAGGTCCTGCAACAAATGCGCAGGAAGCGGTTCAATGGACTTATTTTGCTTATTTAGCGGCAGTGAAATCACAAAATGGTGCGGCGATGTCATTTGGTCGCGTATCAACTTTCTTGGATATTTATATTGAGCGTGATTTAAAAGCAGGCAAAATTACTGAACAAGAAGCGCAAGAATTAATTGATCATTTAGTTATGAAATTACGTATGGTGCGTTTCTTACGTACGCCTGAATACGATCAATTATTCTCAGGTGACCCAATGTGGGCAACTGAAACATTAGCAGGTATGGGCTTAGATGGTCGCACATTAGTCACTAAAAATAGCTTCCGTATCTTACATACCCTTTATACAATGGGACCGTCACCAGAACCAAACTTAACCATTCTTTGGTCTGAACAATTACCAGAAGCCTTTAAACGTTATTGTGCTAAAGTCTCTATTGATACTTCTTCTGTACAATATGAAAACGATGATTTAATGCGTCCAGATTTCCAAAACGATGATTATGCGATCGCTTGCTGCGTATCTCCTATGATTGTCGGTAAAATGATGCAGTTCTTTGGCGCACGTGCAAACTTAGCGAAAACATTGTTGTACGCAATCAACGGTGGTGTAGATGAGAAATCAGGTGATCAAGTTGGACCAAAAACAGATCCAATTACAAGCGAATATTTAGATTATGATGATGTAATGACTCGCTTAGATAGCTTTATGGATTGGTTAGCGAAACAATATGTGACAGCATTAAATATTATTCACTTCATGCATGATAAGTATGCGTATGAAGCTGCTTTAATGGCGTTACATGATCGCGATGTATTCCGTACAATGGCTTGTGGTATTGCAGGTCTTTCGGTGGCAGCAGATTCACTTTCTGCAATCAAATATGCCAAAGTCAAACCAGTTCGCGGTGATATTGAAATTAAAAATAAAGCAGGCGAAGTGGTTGGTGTTGCGAAGAATGTGGCAGTCGATTTTGAAATTGAAGGTGAATATCCACAATTTGGTAACAACGATAACCGTGTCGATGAGATTGCTTGTGACTTAGTAGAACGTTTCATGAAGAAAATCCAAAAATTGGGTACATATCGTAATGCTACACCAACACAGTCAGTACTTACTATTACATCTAACGTAGTTTATGGTAAGAAAACAGGTAATACACCAGATGGTCGTCGTTCTGGTGCACCATTCGGACCAGGGGCAAACCCAATGCATGGTCGTGACCAAAAAGGTGCGGTTGCTTCATTAACCTCTGTTGCTAAATTACCATTTGCCTATGCGAAAGATGGTATTTCATATACTTTCTCAATCGTGCCAAATGCATTAGGTAAAGATTATGAAGCCCAAAAACGTAATCTTGCGGGCTTAATGGACGGTTACTTCCACCATGAAGCCACTATTGAAGGCGGTCAGCACTTAAATGTTAACGTAATGAACCGTGAAATGTTGTTAGACGCAATGGAAAATCCAGAAAAATATCCACAATTAACAATTCGTGTTTCTGGTTATGCCGTACGTTTTAACTCTTTAACTAAAGAGCAACAACAAGATGTGATTACACGTACATTTACGCAAGCAATGTAAAGCGCTATATCTAAGTCTAGTGTAAAGCCTCTGTATTTCATACAGAGGCTTTTTTATATTTTGAATCTTGATCCTTGTTTATCTGGCTGCTCATACCAGTACTGGTCTGGCTAGGTATCTGCCTATTGCGACTTTATGATTGCTCCAATTTTTTGCATATAAATTAACCTTTAAGGAATAAAGCATGAAAATAAGTAAACTTTCATGTGCACTATTATGTGTATTTAGTACTACGAGTTTAGCACAGGATGTTGTGGTATTTGGTGATAGTTTAAGCGATATGGGGCAATCAGGTTGGAATAAAAAAGCCTCTTATTTAGATGCTGATGGACGCTACCACTTACTATATGATGAGTACCTTGCTCAAGCATTAGGCAATAAATTAACGCCTTCGACACAAGGGGGAAATAGCTATGCTTATAGTGGTGGAGTAATTGTTGGACATAATAGTGCAAATATTAACACTCAGCCAAATTTGGCCTTGCAAAATCAAGTTAAAAATTATTTACAAGCACCAGTTAAGAAAGAGGCGTTACATGTGCTTTGGGCTGGAGGGAATGACTTAGCTACGGTATTAGCAACTGCTGTAACTAAAACCACTCCAGAGGAAAAACAAGCCTATGTATTAAGCAGTATCAAAGAAATGGCTCAAACTATGGCACAGCAGTGGGGGAGATTACAACAGGCTGGCGTGAATCAAATCATTGCACCAACTATTCCAAATATCACTTATACGCCCGAGTTTTTTGATAAATTAGGTGCTGCTGCTGGCGCACAAATCCAGTCAAAATCTTTAGGTTTAATTAAACAAGCAGATTTTATTGCAAGTTTTAAAGGAGCTGTAGAACAGCTTTTAAGTCAACCAACTCATAATCTCCAAGAGTTTGAACAACATCGAGTAAAAACATTAGAAAAAGCAGCAGAGGATTTTTATAATAGCCGTTCTTGGCTGACTCAATGGGCATTATCTGCCGCTGGTTATAATGCAAAAAGTATCGCAGAAACGTTGATCAAAGAATATAAAGAAATTGTCCAACAAGCAGCACAAGCGACGGCATTATTGAATGCCAGTATTACTGCCGCATTAAATCAAGTAGGGGGTAATATTGTGCGTATTGATACGGATGGATTATTAAAAGATATGATTGCGCGTCCAACGGAATACGGTTTAACCAATACCACCGCAGTTGTTTGCCAAGAGAGTACCGCAGATCCAAATAAGGCAACTTGTAATCCAACAGATCAAAATATCGCAAATCAACGCTTATTTGCAGATAGCTTCCATCCAGGTCCAAAGGCACATAAAGCAATGTCTGATTATATTCTCAATGTATTACAGACACCAAAAGACATGGCTATTTTAATTCCAATTGTACAACAACAAACTGATCTCGCTTTTGACTTTATTCGTACGGAAAGTAATCGAAATCGCTTGAAACGTCAAACTGAACAAACAGTTGATACTATTGTAGCTTATCAAAAACAGAAGGGGGGCCATAGTTTACATGTCGGCGCTAAAGTACAATTTAATCCACAGTGGCAATTAGCGTTGGTTGCAAGCCAGCAAAAACAAGATGTACAAAGTGGTTTAATTAATGTCGATACTAAAAATCGTGTATTAAGTACAGCATTACGTTATGACGCAGAGAGTTGGTGGCTAGCCAGTGCTTTACAAATCAATAATACCCAGTTAACAACTCAGCGTGTTGCTTATATTGGCCAATCCACTCATCAACAAAGTGGGGAAACAAAAGCGCAAAGTTTGAGTATGGGACTATTTGCGGGCTATGAATGGCAATTTAATGAGTTAGCTGTTGCGTTAGTTGCAGATCTTAATAAAACGAAGACCGATATTTCAGCATTTAGCGAGCGCAATAAAGGTATTACTCAAATGCAATTTGCTGCACGAACAGAAAAAAGTGTACGTAGTGGTATGGGTATTGATATACGTTATCAAGCAGCAGATTGGCAGCCTTACTTAACAACACGTTGGGTTAAAGAATGGCAAAATGATACGCCATCTATTAAAGCGGGTTTAAATGGTAGTTCATTTACAACCACTTTAGCACCACAAGATAAAACTTGGGTGAATGTTGTTGCTGGATTACAATTTAAGCCAATTAATAGTGGTTTATATGCTAATTTAGGCTTCAGTCGAGATCTTGGGCGTAAAGACAGTCTGTCAAATACAACATTACAGTTGGGTGTTGGCATGGAATTTTAAAAAAAGTGACCGCACTTTAACTTACCTGGTGAGCTACCTCGATATTTCTTTATAAAGAAATATCGAGGTATTGTTATGGCTTTTATCAATTCTATTAATCATCTCTTACTTTTGAGTCTTATTTATGCCTTAATTGTATTTAATTAAGAGCATATTCGAATCTCAATTTTTTCTAACAATTTTGCTCATTTTCTTTTCTTCTTTTTTTAATTATTAACAAACTTGGTATTAAATATATCTTTGCAGAAATAAATACTTAAAAAAGTATAACTATTCATCATGATGTATTGCTAACTTGCTGTAATTTTAATCTTTTTAATTTAGGTGAAAATAAGACATAAATAAATTTGATTATATTTTATATTGTGTGAACTATTTTTTATGCATTTGATTTGTTTTTATTAGTGAAATTTTTTATTTGTTTTTGTTTTTTTGTAGAATGCCAATCTTTAATTTATTAATGACTTATTTAACTATGAATCGAATTTTTAAAATAATCAAAAATATATATGGGCAATATATTGTGGTATCTGAATTTGCTAAGCAAGCAGGTAAAAGTAAATCCTTAAAATTAATTTTACCTCTCAGCTTAGTTTCTTTAACTGCCAGTGCTTCTTTAGTCACAGATCAAATTCCGTATGAAGATTTTCGTAATTTTGCTGAAAATAAAGGGCGTTTTCACATCGGAGCAACCAATATTCCCGTCTATGATAAGCAAGGACAAAAAGTAGGTACGGTTTTACCAGATGGGATACCAATGCCAGATTTTAGTGCAGGACATAGTCTTTCTCTAAATAAATATAAGCAACATCAATTAGGTATTTTAACTTTAGCTCATCCTCAATATGTATCCACGGCACAACATCAATATGTTGCTAAATATGACATGATTCATTTTATCAATAATCCTTATGGCTATCGGATTGTTAATTTGAATAATACTGAGCCTGATAATACAAAATTTACTGGGACCTCAATTAGTAAACATGATTTTAGTACGCCTCGTTTAAGTAAAATGGTTACGGAGATCGTGCCAAGTGAAACTATCACTGATAATGAATGGGGCTTAGTGACAGAAGCAGAAGCTATTACAGTTAGAACTGGCAGTGGAACTCAATGGGTTTGGAATTCTGCCGAGAATCATTTAACACAACAAGCAGATACTTATCAGTATTTAACTGGTGGGCTTTATTCAAGCTTTAATGTAATGTTTTATAATAATCATTTCTGGCAAAAATATAATGTGCTGTCAAAAGCAAAGGATATGTTGTTTACCCATATAGAGCCAGGAGATAGTGGTAGTCCGCTCTATGTATTTGATAAAACAAAAGGTATTTGGAAATTAGCTGGAGTTACTTCTTTTGGTTCCCATACTAATATCTCTGATAATTTGAATACTTTTGAGCATGAAACGGGTTATGCTATTTTTAAAAGAAGTATATTTGATGCAAGTGTAGCTAAAAATAAAGGGACTGAGCTTACTTTAAGTAATAATCAACAAGTCGTTTGGACAAGAGAAAATGGTGAAACAGAGGGACATAGCCAATTAAAAGGCAATAATAGTGAACAGAATTTTAGTATTGCTCGGCAATCCAGTTGGAAAGTAGTTGGGGCAGATGAAGGAAAAGATCTTTATGTTGATGGCGGTAGCAAAAACGCTCTAGCTGAAATTGATATAACAAATGATATTGATCAAGGCGCTGGAGGAATCTTTATTGGTACTAAAAAAACAAGCCATATTCGCTTACATAGTAGCAATGGTGCATCCTGGTTAGGTTCTGGAATTTGGATTGGTAAAGGCAGTGAAGTTGAGTGGCAATTAAGACAAGGGGCTAAAAGAGACTATGAGAATAATGTTATTTTCTATAAGAACTCTGATGAAAAAATCGAATTCAATGGTGACCGTTTATCTAAGTTAGGTAAAGGGACGATGAAAGTGAGTGGTGAATACACAGGGAATTATATAAATAGTGGGTTGAGTATTGGTGATGGTGAAGTTATTTTAGATACAATAGGAACGGAGCGGAGTCCTTTTTCTTATATTGAGTTAGTCAGTGGACGGGGATTGTTAACATTTGGCCAATCTGATAATCAAACTATTAATCAACGTTATGGTGACTTAAGCCAATATATTTATTTTGGTTATCGTGGCGGTAAACTTGATTTAAATGGGCAAACCTTGTCATTGAATTTGTCAAAAAGCCTGAACAATGATGAAGGGCTGAATATTGTTAATCATCACTCAAACCAGCCAGCGCGACTTGAACTTAAAGCTGAAAAAGGAGAGAAGCATATTATTAATGGCTTGCTTGGTACACGTGGTTATTCAGCATTATCAGAACTAGCGGACTCGATTGTAGGTGAAGTCGAATTAACTGAACAAAAAGTTAAAGAAAAGAAAAACTTTGACTTAGTTAAACAATTGCTGAACAAAACTAGTGAATTAGAAAGAAAAATATTTATTACTAACAATACTTCCAAAGATAAGAAAATTTATCTACTGCCACATAATGGTATTCCTATGTGGTGGGGTGTGGAAGCGAATAGCTATTGGTTAGAGGTTTACAGCAAACAGTTTGAAAATCGCCATAATGGACAGCTTGATATTAGTTATAAGGGGAATAATGCTGATAAGAATAATAGGAATGCTACTAACAACAGTAATACTGACAGCCTATTATTGCTTTCAGGTGGTTTAAACTTGAACGGCAATTTTACTATTGAGAAAGGCAAGGTAATTTTCTCTGGGCAACAGGCCAGTTTTGCTGATGAATATGAAAAAATGTCATCCGTTGCTAAACCCGTGATTAAAGAGAATGAATGGGTTACTCGTGATTTTGTGATGAAAAAACTGGAGCTTAAATCAGGAGCAAAAGCAGAAATTGGGCGTAATGTGGGGATTTTTAGTGCGGAACAAATTATTACCAATGGTAATAATGATATTAAGTTAGGCTTTAAAAATAGTGATTCAACAGTTTGCTACAGTGGTGAAGCTTTTTGGCGAGAAAAAGGATGTGAGGTTAAAACATTAGAGCAATCTGCCTATAATAGCATGCCGCAAAGCTTAATATATATAAAAGAAGGAATTCAATCAAAAGGTTCCAATAACAATATTCGTGTAGGCAAAGCGATTTTATATTCTGGCGTTAATCAAGATAGTTCAAATAATAATTTAGTTAATCTGACCTTATCTAAAGATGCAATTTGGCAATTGCCACGAGCAACGAAAGCAAATGAAACTCATTATTTAGGTGATTTAACATTGGAAGCAGGTTCGAAAGTACTGCTTAATCCAGAGAATGAATTTCATACATTTAACCAACTGAATATCCAAAAGCTTTCTGGTAATGGATATTTTCGCTTTAATACAGATTTAGCTTCTTTAATTGGAAATAAAGTGATCATTCAAGAGGCTCAGGGTGAGCACATGATCTCTGTACAAGACTCAGGTAAAGAGCCTTCATCAATTAATGAACAGTCATTCGAATTTTTTAAGGTTTCTGGTAATAATACAGCTTCATTTAAATTAGAAAATGGACATATTGATGCTGGTGCATTTCGTTACAAAATGAGCGATTTATTGTCTCCTCGCATAAAGCTTGCTGAGCTTAAAAGAATAGATAAATCTTTTGAAGAAAAGCAACAAGCAAAACGTATTCGTGCGCTAACTGAAGAGGATAAACATGCGGCGGAGTCTTTTATTATAGAAACACCATTGTTTAAAGTAAAAGGACTTTCCCACGTTATAGGAAAATCATTTAAAAAAGAAATCAGTAAGTACACTAATACTGCAATGTCAGAGTTTTCTGCTGCGTTACATAATTTAGCTGAGGTAAATTCGAGTATTCATCAACATTTGGTACAAGAAAATTTGACAGGTAAGTCTTTTAATGTTTGGAGTGCGGTAAAAACATTAAATGCCGATTACCATAGTATGTATCATCGTGATTATCGTAAGACAGGCTCACAACAACAATTTGGTGTTGATTTTTCGGCTAACCATAACCTGTCATTTGGTACTATGCTAACTCATTCCCAAGAAAATAATCGTTTTGCGGATGTTTCTAGCAGTCGGGGACGCTTAACAATGTTTTCGGCTTATGCTAAGCACCAGCTAATGGATAGTTTATCAATTGCTATGGATTTGGGTATGGGTCAGTTGAGTAATCAAATTGTGCAAGATGAGCAATCAGTTGCAGTGAAACACAACGTTAAACAACTGGGCGCAACTTTGGCAAAAACTTTTGCGTGGGATGCTGCTGAAGTAAAAACATTAGCTGGTGCTCGATATAGTATGTTTGGAAAAACGAATTATGTACAAAATCAAGCGGTAGTACATCTTGATTCAACTCGCTTATTGTCTTATTTCAGTGGGCTTAATTTAGGTTATCGCTGGCAAGCCAATCCAAGCCTAGCAATCAAGCCTGTTTTAGGCTGGTATTATATGCTACATCATACTAATGCGAAGCTGACAGTGAATGATCATCCGTTTAATCTCCAGTTAGGTAACCAGCAACAACTTGAAACAGGGATGAATATTGGTATAAATAATATTCGTGTTGAATTGCTTGCTGGAGTGACAAAAGGAGAACATCTTAAACAACAGCGACGTTTCAGTGCCAAGCTCGCTATTTCATTCTAAAAGTGATGGGGATGTTTTGATCCCCATCATCAATTTTTATTTTATTTTGTAAAAAAATTGTCCGTGATTTTTGATCTGATGTAGTAGAATAAGCATAATTTGAATTGAAAATTTGCTTAAGGGAATACAATGTCAGTTTTGGCACGTTACCATTCTTATGAGTCCTGTGGCACCGTTGATGGACCAGGCATTCGTTTTATTTTATTTTTGCAAGGTTGTTTAATGCGCTGTAAGTATTGTCACAATCGAGATACGTGGGATTTACATGATGGTAAAGAAATTTCCGTTGAAGAGCTTATGCAGGAAGTAGTGACATATCGTCATTTTATGAAAGCATCTGGTGGTGGTGTCACGGCATCTGGTGGTGAGGCGGTGTTACAAGCAGAATTTGTTCGGGATTGGTTTCGCGCTTGTAAAGAAGAGGGTATTCATACTTGTTTAGATACGAATGGTTTTGTGCGTCATTATGATCATGTTATTGACGAGCTAATGGATGTGACGGATTTAGTCTTGCTTGATTTAAAACAATTGAACGATAAGATTCATCAAAATTTAATTGGTGTACCAAATAAACGTACTTTGGAATTTGCTCAGTATCTTGCAAAACGTAATCAACCAGTTTGGATTCGTTATGTTGTTGTGCCTGGGTATACGGATGCAGATGAAGATATTCATTTGTTAGGTAATTTCATTAAAAATATGAAAAATATTGAGAAAGTCGAATTATTGCCATACCACCGTTTAGGGGCGCATAAGTGGGAAGCATTAGGTGAAAAATACGAGCTTGAGGATGTTTCACCGCCAACAAAGGAATCGTTGGAGCATATTAAATCGATTCTTGAAGGATATGGACATATTGTGAAATATTAAAAAATTTATGGATATAATAAAAAAGCTAATAATTTAATTATTAGCCTTTTTTATTATAGTTAGGCAACGTCTAGCTATGAGTAAATATACTTTATGCTTATGAAACAAAAGGGATTTAGAAATGAAAAAACTCACTTATGCTGTAAGTATTGCGTAACTTTTATTTCTATTTTCATTAGGAAAATAATTCAAAATATTTTTATTATTTAAATAAATTTATGAAAAATACGATATAAAGAAACTATTGATAGTGAGAATATTTTAGCATCGATAAAATTTATAAAAGGCTATACATTAACCTATAACTGTGTAAAATACCGACACTTACTCTTTTGGTTTCTTACCTCTATGAGAGGAAAGAAAATATTTTTTAGTAAATTATCATTATAAATCATATGGTTATAATTAGGTGTTTAAGCTATGAATAAAATTATTTGGAATCATACTTCTCAAAATTGGGTGATCGTTTCTGAATTAAGTCCTGTAAAAAGTAAAACTAAGCCAGCATCAGTAGCGAAAATAGTTAAAACTACTGCTACTACGGCAGCGCTCTTGTTAGGTTTCGGATTACCTACCGCCAACGCTACATTAGGGGTAGATCTACACTTTTATAGTGTAAAAACAGGACAAACTCAAGGTGGCAGTAATTATAAAAATGATGGTGCAACAGGTGAAGATTCTTTAGCAGCTGGTATTCAAACTAATGCAACTGCTCGACAAGCTATTGCTATCGGTAGTGAAGTTACAGCCTCAGGAGAACAATCATTAGCTATTGGTAATAATGTTGTTGCAAATATGTTAGGTGCAACTGCAATTGGTAATAATACTAGAGCTACTGCTATAGGCGCTCAGGCTTTTGGTCAAAGTTCTAATGCAACTGCAAAAAATTCCGCAGCTATTGGTCGATTAGCAACAGCTACAGGAGAACGGGCCTCTGCTTTTGGTGTTGGTAATACCGCATCTGGTGCTTCATCCTTTTCTGGAGGTGATAAAAGTAAAGCGTCAGGTTCCGCTTCTATTGCAATTGGTTTAGAAGCTGATGCTTCTGGCAATGATACTATTGCATTGGGTTCAAAAGCGAAATCTAGTGGTATCAATGGAATTGCGATTGGTAAAGATGCTGCAGTGACAACAAAAAATAGTATTGCCTTAGGTTCTGGCTCAAAAGATCGTGAGGCAACTTCAGAAGATAGTGCAACAGTCAATGGTATTTCATATTCTAATTTTGCAGGTAATAAAAAAGCGGATGGAACGACTAGGAATGCTAATGAAATTAGTGTAGTAAGTGTCGGAACACAATATAATGAACGCCAAATTATTAATGTTGCACCTGGTAATATTTCAGCAACATCAACAGATGCAATTAATGGCAGCCAGTTATATATGACTCAAAATGTGATTGGTAATATTAGTAAAGGTGTAGCAAATATTGTTGGTGGAAATACGATAGTAAATCAAACAACAGGTGCTCCAGAAGGTTTTACTCAAACATTAAATATGACAGGCGATACAAAAGATACGGCTGATTATAAGCCAGCAGCTTCTGCAAAAAATGTTTCTGAAGCAATTACCCAATTAAATAATTACGTCAACGCGGGATGGAAACTGGGTGACGCAAATGGGACTGTTGTTGATCGTGTTACACCAAATGATCAAGTTAATTTCAAAAACGGTTCAAATACGAACATTCAAGTCACAAGCGATGGTAAAACCAGTAATGTCACTGTAAATATAACTGGGTTACCAATTACTTACACGACTCAACAAAATGGTAAAGATGTTCCTGTTGTTAAAGTCGGAGATAAATATTACCCAGTAGGCGAAGAAGGCAAACCTGATATGACGAAGCCAGTAGCTGATTTGAGTACATTATCAACGAATCTAGTTAATCCAGAGGCTGGTGAAAATGAGATTGGTAAAGCATCTCAATTGAGTAATGTTGCTAATGGGGCAAATACTTTTGTTTCGCCAAAAGTTGATAATAAAGATATCAAACTTGCAAATGATGGCAAATGGTATTTCTCTACTCAATTAGAACCGAATGGTTTACCAAAAGCAAATAGTGTTCCTATTACATCAGATAAAGTAAAAAATGCTTTGAATGCAACAAATAATGGTGGCCTTATTAATTTTGCGGAATCTAATCCAAATAATGCTGCTACTGTGGGAGATTTGCAAAATTTGGGTTTTGTTATTAGTACTGCAGATGATCAATATAAAGAACAAGTTCGTAATAGCAATCGTATAGAATTTGTGAGTGCAAATAAAAATGCGACTATGACAGGTACAACTCGTCCAGATGGTGTACGAGAAGTGAAAGTTACTATTTCAGATACTCCAGTATTTAAAACAGTTCAAATTGGTGGGGATAATGGACCTAAGATTGGAGCAACTACTAGTGGAGATATTGTTATTAGCAAGCAAGAAAATGGCAATGAGAATGCACCTGCTCGTATTACTAATGTAGCTCCTGGTGTTGATGGTAATGATGCTGTGACCATGAATCAACTTAAAGAGGTTAAACAAAATTTAGGCGATATAAATAACCTTATTAAGAAAAATAATAAGAAATTACATGCAGGTATTGCCGGTTCTAATGCAGCAGCAGGATTACCTCAAGTTTATATTCCGGGTAAATCAATGATAGCAGCAGCGGCAGGTACTTACGGTGGTCAAAATGCGGTTGCGATTGGCTATTCTCGATCAAGTGATAATGGTAAAGTGATATTGAAGCTCCAAGGTAATGCAAATACTAATGGGCGTTTTGGCGGTTCTGTGGGAGTTGGTTATCAATGGTAGAATTAATGTGATTTTATCATTATTAATTAAATAATAGCCACTTTTAAAGGTGGCTTTTTTATTTACCAACCGTTATAGATAATTATAGTAGTTAAAAATATGCCTTAACATAATGTGCAGGTAAAATAAAAGAATAGACTCTTTTCCATAAAAGTGCGGTTAATTTTAAACAAATTTTGGAAGACAGAAACGAGAAACTGAACTTCATTTTTCAATGTTATTCTTTTGTTTAATCACTTTTTTCTGCTCTCTACGTTTTTGGAAAAAAGTACTGAGTTTTTGGCTACATTCTTCTTGTAGCACGCCGCTGGTAATTTCAATACTGTGATTCATTTTATAATCATCAAAAAAATGAAAGCGGGAACCAACAGCACCTGTTTTGTAATCAGAAGCACCAAAAACTAGCCGTTTGATACGACTATGTAAAATTGCACCCGCACACATTGTACAAGGTTCGAGGGTGACATAAAGAGTGGTGTTAAGTAAGCGGTAGTTCTGTAAGCTTTTACCGCCTTGCCGTAACGCAACGATTTCTGCGTGAGCGGTGGGGTCAGAATCGGTGATCGATAAATTCCACCCTTCACCAATAATATTGTCCTCATCATCAACTAAGACGGCACCTACAGGAATTTCGCCTAAGGCTTCGGCGTTATCTGCCAATGTCAAGGCATGTTGCATCCATTTCTTGTCTAACTCTGACCGCACTTTTACCTCTAACTTTGATTAAACAGAGAAGGGATATTTAATTGGGTCATGGCATTGATAGCCAATAACTTTGAAATCATCCATAGTGACCCAAGTTTCTAAGTCTTCTAACGTTTTGATATCTGGATTAATTTCTAATTTTGGCAGTGGCAGTGGCTCCCGTTTTAATTGTACATTTTTCATCAGCTCGAGCTGATCTTCATAAATATGTGCATTAATAATCTTGTGATAGGCTTTACCTGCTTTTTTACCAGTAATTTGTGCCATTAATGCTAAGAAAGTGAATACTTGGATTTGATTGAAATTTAACCCCAGAGGTACGTCACAAGAACGTTGATAACTGGTAAGATAAAGCGTATCACCTAAAAGTGAGAAAGTGTGAGTATGCATACAAGGGCGTAAGCAACCGAGATCAAATTCACCTGGATTGAAAAAGGTCATGATTTCGCCGCGATCATCAACGCCTTTGCTCAAGTTATTCACAATTTTACGTAGTTGGTCAATCGTTTCCCCATTTGGTTTACGCCATGCGCGTCCTTGTACGCCATAAACACGTCCCATATCATCTGTGCCTTTACGATGTGGATTATTTAACCAAGCTTCATTTTCATTGGCATTTGCATCCCATGTTTTTGTACCAAGCTTGCGAAAATCTGCAGCATTGTCATAACCACGGATATAGCCTAAAAATTCTGCGATAGCAGCTTTCCAGTAACTTTTTCGCGTTGTAATTAATGGGAACTGATTATTGGCAACATCATAAGTCAGATCTGCATCAATGACAGTTAGACAACGTTTACCTGTACGCGCATTTTCAACCCAGACACCTTCATCAACGATACGTTGGCAGAGTGCTAAATAGTGTTTCATGAAATTTCTCCTTTTTTGACCGCACTTTTGTAGGCAAGCATAACAATGACTGCACCAATGATGATCATCGGCATAGAAAGAATTTGTCCCATCGAAATTTGCTGACCAAAATACAAGCCAAGCTGAGCGTCAGGCTCGCGGAAAAATTCAACAATAAAGCGGAATAACCCATAGAAAAATAAGAATAACCCCGCAACTGAGCCTGTTGGACGCGGTTTTTGTATAAACCAATTTAAAATGAAGAATAAAACTAAACCTTCTAGAAATGCTTCATACAATTGGGAAGGGTGACGAGGTAAATAACCACCTGATGGGAATAGCACTGCCCACGAAACATCAGTAACACGGCCCCAAAGTTCATCATTAATAAAGTTACCGATTCTGCCCATTCCTAAACCAAAAGGAATTAATGGAGCAACAAAATCCGCAGTATGCCAAAACCCACGCTTTTGTATTTTTGCTGTGATGAGCATAGATAAAATAACCCCAATTAATCCACCATGGAATGACATCCCACCTTCCCATACACGCAATAAATAAGCAGGATCTTGGAGGAAATAGTCCAATTGGTAGAAGAAGACATAACCAATGCGGCCACCTAAAAAGACCCCCATGAAACCATTAAATAATAAGTTATCAACTTGTTCTGTTGTCCAGCCACTATGGGGCTGATTAGCACGACGTACAGCGAGCCAACGCGCAAAAATAAAGCCAATAAGATACATTAAACCATACCAGCGTAAACCGATAGGACCGAGTTCAAAAATCACAGGATCAAACTGTGGAAAAGATAAATAATTTGATTGCATAGCATTCCTTTATTTAAAAATCATATTTATTGCAAGAATAAGTAGCAGTACCGCAAAGGCTTTTTTCAAGATAGGCACAGGTAGCATAGTCGTCACTGTGGCACCAATTTTGGAGGTGAAAACAGAAGTGAGCGTGATACCCAATAGGGCAGGTAAGTAAACATAACCGACAAAATAATCAGGTAATCCTTCCGCTCCCCAGCCTGCGATCATAAAACTAAGCATTCCAGCAATAGCTAATAAACTGCCACAAACAGCAGAAGAGCCAATCGCTTTTTTCATATCAATGCCTCTTGAGTTTAAAAAGGGTACAATAAAACCACCACCACCAATACCTGCTGCACTGGATGCCATGCCAATTAAAATACCTGCAATGATAGTAGATGTTTTAGTGAGCGCTTTAGTGACAGAGTTTGGTTTAACTGATAAGAACATTTTGATTGAAAGGTAGACAACTAAACAAGCAAACAATTTGGCTGAAATGTCTTTCGGTAAGTAACTGATAAAAAAGCCTGAAATAAAGGTTGAAATCATGATAACTGGAGCAAGAATTTTTACGACATCCCATACCACATTACCTAACTTATGATGCCGTTGTGCAGAAGAAAAACCTGTAATCACAATGGTGGCAAAAGAGGTACCTAGTGCACATGCCATTAGCATTGAATCTGGTACACCGATATATTTAGGCATGAGGTAAACAAGAATGGGCACAATAATTAAGCCACCTCCAATACCAAATAAGCCAGCTAAAAAGCCAGCAAATGCACCAACTGCCAGACATATAAGAAAAAAGGTGAGCATAATCAACCCCTATATTTATGATGTTGTCTTTTAGAATTTTTAGACGAAAATGAGGATTTTTTAGCTGAATGAATTTGTTTTACATCAGTTTCAGGCTTGCTACTCAAGAAATTATAGTCTTTATTTGTGTCAAATAGGACAGCGGCAAATTCTTTCATTGCTTTACGATAGACTTCTTTTTTGAAAGCGACGACTTGACGTACTGGATACCAAAAACTGACCCAACGCCACCCATCAAATTCAGGTGATTTGCTGGATTGTATATCAATATTTTTTTCATCGGAAACTAGTTGCAGTAAGAACCAACGTTGTTTTTGCCCAATACACATTGGTTTACTGTCATGGCGTAACAAGCGCTTAGGTAATTTATAACGCAACCAATGTTTGGAAGCATATAAAATCTTAACATCTTTGGGTGATAAACCAACTTCCTCAAATAATTCTCGATACATGGCTTGCTCGGCACTTTCATTATCATTAATGCCGCCTTGAGGAAATTGCCAAGAATTTTGTCCGTACCTTTTTGCCCAGAGTACCTGTCCTTTACTATTGCAAATGACGATACCCACATTTGGACGGTAGCCATCGAAATCGATCACCAGCCTTCACCTTAAAAAATATCTATTTAATTCATTATAAAATAATCTGTCGATTGTTTCATATAATCGTTCTTTTCTCAACTGCTAATCCAAGTAGGTCTAGGCTTTATTCTCATTTTGTGAGACACACCAATTCTTTCTTACATATGCACATTATTTGCCAGCTGTGGACAACGTTGTTTATAACTACTATATAACCACAAAATAACAGAAAATTTGTGAGAAAAAACATGATATAGATCCTACGGTTATGTTATTTAGTCTCATGAGCTTTCACTTTTTAATCAAGCTGATACTTGACATTTTAATCGCTTGTTTTTTAGGGCTTAAATTGATGTTCGAAAATACATTTTTTTCAGCAGAATAGCAGACTATTTTACTGCTTTTTTAAGATGATGAGTTATTCACTTTTTCTGTGGATAAAATTGTGGCTGAATCCATGAATTCGTTTTAATAACTCAAATTGATTAATTAATGTTTATCTTTAATTTATAATATTTTATTTAAAATCAAAGAGATATTAAGTTATCCCTTAGTGTATAGACTAGACTTAATCCTGATTATTGACTTGTTTGCTTTTTGAGCATTTTTCTAGTGCTGCACGATAACTTTGCCAATCAAAATATTGACCAGGATCTACTTTTCGACCTGGTGATACATCACAATGTCCAACAATTCGCTCTATTGTAATCAGTGGATAAGCTTGCATAATTTGTTGTGTGAGTGTCACGAGAGCATTGTATTGTTGAGAAGTAAAAGGCTGTAGATTACTTCCTTCAAGCTCAATACCAATCGCAAAATCATTACATTTCGCTCTCCCTTGAAATTCTGAAATTCCAGCATGCCAAGCACGATCACTAAAACTGACATATTGCGTAATATTACCTTGACGATCTATCAAACAATGGGCAGATACTCGCATTTGATAAATTTCTGCAAAATAGGGATGTTGCTTAGGATCAAGTTTGCCTTGGAAAAAATCATCAATATATTGCCCACCAAATTGTTCTGGCGGCAGACTAATATAATGAATAATTAACAGAGAGATATCCTGTGGATCAGGGCGTTGATCAAAGTGTGGTGAGGGGATTCTTTTGACACTATTTAACCACCCTTGTTGGATGTTTTTTTGTAATTTTTTCATCATAACATACTCATTTTGCGATCAAGATCGAGAAAAAGTGCGGTCAATTTTTTTCTATTTTTCCTTTTGTGACAGACTTTATTGGCTAAATTCATTCTTAGTCCGTTTAGCAATATTCATATTTTAGGGCTGTATCCCAGCCCATTTTTAACAAAAGGAATTTCTTATGCAACGATACATTTTTCTTACTATTCAAAAGGGATTTACTTTAATTGAGTTAATGATTGTGGTCGCCATTGTGGCCATTTTAGCGACTGTCGCAATCCCTTCTTATCAAAATTATACTAAAAAAGCTGCCATAGCTGAATTATTGCAAGCTGCCGCCCCCTATCGCGCTGAGGTCGAGTTATGTATTTATAATACGAATAACATTGCTAGTTGTAATGCGGGTAGCCATGGTATTGCGGCAGAGATTAATGCAGGTAAAAAATATTTAAAATCATTAAATGTGAAATCTGGCGTGATCACTGTAACTGGACAGAACAGTTTGGCTGGGGTGAGTTATACATTAACTGCTTCGGGCGATGCTGTTCAAGGTGTAACGTGGCAGGCAACTTGTGGTGAACATGTTGCCTTATTTCCAGCAGGGTTTTGTGCATAATGCGAGTTGATATGCCTTCATTACTTGTCACTACATTAAGTGGTGAATTGATTGAGATCCCTCCTTGTTTATGGCAGAGAAATCAGCAACAGCAAAAGATATTACTACGCTATTTTGCATTACCTTTGCAAGAGGATGAGAAAACGCTTTGGCTTGGTGTGGATTCACTGACTAATTTATCAGCTTGTGAAACCTTTGCTTTTTTGTCTGGTAAAATTGTTGAACCAATATTGTTGGCAACTCAGGAACTAAAAAATACGTTACAGCAGTTATTACCGCAACACTCGTCTATAGAAGAAAGTCCAAAAATTTGTTATCAAACGCTACAACAAACGGATGTTGAAACACAATTAGATGAACCTATTATTCAATTGTTAAATCAAATTTTTGAGCGCGCATTACAGCAAAAAGCTTCTGATATTCATTTTGAACCACAATCGAATGTATTACAGTTACGCTTTCGTGTAGATGGTGTATTGCAGCTACAACCACCATTAGCATTGTCATTGGCTAATCGATTAATCACTCGTCTTAAATTGCTCGCAAAACTCGATATTAGTGAAACACGTTTGCCACAAGATGGGCGTTTTCAATTTAAAACGGCGTTTTCTGATGTACTTGATTTACGTCTTTCTACATTAGCAACCCATTGGGGCGAAAAAGCCGTATTACGCTTGCAGCATAATAAGCCCGTTAATCTCACTTTTTCTGCTTTAGGCATGAATGAATTTCAACAACAATCTTTTCAGCGTGCGCTTAAGCAGCCACAAGGATTGATTTTAGTTACAGGACCAACAGGAAGTGGCAAAAGTATTTCACTTTATACCGCGCTAAATTGGTTAAATAGTATAGAAAAGCATATTTTAAGTGCGGAAGATCCAATTGAGATTGAGCTTGAGGGAATTATCCAAACGCAAATTAACCCTCAAATAGGGCTTGATTTTAGTCGTCTATTACGCACTTTTTTACGTCAGGATCCTGATATTATCATGCTAGGTGAAATTCGTGATGAAGAAACAGCAATCATGGCGTTACGTGCTGCACAAACAGGTCATTTAGTCCTTTCTACACTACATACCAATGATGCGAAATCAGCCCTTTCTCGCTTACAGCAGCTTGGGATTCAGCAACATGAAATTGAACACAGTTTGTTACTTGTTATTGCACAGCGTTTAGTACGCAAGTGTTGTATTGAGTGCGTAGAAAAGCCGCAAACTAATTGCAATTGCTATCAAGGTTATGCTGGGCGGAGTGGTGTGTATCAATTTCTGCAAAAAGATCAGAACGGCAATTTTGTACTTGATTTCAATACATTAAGAGAAAGTGCGATAGATAAAGTCCGTTTAGGTATTACGGATGAAAAAGAAGTCCTGCGTGTCTTGGGGGATAAATGAGTAAGTTAAAACTGTTTCGTTGGCACGGGATTAATCGTTTAAAACAAACACAAAAAGGCATGATTGTTGCTGAAACAGAAGCTATCGCAAAACAACGATTAATTACTCGTGGTTTCCAGCAACTTAGATTACAACAAGATTGGCAGCTTTCGACTAAACCTAAAAATAGTGAGATTTGTGAGCTTTGGAGTCAATTTGCTTTTCTTTTACAATCAGCTTTGCCATTAAAAACCAGTTTGCAAATATTGCAGCAAAATTGCCTTAATATTCAATTAAATCAATGGGTAGTGAATTTATTAAAGAGCTTGGAGAATGGTATTTCATTATCAGTTGCTTTACAACATGCAGGTAATCATGTGACAACTCAAGAACGGCAATTGATCTATATTGGTGAAATGACAGGAAAATTGCCACAAATATGCCAACAAATTGCTGAACAACGTAAAAAGGCATTAGCATTACAGCGTAGAGTACAGAAAATCTTATTTTATCCTGTTGTGGTATTAAGTATTTCCGTGATTTTAACGACTTTGTTATTACTATTCGTTGTGCCACAGTTTGCAGAAATATATGCTGAACAACCTTTACCTGTTTTCACTTCCCTATTATTAAGTTTATCCACGGGATTACAGAGGTATTTTTTACAGATAATGCTGATATTGAGCTTACTCATCCTATTAATTCACTTGCAATCAAAACATTCTCTCTGGTTGAATCGGCAAAAAGTAAAATTGATTCAACGGATTCCATACTTGAATAAAATAACTCAGCTTAACCGTTTGGTACATTTTTGCCGTCATTTACATTTGATGTTGGCCGCAGGGGTTCCGTTAACTCAAGCATTAGATTGTTTTTTACCCAAACAACAAAGTTGGCAGAGAGAGAGAACATTGCAATATGACTTTGTGTTAGTGAATGAAGTGCGGTCGGTTTTGCAGCAAATTTCCTATGGAAATACATTCTCTGATTCTATTAGTACCACGCTATTTCCAGATTCAGTGCAACAGATGTTACAAGTCAGTGAGAAAAGTGGCAAATTTGTTGCTATGTTAGATTATATTGCTGATAACTATCAGCAGCAGTTAGAACATCAATTGGATTTGCTTGCTCAGATGCTAGAGCCTTTGCTGATGTTGCTCATTGGTAGTTTAATTGGATTAATTATGCTTGGTATGTATTTACCTATTTTTAGTATGGGAGCAGTGATGCAATGAATCTGTTGCTTTTTATCTTACTTGGTGGCATGGTGGGATTAGCAGTACGTTATTATTTATCGCATTTTGCGTATTGGGTTGCACAAGAAATTTATCAAGCATATCGTGCAATATTTGCGCCTAACATACCAGAAACTATGTCGCTATCATCAACACTCTCCCCAATAAAGTGCGGTCATTTTTTCTCTTTTTTCATCTACTTTGCTGCTGTGTTCATTATCTGCTATTGTGTGTTTAACCCACTATATCAAGCCTTGTTTATGGCCTGTTATATTAGCCTCTTAATTTGTATTTCATTGACGGATTGGTATTATCAATTGATTTCGTTACCTTTGTGTCAAGCATTGTTCGTTCTAGGGCTTGGGGCAGCATGGGCTAGCATCAGTACTATTACACTTGAGCAGAGTCTGCAAAGTGCATTCAGTGGCTTTATGGCATTTTATGTGATTTATCTATTGGCTAAATGGGTTTATGCAAGAGAAGCATTAGGCAGAGGAGATTATTGGTTGATGTTAGGACTTAGTTCCGTCTTACATTGGTCACAATTGCCTTTATTAGTTTTGATTGCTTGTTGCTGTGCGATGGGATATGCATTTTTCGCAAAATTCTATAAACAGGCGTACTGTCAACTTCCCTTTGCACCTTTTCTCTGTTTAGCGGATATAGTCATGATATTGCTTAATTGGAAGCACGAAAGTATGATCAGCCTGTTTTAATAAGATAAGGAAAATAGATGACTTATATTGTTGGACTCACAGGTGGGATTGGAAGCGGTAAAAGTACAGTTGCGAATTTATTTATTGAACTGGGTGTACCTGTCATTGATGCGGATATAGTAGCAAGGCAAGTTGTACAGAAAGGCTCGCCATTATTGGCACAGATTGTGACACATTTTGGAGAACAAATTTTACTCGATAATGGTGAATTAGATCGTGCACAATTAAGAACACGAATTTTCCAACAACCAGAAGAAAAGATATGGTTAAATAACTTGCTTCATCCTGCTATTAGACAGGAGATGTTAAGGCAACTCTATGCCCAAACTTATCCTTATGTTCTTTGGGTTGTACCTTTGTTAATTGAGAATAATTTAACAGAGCTATGTCAGCGTGTACTGGTTGTTGATGTAAAGCTTGAAACTCAATTACAACGTACTAGTCAACGTGATGGCAATCAGATTGAATTAATTCAGCAAATTATTCATGCACAAGTCGATCGTTATACACGATTAAGTTTTGCTGATGATGTGATCAATAATGATGGAGATTTATCGCAAACATTAGTTGCTCTGAAACAAAAGGTGTTAGAATTACATCATCAATATTTAGCTTTAGCTAAAGCGTAAAGAAAGTGGTGAAAAATATATGTCAGAAATTTTTAATGTACCTTGTCCAATTTGCCAAAAAGCAGTGGAGTGGTCAGAGAAAAGCCCGTATCGTCCTTTTTGTAGTAAACGTTGTCAATTGATTGATTTAGGTGAATGGGCTGCAGAAGAAAAATCTATTCCTTGTGAAACAGCAGATTTTGCCATGAATGAAGAATCTGAAGATTGGAGAGCGCATTAATGCAAATTCAGCATCAACAAACTTATTGTGAAGGTGAGTTTTTCTTGTTAGATAAAATGGGTAATAAAGCAGCACAACTTACTTATTTTTTTATAGATGAGAAAACGATTAACGCTAATCATACTTATGTTTCTCCAACTTTACGTGGACAAGGTGTGGCAGAACAGTTATATCAAGCATTAGTTCGTTTTGTTGATCAAAATCAGCTTCATCTTATCCCAACATGTAGCTATATAGTAAAAAAATGGCAACGTGATAATCGATAATTCCATTTAAAGCAGGTTTAAAAGATCTGCTTTTCTCTATTTTTAAACTAACATTACACTTCTTGTTTTTTGCATTTTATCTGCTAAAATTTAACTCACTTTTTTTGAAAAATTCAACAAAAGTAAGTTCGGATGAAGGTAGCTGGAGAGTAGGGAATTGACCCTACGCCGACGAGGTAAAATCTTTCAGGCGCTGATAATAAGCAGGGACTGTTACTGGACGAACCCTTGGAGAGAGCCGTTATATTAAATTAAAAAATATAAAACGGCCGCCGAAGGCGCAAAAAGAGCGGTCAGTTTTTTCCGTTTTTTCAAACGCTCAGGCAAAAGGACAGGGGCAACAAGACTATTCGGTTTGATGTTTTACATACATTTTTTGTGTGTCATTCTATTTTAACTCTTCCGCAAAATGCTTTTGCCTCCTTGTAATTCGTTATTTTTTACGAGGATCTTTTAATGTCATTAGAATCAATTTTATCATCAGTCAACAGCTTTGTTTGGGGACCGCCCTTATTGATTTTGCTTTCAGGAACAGGGCTGTATTTAACTTTTCGTTTAAGTTTCATTCAATTTATTCATCTGCCACGTGCATTATCTTATTTATTCAAAAAAGAAAAAGGTACAGGTAAGAAAGGCGATGTTTCTTCTTTTGCTGCACTATGTACCGCATTAGCTGCAACTATCGGTACGGGGAATATTGTTGGAGTTGCCACTGCTGTGCAAGCTGGTGGTCCTGGTGCCGTGTTTTGGATGTGGTTAGTCGCATTATTGGGGATGGCAACAAAATATGCTGAATGCTTATTAGCGGTAAAATATCGAGTACGTGATAAGCAAGGCTTTATGGCTGGTGGACCTATGTATTACATTGAGCGTGGCTTAGGTATTAAGTGGTTAGCAAAGCTCTTTGCGCTTTTTGGTATTTTAGTAGCATTCTTTGGGATTGGGACTTTTCCTCAAGTTAATGCAATTACCCACGCAATGCAAGATACATTTAGTGTACCTATTCCATTAACGGCATCGATTATTACTGCGCTGGTTGCGTTGATTATCCTTGGTGGAGTGCGACGGATTGCAATTGTATCCTCCTATATTGTGCCTTTTATGGCGGTGCTTTATGTGGCGACATCTATCATTATTTTATTAATCAACTGGCAATTAGTGCCACAAGCTGTTGGGCTAATTATTCATAGTGCTTTTAATCCAAGTGCCGCATTAGGTGGTGCGTTAGGTTATACCGTAATGAAAGCTATTCAGTCTGGAGTAGCTCGTGGGATATTCTCTAATGAATCAGGTTTAGGTAGTGCGCCAATTGCTGCGGCAGCTGCACAAACTAAAGAACCTGTGCGTCAGGGATTGATTTCGATGACTGGGACTTTTTTAGATACTATTATCGTTTGTTCGATGACTGGAATCGTATTGGTGATTACCGGTGCTTGGCAATCGACAGATATGGCAGGTGCTGCCTTGACAAACTATGCTTTTACTGAAGGTTTAAGTTCTAATTTAGGCGGTACGATTGTGACTGTTGGCTTGTTATTTTTTGCATTTACTACAATTTTAGGCTGGTGCTATTATGGTGAACGCTGCTTTGTTTATCTTGTAGGTACCCGAGGTATCAAGTTGTATCGTTTTGTCTTCATTGTATTAGTCGGTTGTGGGGCTTTTATTCATCTCGATTTAATTTGGATTTTAGCAGATATTGTAAATGGCTTGATGGCATTTCCAAATTTAATTGCATTGATTGGATTGCGTCACGTCATCGTCAGTGAAACAAAAGATTATTTTGATCGTTTAAAAATGAATAAAGCTGATGCAGATGAGTTAGCTTAATTTTTAATTGATTGAAATATAAGCAAAAAGATTGAGGGGATATCAAAATAGAATCTTCTCAATCATAGCAACTTTCTTTTAATAATCTAGTATTAAATGATAATTTTTCTATCTAGATCATACTTTTGAACTTTTCCAAAAAAATTCAGCAAAAAAACTTGAAAACTGATGACAAGGGGACTATGTTGTAGTTAAGGATTATTAATCACAAGGGACATTAAGTCCCCTTTTCAACAGAGAGGTAAATGCTATGACTCTAAATATCACAAGCAAACAAATGGAAATCACCCCTGCAATCCGTGCTCATGTCGAAGATAGACTTGCTAAATTAGGAAAATGGCAAACTCAATTAATCAATCCCCACTTTATTTTAAACAAAATCCCCAAAGGCTTCTCTGTTGAAGCATCAATTGGCACGCCATTAGGTGACTTGTTTGCGAAAGCTGAGTCAGATGATATGTATAAAGCAGTTAATGAAGTCGAAGAAAAGTTAGAGCGTCAGTTAAATAAATTACAACATAAAGGTGAGGCGCGCCGCGCTGATGAACGTTTAAAAGATTCTTTTTAAACGATAATAAATTAGTAAAACTGCATCTTCTTGATGCAGTTTTTTTATTTTTATCCTCTTGGATGATAGCGTTGATGTAAATGCTTTAAGCGTTCTTTCGCAACATGAGTATAAATTTGAGTAGTAGAAAGATCGCTATGACCTAAAAGCATTTGTACTACACGTAAATCTGCGCCATGATTCACTAAATGGGTAGCAAATGCATGGCGAAGTACATGTGGTGATAAGCTAGCTATATCAATTTCTGCAAGTAGTGCGTAATGTTTAATCCGATGCCAAAAAGTTTGGCGAGTCATTTGTACTGCTCTTTTACTTGGGAAAACCACATCTGAACTTTGTCCATTAAGTAAAAATGGACGACCATAAAGCATAAATTGTCGGATCCAATAAGTTGCTTCTTCTCCGATAGGCACTATGCGTTCTTTATTACCTTTACCGATGACACGTACAATGCCTTGATTAATATCTATGTTTTCGATAGTCAGTGAAACTAATTCGGTAACACGTAGTCCTGTCGCATATAATAATTCCATCATTGCTTTATCTCGTAATTCTAATGGAATTTCTACATCAGGTGAATTTAATAGAGTTGTTACTTGCTGTTCAGTTAAATACTTAGGCAAGCGAGTAGGCAGTTTGGGTGAGCTTAATACTGCGCTAGGATCATCAGCACGATATTTTTCTCGATACAAATATTGAAATAATTTACGCATTGCACTTAATAAGCGAGCTGTACTGGTTGCTTTATAACCTTGTGTTAAACGTTCTCCTAAAAAAGTTTGTAAATCTATTGCATCTAAATTCAGTAGCGTTAAGTTATGTTTTTCCAGCCATTTTGATAGTGCAGTCAAATCTAAACGATAAGATTGCACTGTATTTTCAGATAAATGTTTTTCTATCCACACTTCATTCAGAAAGAGTTCAATTAACGCGCTATCTTTCATAGTTAGCACCTTTTAAGCAAAAATGCATCTACTTTACGTGGAATAGCAACTAAAGCGAGTGCCGCAAAAGCCATCATAACAAGAAAAGTGATGGTAGGAGAAATAGGATATAACACACCTGAAAGCGCAGTGAGGAGTGCGACTGCGCCACAACCGGAAATACCATTATATAAGCCTTGGAGCTTGGCAATATGTGAAATAGGTTGTGTAGTGAAGTAGCGAATGATGGCATAGTGGCTTACTGCATAAGTGAGACTATGTAATGTTTGAATGAGGGCTAATGACATTATTTCTTCTGCTACACTGAGTGCTCCCCAGCGTATTACAGTAGCGATGGCGGATAAATAAAATAACGAACTAACTTTCCAAGTACGAAAGAGTTTGGTTGAGAAAAAGAATAACAACATTTCTGCGATCACACTTAATCCCCACAATAAGCTGGTTGTTTGTACAGAAATCCCTAAGCTCGTCCAATATAAGACACTATAGGCATAGTAAGTAGCATGTGACCCTTGAATTAATGAGATAGCGATAAGTAAACGCAGTGTCGTTTTGTTTTGTAATAAGTGTTTAAAGCTAACCTGATTTCCTACCGCACTTTGTTGATCTTCAGGCATGGGGGTTGGGATTGTCATTTGCATAGTAGCGTAAATCATTAAAAGTGCGGTTAAAATCCATACAATACTGCTTTCTCCTAATGTACCAATAACATAACCAAACACCACAACGCCGACGACAAAAGCAAGAGAACCGATCAAGCGGGCTTTACCATAGTCTAAATAGATTTGCTGTTGCCACACACTTGCAAGCGTATCGCTCAGCGGCATACCTGCAGCATTGACCATCGCAAATAAGGCGATAGCGATAAAGAGTAACCAAAAGCTTTCTGCAATGAAACTCATGCTGAAGACAATCAGGCAGCTTATCCAAGCTAAATAGCGTAAAGCGTAGATCAGTTGAGAAGCTTTTTTAAGCAGGCTGGAAAAGAAAATACCACCAATAAAACGAAAGACATAAGAACTAGCGATAACTAATCCGATTAATTCTTCTCCATAAGATTGGGATTTTAACCACACGGGAAAGAAAGGGACAAACACACCGTAAGCACAAAAATAGCCGAAAAAGCTTAAAGCAAGCCAGTTAAATGCTGAAATTTTCATTAAAACAATTTTTCCATTTGTTGAGAGCGTTCGACACAAGCATGCATGGCTTGTTGAACAGTTTGTTGTAAATTTTGTTGATTAAATATAGCGAGTGCAGCAGCGGTTGTGCCTCCTTTGGAGGTGACGTTTTCACGTAGGGTGGAAATGGTAAGTTCTGGATTTTCTACCACCATTTTTGCTGCTCCTAATGCTGACTGCTGTACTAATAAACGCGCAGTAGTTTCATCTAAATTCATCGCTAACAAGGCTTTTTGCATTGCCTCCATGAATAAGAAAAAATAGGCAGGACTGCTTCCTGAACCTGCTGTAATTGCATGCATTTGATCTTCATCTGCCACCCAACAAGTTTTACCTACCGCAGCTAATAAATCTTGTGCAAAATTTTTGAGTTCAATAGGTAAATTGGTAGGCGCAAATAAGCCTGACATCCCTTCTGAAACGAGTGCTGGTGTATTAGGCATCACTCGAACAATATGTTGAGCTGAAGGTAAAAGCTGACTTAACCTTGCCTGCGAGATACCCGCTGCAATGGAGATCACCAATTTTGGGGTAAAATTGACCGCACTTAAACTGTGACAAACATCGGCGAGTACTTGTGGTTTGACGGCAAGCAATAAAACTTCTGATTTTCTGACCGCAGTTTGATTGCTTATTTCTGTACTTTCAACTACTTGAATACCTTTTTGGGCAAATAGCGTCAGTTTGTCAGTGTTAGGATCACAAACCGTAATTTGTGCCGCAGGATAGCCTTGTTTGAGTAAACCGAAAATAATCGCTTGCGCCATATTTCCGCCACCAATAAAGCAAATGGATTTAGTTTGCATATTTTATCTCGAACTACGTTACAATATGAGGGATATTGTCGCGAATGCGACACAGAATTTGCCTATTCTACCTGAAAAAAAGAAGGAACAAACTATGTTTTGGTTTAAAAACGCCATGATTTATCGTTTAACTAAAGATTTGGATTGGTCAGCTGAATTACTACAAAATCAATTACAACGATGTGAATATCATCCTTGCCAGCAATCAGATATGAGTAAATTTGGCTGGACAAACCCTTTACGAGGCAGTGAATTGTTATATTTTTCAGTTGGCAAACAACTCTTATTGGTCGCGCATAAAGAAGAAAAAATCTTGCCAGCTCAGGTAGTCAATGCTGAACTTGAACAGCGTGTGACTCAGTTAGAACAAAAAGAAAATCGCAAATTAAAGAAAGTGGAAAAACAAACGTTGCAAGATGATGTTATCGCTGGATTATTGCCGCGCGCATTTAGTAAAAATCAACAAACCGCATTATGGATTGATACAGAGAATAATTTGATTTATGTGGATTGTGCATCAAGTAAACGCGCAGAAGATACATTGGCATTATTACGCAAATCACTCGGTTCTTTACCTGTCGTGCCGTTAGCTTTTGCTAATGAACCTAGTTTAATTATGACAGATTGGATCAGTCATGATAGTACGCCACAATGGTTGATACCTTTAGAAGAAGCGGAGTTAACTGGCAGTAGCGATACTGGGATTATTCGTTGTAAGCAGCAAAATTTAGATTCAGAAGAAATTCAATCATTATTAGCAGCAGGTAAACTTGTCACTAAATTGTCTTTGGCTTGGGAAGAACATCTCAGTTTTGTGTTAAATGAAGACGGTACTTTGAAGCGCTTAAAGTTTGCGGATCAAATTCGTGAGAAAAATGATGATATTTTAAAAGAAGATTATGCGCAACGTTTTGATGCTGATTTTGTGTTGATGACAGGGGTGTTAAGCCAATTGATTGAGAATTTACTTGATGATTTTGGTGGTGAAAAAGAACGGTTATAAAGTGAATTTTTGACTACACAAGAGAAAGCCTGTGATTACACAGGCTTTTTTACATGTCCTTATTTTTTATAAAGATAACTACCATCTGCTTGGCGAATAAATCTTGCACCATTTTCTAAGCGAAGTTCAGTGACTCGCCCTTGTGCATTTACTGCAACTTGCACTTTATCACCTGCTTTAAAGCTGCTTAAGGCATTACCTGCTCCAGCTGCTTTTGTCATGGCGTTTACATCTGCAATATTTAAATTATGATTGCGAAAAACTTGCATTAAACTCACGCCTTGTGGAATGGTTAGCGTTTTCCCTTTATTTGATTTAGCTGGTTCAGCATCAACAACAGGTGCGGCTTTCTTTTCAGCCTTTACTTTTTCAAGGGGTTTTATTTTTTCTACTGGTTTAGTTTGTTCAATAACTTTTGCTTTTTCCACCACTTTCGGCTTTTCAACTGCCTGTACTTTCTCAACAACTTTTTGTGGTTCCACTGGTTGTTTTACTGGTTGAGGTTTTATTTCAATAGGCTGTTCAATTTTAGGTTGCTCAGTTTCAGTAGATTGTATTGTTGTCGGTGGCACGGCTATATCTGGCGCTGTTGACATATTATTTAATGTCGTATCATTTTGTACACGTTCAACAGGCATAGTCGTTGGCTCGTTTATCTTTTGCGGTTTCTTTAAATCATCCAAAATTGAATTTTCAAGTGCTTGCTGCTTATCTAAAGGCTGGAATTGAATTGGTACCGCATTACTATTTTGTTGTTCAAATGATTGGACTGTTTCAGAGCTTGGTTTTAAGGCAAAGAAAATAATCAGTAATAAAATGAGGGCTAATAATGTGACAAATAAACGACGGTGTTGTTGTGGTAATACTTGTAACATTGGCCAAGTTTCTGGATTTTTCCAGTTGATTTTCGTTGCAACAGCAACAGATGTTGCTTCGGGTTGTTCATACTGAACGTCTGCTGTTGTTTCTTGAGTATCATTTTCAGTATTAGCTATTGCTGCTTCACTGAATGTAGGTTCTTTACGTGCACTAAATTGAGATTCTGCTTGCTCCTTTTTAGCAAATAAACTTTTTGCTTTATCAAAAATTGATGGCTCTGGTTTAATCACTTTTTTCGGTGTAATTGGCTCAACTTGGTTAAACTCTAAATCCAACTCATTCTGTGCTGGATTATGTTCAACCTCTGGCTTTTGTTTTTCTGAATCCACGATAGTACCTCAATTCTAAATAGCTTAACTTATATACACTTTAAAGTGCGGTCAAAATTTGGTTTATTCTAAAGGATATTTATTGATTTTCCTATGCTGTATAAAGGGTTTTATTTGGCTCTTTCGCAATTTCACGGGCTAATTTCGGTACCAAATAGCCTGAAGTGATACTTTGTAATTCTTTGTAAATTTTTATTGCTTGTTTATCATCAATATAAAAATGGCTTGCGCCTTCTACTTTATCTAGTAAATGTAAATAATAAGGCAGAATATTAGCAGTAAACAGTTTATCACCTAATTGTTTTAAAGTATCAGCATTGTCATTGATCCCTTTAAGTAACACTGCTTGGTTTAATAAGACCACACCAACTTGTTTTAGTTTAATTATTGCTTGTGTTAACTGTTGGTCAATTTCATTTGGATGGTTGATATGTGTCACCATGACACTTTGTAAACGACAGTTTGCTAACATGTGACAGAGTGCATCTGTAATGCGTTGTGGAATTACAACAGGCAAGCGTGTATGAATGCGCAGACGTTGTAAGTGCGGTATGTTTTCTAGCTTTTTTATTAACCAGGCTAATTCATGATCCTTTGCCATTAAAGGATCGCCACCAGAAAAAATCACTTCTTCAATTTCTGGACGAGTAGAAATATACTCTAATGCTTTTTGCCAGTTTGCTTTATTACCTTTGTTATCAGCGTAAGGAAAATGGCGGCGGAAACAGTATCGACAATTTACAGCACAGCCGCCTTTAACCATTAATAACAAACGGTTACGATATTTGTGTAAAACGCTAGGTATAACCGCATTCTGTTCTTGCAGAGGATCTTGTATAAAGCCTTCTACTTGCAAAAACTCATCATTGGCAGTCATCACTTGTAGGAAAAGAGGATCTTTCGGGTTGCCTTTTTCCATTTTAGCGACAAAAGGCAATGGCACTCGCATAGCAAATAGGCGGCGTGCTTCAATATCTTTTTCAAAAGAGGTAATGGGTAAATTGAGTGTTTTTAATAATATTTTCGGATCGGAAATGGCATTTGCTAGATGATCTGTCCAACTTTGTTCTTCTCTAATTGCTATATTTTGAGTTAAAATGTGCACTTTTGAAAACAATCTCTTTATAACTTGAGGATAATATGGCTACATATACTACCAGTGATTTCAAACCAGGTCTAAAATTTATGCAAGATGGCGAACCTTGCGTGATCGTTGAAAATGAATTTGTTAAACCTGGAAAAGGTCAGGCATTCACTCGCACGCGTATCCGTAAATTAATTTCTGGCAAAGTATTGGATGTGAACTTCAAATCTGGCACTTCAGTTGAAGCTGCTGATGTAATGGACTTAAACTTAACTTACTCATACAAAGATGATGCATTCTGGTATTTCATGCATCCAGAAACATTTGAACAATATTCAGCTGATGCGAAAGCCGTTGGTGATGCAGAAAAATGGTTATTAGACCAAGCAGATTGTATCGTGACATTATGGAATGGTTCTCCTATCTCAATTACACCACCAAACTTTGTAGAATTAGAAATTGTCGATACTGACCCAGGCTTGAAAGGTGATACTGCGGGTACAGGTGGTAAACCTGCAACATTAAGTACGGGCGCAGTAGTCAAAGTCCCTTTATTCGTTCAAATTGGCGAAGTTATCAAAGTTGATACACGTTCTGGTGAATACGTTTCACGTGTAAAATAAGCAAATTTTGATTGCTATAATGTGATAAGTGAAGGCAAGCAGAGAAGCTTGCCTTTATTTTTCTTTGTCAAGATAAAATCTCTTTCTATTTATCCTTGTTGCAATCTCACCTAGCAAATTCGGGCTAATCTCTTTACAATACAGACAATTTTAAATTTTATTTTGAGGTTTAGCTTTGAGCGATTTACTCACTGAAATATTTACACTGGAGCCACAGGATAATGCGCGTTTGCAAGCATTGTGTGGGGCATATGAAGGTAATTTACAACTGATTGAAAAATCATTGAACTTAACAATTTTACGTCGTAATTTTACTTTTACTATTCAAGCTAACACGCAGGAAAATAAGCTTCATCATGCTACTTTGCTGAAAAGTGCGGCTAAATTAATTCAAGTTTTGTATTTAGAAACCGCACCTGTGCGTGGCCAAATTAAAGCGCTGGATTTAGAAGATGTACATATCGCTATTCAAGAAAGTCGTATTTTAGTACAACAGAGTGAAGATACTGAAGGCAGCAAAGTATATGCTTCTTCAATTAAAACCAAACGTGGTTTGATTAAGCCACGTGGTCCGAATCAAGTTCAATATTTACATAATATTTTTCGGCATGATATCAGTTTTGGTATTGGTCCTGCGGGGACAGGGAAAACTTTTTTGGCAGTAGCAGCAGCGGTTGAGGCTTTAGAAAAACAGGACGTCCGTCGAATTTTATTGACTCGTCCAGCAGTAGAAGCAGGCGAAAAATTAGGTTTTTTACCCGGTGATTTAGGGCAAAAAATTGAACCTTATTTACGTCCCCTGTATGACGCACTTTTTGAGATGTTAGGTTTTGAGCGTGTACAAAAATTAATGGAGCGTAATGTGATTGAAATTGCGCCTTTAGCTTATATGCGTGGTCGTACTTTGAATGATAGCTTTATTATTCTTGATGAAAGCCAAAATACCACAGTCGAACAAATGAAGATGTTTTTAACGCGTATCGGTTTTAATTCAAAGGCAGTTATTACGGGTGATATTACGCAGATTGACTTACCACGTAGCCAAAAATCAGGCTTACGTCATGCTATTGAAGTATTAGAACACGTACCAGAACTGAGTTTTAACTATTTTGAAAGTAAAGATATTGTCCGCCATCCAGTAGTGGCAAAAGTGGTTCAGGCTTATGATGTTTGGGAAGCTCAAGATGAAATGCGTCGTGCTGCAATTGCTGAGCAACGTCGCCAAGAGTTTGCTGAAAAAGAGCGGTCAGAAAATTCGTTAAATGAGAATGCATAAATGAAACAAGTGATCATTGATTTACAAATCGCCACTGAAAATCCAGAAAACTTACCGAGTGCAGCGCAAATTCAAACATGGGCAAATCATGCACTGCAACCTGAATTATCTGATCTAGAAATGACAGTACGTATTGTGGATGAGGCAGAAAGCCATCAGCTCAATTTAACTTATCGGGGGAAAGATAAGCCAACCAATGTACTTTCTTTTCCTTTTGAATGCCCAGATGAAGTCGAACTTAGCTTGTTAGGCGATTTAGTTATTTGTCGCCAAGTTGTAGAAAAGGAAGCACAGCAGCAAGGTAAAGCGCTGATGGCACATTGGGCGCATATGATTGTGCATGGGAGTTTACATTTACTGGGTTATGATCATATTGACGATGCGGAAGCAGAAGAAATGGAGAGCCTAGAAACTGAAATTATGCAAGCTCTTGGCTTTGATGATCCTTATTTGAGTGAGAAAGCATAAAAATTTTGTAAAAATAGACCGCACTTTTAAACCATTTTGTAAAATAGTGGTCAAAGAAAACCCAAATTTAATCAGGGAAAATAGGCAATCTTGTATTGGATTTTCCCTCGTCATGAGCAAATAGGAAGAAATAATGTTTAAAAAATTACTAATTGGCTTATCGATATTAAGTTTAACAGCATGTGTTGCTTATTATCCTTATCCACAATATGAGCCTCAATATGAACCTAAATTTGAGCCTCCTTTTGAGCACAGTGAATCTTCAAGAAAGCCAAAAGTGAATACGCCGCAATATAAAATTTCTACTGAACAAATGCACAAGTTCGTTTTGGCACAAAATAATACGCATAGTTGTTTAGACCCAGAATTAGGAAAACAACAAGATCAGCGTTTAACTGCCTTAGAAAAACAAGTATTGAAAGATTTAGTATATGAAGAATTAGTGAAAATTGTTGGAAAAGAGAATGCGCAAACGATTTATGATGACCCTGAATCTTATCGCTATTTTCAGTTTAAATATAAACAAGTAAAACATGATATTACCAATATTCGTGAGCGTGATTGCCGTACATTAAAAGAACGTTATCAACAGCGATTTAAAGAAGCTAGACGTGCACGTGGATTAGAAGAGCCGCGTGATACTTCAATTCATGGTCGTATCCAAGAACAACAAAAATCGATTGAACGTCGTATTCGTGAACAACAAGAGTCTATTGAACGCCGAATTCGTGATCAGCAAGAAGAAATGGAACGTCGTATGAAATCACCATTTTAATGGGCATGAATTGATATGACCAGACATGTGGTTTTTTGGCAAGGTACTGAAGCACTACTTGTACAGCAATGTTTATATCAGATTGATCATTTAATACAACAAAAAAGTGCGGTATGGATTGGTGAATGTTTACCGCACTTTACTTCTATTCCTCATTTTCCTTTTCACACAGCGAAAAATTTGCTAGGTCGTGAGTTTTCATTAATTATTTATAATGGTTGGCAAGGGCTAAATTTAGAAGCCTTAGCAGTGGCAAGTGGTACTTTAACCCTGCAAGGTACCTTGTTGATTTTACTTCCTGACTGGCAGGATTTAGTGAGTCAGCCTGATCAAGATAGTTTACGTTGGTGTGGTGAAGATCAACCAATTACAACACCGCATTTTAGCCGCTTTTTCCAACAAAAAGTGGCTAAATATGAGTTTCCAGTTTATCACAAACAGACAATTCCCCCTTTTGTTTTAGCTTCTCTCCAGACAACGATATCTCAACATACACAACATTTAAGCAATAAAGTACCTACTTTTGAACAACAGCAGATTTTATCTCAGCTGATACAAAAAAGTGTGCCCATTTTTATTGTGACAGCAAAACGTGGACGTGGTAAATCTGCTTTAGCTGGTTTATGGGCAAAATATTTAGTACAACAAAAGCAGCCCGTGATTCTGACTGCGCCAAATAAAAATGCGGTCAATGTGTTACGAGAATTTGCTGATGTGGATGTGCAATTTCTGTCGCCAGATCAACTTTATGCTCAAATTCAACAAAACCCACAGCAATTTGAACAACATTGGTTATTAATTGATGAAGCTGCCATGATTCCTTTGCCATTACTTAATCATCTCACTGCAAGTTTTAAACAAGTTTTATGTACCACAACAATGCAAAGCTATGAAGGTACTGGACGAGGGTTTTTACTTAAATTCATAGCAAATCTTAAGTGTCCTTTTGTACACTTGCAATTGCACACTCCTTTGCGTTGGCAAAAGCAGGATAAATTAGAAGCTTTTATTGATGAGTTACTGTTATTGCAAGCTGAGGATCAATTGTTACAACTCGAAAAGAGCGTGACAACTACATTCACTTACCAAGCCTACACGCAACAACAACTGGTTACACAACAAAAAATAATACCTTTTTATGCGTTGTTAACATTAGCGCATTACCGTACTTCAACCGTTGATCTACGGCGTTTATTTGATGCACCAAAACAGCAATTTTATGTTGCAGAAAGTGCACATCAGCTTGTCGGTGCGATTTGGTTGGTAGAGGAAGGGGGGCTTATTGATGAGCAATTGATTTGGGCAATTGAACGTGGTATTCGTCGACCAAGAGGTAATTTAGTTGCGCAAGCCCTTTGTTTTCAAGCACACTTGCCTGATGCTTGCCGTTTGAAATCTGGGCGTATTTCACGTATTGCCGTGTTACCACAATGGCAGCAGCAAGGAATAGGGAGGCAACTTGTTGATACCTTAGTACAAGACTGCCAAGTCGATTTTCTTTCTGTCAGTTTTGGTTACACCACCGCATTAGCGTATTTTTGGCAAAAGTGCGGTTTCTTTTTGGTGAATTTAGGCGAGCAAAAAGAGGCGAGTAGTGGTTGTTATTCAGTGATTGCTGTAAAACCATTAACTGCACAAGGTGAACAGTTTTGTCAGCAGGCTAAATCCCAATTTGAACGTAATTTGGCATTTTCTTTTCATCCTTTGCGAACTGAATTTGTATTATCTACACAAGATTGGCAATTATTGCCACAAGATATTACTATTTTACAGAAATTTGCTGATTATCATACTACGCTGTCCGCTTGCTTACCTTCAATTCAGCGTTTAATGGCTGTTTCCAGCGAACAAGATTGTCCAAGCTTAAGCGCATATTGCCAACATCGCCACATCACTCAATTAGCACTAAGTAAACAAAATTGGTTGAAAAGTTGTCGTTTAGAAGTCAAGAAAATGTTGCAAAAATATACAACAGTTTTATGATATTGTTATCTTACTAAAGCAATGGGGGAGGAAGCATAATGAGCGAAAACACTAAGAAAAAAAGCTTATTGCGCAGAGTTTGGGATGAATATAATAAATTCTGTAAAGATATTGGTGTAGAACGTGGTGGGGGTAGAGGTTGTTGTTGCGTGCCAGTTGTGAAATTTGATGAAGATTGGACATCAGAAGAAAAAGCGGCGCAAGAAGCGAAAAAGAAAACATTTTAGAGAGAAAGCCAAGTTTAGCTTGGCTTTTTTACTGGTTTTTTATACAGATATTTATTGGAAAAAAGCCTAAACTAGGCTACACTGTGCTCCATCTTTTCATTTTATTTTATCTCACAATATACTGTAGTTATGACAACCACCTATTTTGATTTAACTATTCCAACCGAAGCTAATGATCATAAAATTTTAGGTAATGTGCTATCTGGAGCTGAGGCGTTGATCATCAGTGAAATTGCTAGTCAGTATCATGGATTAAGTATCGTAGTGACTGCGGATACTCGAAGTGCGGTACGTTTAGAAAAAATTTTGTCACAATTCAGTCAACAAAAAATTACTTTCTTTCCTGATTGGGAAACTTTACCGTATGATGCATTTTCCCCCCACCAAGAGATTATCTCCTCGCGTTTAAGTGCCTTATTCCAATTACAACATAGCCAAAATGGGATTTTCATTTTACCTATTAGCACGTTAATGCAGCGTTTATGTCCACCAGAATTTTTACAACATAATGTTTTATTAATTAAAAAAGGCGATCGTCTAAAAATTGAGAAAATGAGTTTGCAGCTGGAGAGCGCAGGTTATCGTGCCGTAGAACAGGTTTTGGCGCATGGAGAATACGCGGTTCGTGGTGCATTGTTAGATTTATTTCCTATGGGGAGTACACAGCCGTTTCGCTTGGATTTTTTTGATGATGAAATCGATTCTATTCGCACTTTTGATGTTGATACGCAACGCACATTAGCTGAAATTAACTCGATTAATTTGTTGCCCGCACATGAATTTCCTACGGATGATAAAGGGATCGAGTTCTTCCGAGCGCAATTTCGCGAAACTTTTGGCGAAATTCGCCGAGATCCAGAACATATTTATCAGCAAGTAAGTAAAGGCACGTTAATTTCAGGGATTGAATATTGGCAACCACTTTTTTTTGAACAAATGGTAAGTCTGTTTGACTATTTACCTAAGCAGAGTTTATGGCTGGATTTAGGTGACATTCAAGCACAGGGTGAGCGTTTCTATCAAGATGCACAACAACGCTATGAAAGCCGCAAAGTGGATCCTATGCGTCCATTATTGCCCCCAGAGCGCTTGTGGCAACGCATTGATGAGATTTATCATCAGTTAAAACAATACCCAAGGATAAGCTTAAAAAATGAGAAGCTCCGCTCTTCTGCTCGTCAGAAAAATTTAGCGTTACAAGCCTTACCTGAACTCACTATTCAATCGCAACAAAAAGAACCTTTGAAATTGTTACGTCAATTTACGGAACAGCTTGCTGGCAGCATCGTCTTTTCAGTAGAAACAGAAGGACGGCGTGAAACCTTATTAGATTTGCTATCTCCACTTAAAATAAAACCTCAAAAACTGACCGCACTTTCGCAAGTTACACAGCCTTATAACTTATTAATCAGTGCGTTAGAGCAAGGATTTGTGATAGCGCAAGAACCACCTTTGGCAGTAATTACTGAAACAGAGCTATTAGGCGAACGAGTACAACAGCGTAACCGAGATAAACGGAAATCTGTGAACCCAGATACGTTAATCCGCAATCTTGCTGAGTTAAAAATTGGGCAGCCAGTAGTACATTTAGAGCATGGTGTAGGGCGTTATGCTGGCTTAGTCACTCTTGAAAATGGTGGGATTAGTGCTGAGTATTTGTTACTAAATTATGCAAATGAATCTAAACTTTATGTACCAGTTTCATCATTGCATTTAATTAGCCGCTATGTCGGTGGTTCAGATGAAAGTGCGCCATTACATAAGCTTGGTAGTGACGCATGGGTGAGAGCACGTCAGAAAGCGGCTGAAAAAATTCGTGATGTGGCAGCGGAATTACTTGATGTGTATGCACAGCGCGAAGCGCAGAAAGGTTTCGCTTTTCAGTATGATCGAGAAGAGTTTCAACAATTTGCAGCTACTTTCCCTTTTGAAGAAACTGTTGATCAAGAAATAGCAATTAATGCAGTGATTTCTGATATGTGTCAGCCAAAAGCGATGGATCGACTAGTTTGTGGTGATGTGGGTTTTGGTAAAACAGAAGTCGCAATGCGAGCGGCATTTTTAGCCGTCATGAACCAGAAACAAGTTGCTGTATTAGTGCCTACGACATTGTTAGCACAACAACATTATGAAAATTTTAAAGATCGCTTTGCGAATTTGCCCGTAAATGTGGAAGTGCTTTCTCGCTTTAAAACAGCAAAAGAACAAAAGCAAGTATTGCAACATTTAGTCGAAGGAAAAGTCGATATTTTAATTGGCACCCATAAATTACTTCAATCAGATGTGCAATTTAGTGATCTGGGATTATTGATTATTGATGAAGAACACCGCTTTGGGGTACGTCAAAAAGAACGTATTAAGCAATTACGTGCCAATATTGATATTTTGACTTTAACTGCTACGCCAATACCACGTACTTTAAATATGGCAATGCATGGTATTCGTGATTTATCCATTATTTCAACACCACCAGCACGCCGCTTAACAATTAAAACTTTCGTTAAACAAGCTGATGATAGCATTATTCGCGAAGCCATTTTGCGTGAAACTCTGCGCGGTGGGCAGGTTTATTATTTACATAATGATGTGGCAAGTATTGAAAATTGTGCTGAAAAACTGACCGCACTTGTACCTGAAGCACGTATTACGATTGGACATGGACAAATGCGCGAGCGTGAACTTGAGCGTGTTATGTCAGATTTTTATCATCAGCGTTTCAATGTACTCGTTTGTTCAACGATTATTGAAACGGGTATTGATGTGCCTACGGCAAATACAATCATTATTGAACGTGCGGATAATTTTGGTTTAGCACAATTACATCAGCTACGTGGTCGGGTAGGTCGTTCTCATCATCAAGCATATGCTTATTTGTTAACGCCGCCTGTAAAAGCGATGACGAAAGATGCTCAAAAACGTCTTGAGGCATTAGAAAGTCTAGATAATTTGGGAGCTGGTTTTATACTTGCTACACATGATCTGGAAATTCGAGGTGCTGGGGAATTATTAGGCTCCGAGCAAAGTGGACAGATTGAATCCATTGGTTTCTCACTTTATATGGATTTATTGGAAAGTGCGGTGAAGGCGTTAAAAGCAGGTCGTGAGCCTTCGCTAGATGAATTGACTCAGCAGCAAGTAGAAATTGATTTGCGCTTACCTGCCTTATTACCAGAAGATTATTTAGGTGATGTGAATATGCGTTTGTCTTTTTATAAGCGTATTGCAGGTGCTGAACATAAAAATGTCTTAGATGAGTTGAAAGTGGAACTCATTGACCGTTTTGGCGCGCTACCAGAAGCAACACGCCATTTATTTCAGATTGCTGAATTGCGTCAATTAGCGAAGCAGATCCAGATTCAAAAAATTGATGGTAATGCACAAGGTGGCTTTATTGAGTTTCTAGCAACAGCTGAATTGGATCCAATGAAATTTTTACAGCTAATTCAAGCTGAACCAACGGTTTATCGTTTTGATGGTCCAACAAAGTTTAGATTTAATAAAGCGTTTAGTAGTCACAAAGAGCGGTTAGATTTTGTGGAAAATCTACTGAAGGCGATTTTAGGTTAGCATTGGTTATCAGAGTAAAATGTCTTGAGTAAATTGTGAATAACAGCAAATAAGACAGTTTGCGGTTATTCAACTTACACGAGAATTTCCACTTTATTGTATGGCACTAAAAAAAAGGCGATTGTAACAATCGCCTTTTTGTTGCTAGTGCTATACGTCTTTTTATTTTTTCTTCGCGTATTTGAGAGAGTCGATAGCAACGGCAAGAATGATAATGCTACCTTTGATGATATATTGCCAGTACGGATTAACACCGATGTAGGTTAAACCATAGTTGATTACAGTGAAGATAATTACCCCAGTCACTACACCGATGACAGTACCTACACCGCCCGCAAATGACACGCCACCAACCACACAAGCCGCAATAGCATCTAACTCGTACATGAAACCTAAGTTGTTAGTGGCAGAACCGATACGACCTGCTTCTAACATACCACCAAAGCCATAGAACATACCTGCGATCATGTAGATGACAACTAAGTTACGTGCTACGTTGACACCAGATACACGTGCAGCTTCTGGGTTACCACCAATAGCAAAGATGTTTTTACCAAAACGTGTCTTATTCCAAAGAATCCACACTAAGAAGGTGGCGATAGCCGCATAGATAGTGATGTAAGATAGTTTAAATGTACCAAATTTAAAGAAACCTTGTGCAAAAGCAGAGAATGTTTCGTTAAAACCTGCAATTGGCGAGCCTCCGACAGCATCATAGTAAAGCGAGTTAATTCCATACACAATGATCATTGTCCCCATAGTGGCAATAAATGGCGTGACATTTAAGTAAGCAATAACTAAACCATTCACTAGACCAATGATGGCACCAATTGCACATACAGTTAAGATAACCACCGGAATTGGCAATTCTGGGAGATCTGGAAAAACGCGATTAAAGTTATCCATCGCCTGTAATAACGTTGCAGAAATTACCGCAGCTAAACCAACTTGGCGACCTGCGGATAAGTCGGTTCCTTGTGTGACTAACAAGCCTGCAACCCCTAAAGCAATGATTAAGCGCACGGAGGATTGAGTTAAAATATTACTAAAGTTTCTTAAGTTTAAGAACGTTGGATCTTGAACAATGATGATCCCTAAGAGAATCAACAATACAAAGTAAATTGCATTTTGTTTAAAGAAATCAAGGGATTTATTTTGTTTTAACGCAGCCATAATTATTTCCTTAATTCTGTGCTTTATAAATATTTTGCAGCGAGTTGTAAAATTTCTTCTTGTGAGGTTTCTGCTGTATTGACAATACCTGCTACTTTACCATTACTCATCACGAGAATACGGTCTGTTACTCCTAATAATTCTGGCATTTCAGAAGAAATCATAATGATACCTTTATCTTTTTTTGCTAATTCCATGATGAGTTGGTAAATTTCATATTTCGCACCAATATCAATACCACGAGTTGGTTCATCCAACATTAAAATCTCAGGTTGAGTTAGTAACCAGCGACCAATAATCACTTTTTGCTGGTTACCTCCAGATAAGGAACCAATATTCGTTTTGTGTGAAGGTGTTTTCACATTCATTGAATCAATTACCCATTGAGTATCGCTTTTCATTTTCGCGTTACTGAGTAAACCAAGCTTACTAATGTAAGATTTCATATTAGAAATCAAGGAATTAAATTCAATGCTGAGATTGGCATAAATTCCAGTAGAGCGGCGTTCTTCGGTGACTAAAGCAAAACCATTATTAATTGCTTCAAAGGCATTACGATTTTTCACTTCCTTATCATGTAGTTTAATGACACCTGATTTGCGTTCACGTACACCAAAAATTGTTTCAACGATATCAGTACGTTTAGCCCCAACAAGCCCTGCAATACCTAATACTTCACCTTTACGCAGTTCAAAACTAACATCTTGAATAGAGGGTTGGTTAAGTGCGGTTAGATTTTCTACAGTTAAGATCGTCTCTTTTGGTTCATTGGTTTTCGGTGGGAAGCGTTGAGTTAATTCACGTCCAACCATCATAGACACAATTTGATCCATCGTGCTGTTTTTTACTTCAACGGTATTAATCCATTTGCCATCACGTAAAATCGTAATTTCATCACAAATTTTGAAGATTTCGTCCATTTTGTGCGAAATATAAATGATGCCACAACCACGCTGTTTGAGTTTTGCAATGATTTTAAATAGATGTTCTACTTCTTTTTCAGATAGAGAGGAAGTTGGTTCATCCATAATCACGATTTTGGCATCATAAGAAAATGCTTTAGCGATTTCGATCATTTGCATTTGTGACACAGAAAGCTTTGCCACTTTTTCTTTTGGATCGATATCGATATCTAATTCTTCAAAGATTGCTTTCGTGTCACGGTACATTTTTCCATGATCGACGAAGCCTGCTTTTAATGGGTAGCGACCAAGCCATAGATTGTCCATAACGGTGGTTTGCTTCACCAAATTAAGCTCTTGGTGTACCATAGAGATTCCGTTTTCTAAGGCCTCTTTTGATGTTTTAAAATTGACTGGTTTATCTAAGAACAGGATATCGCCTTCGTCTTTACTGTAAATACCGAATAAACATTTAAGTAATGTTGATTTACCTGCGCCATTTTCACCCATTAATGCGTGTACAGAATGAGAGCGAACAGTAAGATTGGCATTATCTAATGCTTTAACGCCAGGAAAGGATTTACAGACATTAGTCATTGTGAGCAGTATTTCACTGTCTTGATTTGGAATTTGAGTGGTCATATCCAACCTCACATAAAAAAGAGGGGAGGGTTTACCTCCCCGAGAGTTACAACTTATTGTTATAGATTATTATTTTAAGAAATCGCCTAAATTATCAGCGTCGACACCAACGTAAGGAATACGTACCACACGGTCTTTTAATTGCCATTTTGTTCCTTCAGTAGCTGGTTTACCTTTTGCAAGATTATTTGTTAATTGGACAACGGCTTTACCTTGGTTAACACCATCGTTTAATACAGTTCCTGCAATTTCGCCTTTTTTGATTAACTGTAGTACTTCTGGTAATGCGTCAACACCAAAGATTGGTAATTTTTTACCATGTGCTTTTGTGGCTTCTAATGCACCCATTGCCATACCATCGTTGTTAGCGATGATAACTTCAATTTGACTTGCTTTAGAGCTTGATAGCCAAGCATCCATTTTATCTTTTGCTAAAGCAGCGTCCCACATCCCTGTATCGATAAATAATTGTTCAGTTTGAATACCTTTATTATTTAATTCTTCGATAACAAATTTAGTACGTGCTTCTGCATCTGGGTGACCTGGCTCACCTTTTAACAATACATATTGAATTTTGCCATCTTTATTTAAGTCATAAGCAGGGTTTGCTTTCCAATGTTTAGCAATTAATGAACCTTGGATTAAACCTGATTCTTTCGGATCAGTACCTACATAGTAAGCATGTTCATAGCTACCAATTGCTTTTGCACCAGGATCTTTATTGAAGAATACAACAGGAATGTCATCAGGTTTTGCTTTACCGATAATAGTCGGTGCAGCAGCAGGGTCAACTAAGTTAATTGCTAATGCTTTTACACCTTTAGAAATCAATCCATCAACTTGGTCATTTTGTACGGCTTGTGCGTTTTGTGAGTCATTCATTAATAACTCAATATCTTTAAATTGTTCAGCTTCTTTATTAATTTCTTTACGCATTAGTGACATGAAGTTATCGTCATATTTGTAAATGGTTACACCAATGCGATCTGCTGCTTGAGCTGCTGAGGCAGCAACACCTAGACCTACTGCTAAAGCTACTGCGCTTAATACGGTTTTTTTCATAATAACTCTCCTGTTTGGGACTAATGGATGTTGTTATCTTTTTGCTTTTTAACCCACTTTGCCTAGATAACTGGTTGGCATGATACTGGAAAATAGTGTTCAAGACTGTGATCTCACTCACATTTGTGAAAACGATTACAATTGACTAATGAAAGTGTTAGATTGATCACATTTTTTATTTGTTTTCTTTTCAATAAATGCAAAAAGTGCGGTGAAATCTTATGAAATTTCACCGCACTTTTTATATGGTTAAATGAAAATGTTTACGTTTTCATAGCTAATGAATCCACATGGCTATTTTTGTTCTACGGAAAAACGCCTTACTAGTGTTGGATTAAATTGAATGTGGGTTGGTGCTTTGACTTCTTGATCAACTAAACTGAGCGCTAATTTGGCAGCGTAAGTTGCCATTAAATCAATCGGATAGCGAATAGTCGTTAATTTAGGAATAAGATAACGCGCAATAGGCATATCATCAAAACCAATAATAGAACATTGTTTTGGTACGTTAATGTTGTTTTCACTTAACACTGAAATTGCTCCTGCTGCCATTGAGTCATTATAAGCCACTACGGCAGTGAGATCGGAGTTATAACTTAATAGATTTATCATGGCTTCTTCTCCACCTTCAAAGTCAGGTGAACTATGAGTAATCGCATGTTCAATGATCGGGATATGATAATGTTTGAGTGCCGCGAGATAACCTTGTTTTCTTTCCACTTCATCACTAATGTAGTGATTTGAACCAATATAGCCAATTTTACAGTGTCCTAATTTAATTAAGGTTTCTGTGGCGACAAAGGTGCCTTTTTCATTATCTAAACTAACGCAACGGTGTTCATAGCCTTGCACAATGCGATTAATGATGACCATGCCTGGTACTTTTGCTAAATATTGGCTAAGTATTTCATCACTCAGTGCCTTGGAGTGAACAACAAGGCAGCTACAGCGTTTACGTAATAATGTATCAATAGCTTCTTTTTCTTTTTCTGCATTGTGGTAACCAATCCCAATCAAAATTGTTTTCTTATATTCTTCAGCGACTTTATCAACAGCTTTAACCAGTATAGCAAAAAAGGAGTCGGTCACATCGGTGACAACGACACCGATAGTATCAGTATTTTTCATTGCAAGAGCTTGTGCATTTGCGTTAGGTTGATAACCTAATTTTTCTACTGCCGCTTGTACTGCTAAGCGAGCTTTGGCACTGGCAGAAGGGTGGTTGTTGAGCACGCGAGACACGGTGGCGACAGAAACGCCTGCGTGTTGTGCTACATCATGAATAGTAACCATAATTAATATGACCTTTCCTTTGAGAACAACTTAATCTCATCATATAAAATTTTTGTTATGTTTGAAAACGCTTACCTTTGAATTTGACAACTAAATCACAAAAATAACGGCAAATCTGTTGAGATTTATTGATTTTGTGATCTAGTTAACAGTTTATTTTTGGTAATTTGTTATCTTATACAAATAACAAAATGTAACCGTTTTCAGTTATTGGGAGTATAAAAGATGAGTCATCAACTATTTGAACCAACCGATCACCCACATCGTCGTTATAATCCATTAACTGATCAATGGGTGCTTGTATCGCCACACCGTGCTAAACGTCCGTGGCAAGGACAACAAGAGAAAGTTGCAGAGGATGAAAAGCCAAGTCATGATCCAAGTTGTTATTTATGCCCGAATAATAAGCGGATTACAGGCGAACAAAACCCAGATTACCAAAAGCCTTTCGTGTTCAAAAATGACTTTTCTGCGTTATTAGAAGATACACCTAACCCAGAAAAAACGACAGATCCTTTATTTCAAATTTCAAAAGCACAAGGCGAAAGTCGCGTTATCTGCTTTTCGCCAGATCATAACAAAACCTTACCATTATTAACAGTCTCGGAAATTGTGGATGTGGTTAAAGTCTGGCAAGATCAGTTAGCTGAATTGGGTAAAAAATATCAATGGGTACAAATTTTTGAAAACAAAGGGGCAGCCATGGGCTGTTCAAATCCCCATCCGCATGGTCAAATTTGGGCGAATAGTTTTTTACCAAATGAAGTGGCACGTGAAGATCAGACGCAACGTGCTTATCTAGCAAAATATGGTTCAGTCATGTTAGTTGATTATGCCAAGCGTGAGTTAGAGTTAAAAGAGCGAATTGTGGTTGAAACAACACATTGGTTAGCTGTCGTGCCTTATTGGGCAGTTTGGCCATTTGAAATTTTATTGTTGCCTAAAACACAAGTTAAACGTCTAACGGAATTAGATGAAGAACAGTCACAAGACTTAGCTCTAGCATTGAAAAAGTTAACAACAAAATACGACAATCTGTTTGAAACCTCTTTCCCTTATTCAATGGGATTTCATGCTGCGCCATTTAATAGTGAAAGTAATGATCATTGGCAATTACATGCGCATTTTTATCCGCCTTTATTACGTTCTGCGACGGTACGTAAATTTATGGTGGGTTATGAAATGTTAGGCGAGTCGCAGCGTGATTTAACTGCGGAGCAGGCAGCAGAACGATTGCGCATATTAAGTGAAGTACATTATAAACAAAAATAAAAGCATTATGTTAACTGGGGTTGAATACCCTTAAATAGAATTAAGAACTCTGTAAAAGAACAATAAAAAAGGAATATGAAATGACACCACAGCAATCAGCTCAAACTTTATTCCAACAAAAATTTAATACTGAACCGACTTTAAATGTTTATGCGCCAGGACGAGTGAATATTATTGGTGAACATACAGATTATAACGATGGTTTTGTCATGCCTTGTGCGATTAATTATGGTACAGCAATTAGCGGGCAAGCGCGCGAAGACAGCATTTTTAAAGTGTTTGCAGCTGATCTTGCCCAATGGGATGAATTTGATTTAGCCCAACCAATTGAACCAGAATTAAGTAAAAAGTGGACTGGTTATGTACGTGGTGTTGTGAAATTTATTCAACAGTGCTGTCCAGAATTTAAGTGCGGTGCAAATCTAGTGATTTCAGGTAATGTCCCTTTATCTGCTGGTTTGAGTTCATCTGCATCATTAGAAGTGGCAGTGGGTAAATTCTGTCAACAGTTAGCAAATTTAGCGTTGACTAATACTGAAATCGCCTTGATTGGACAACAAGCCGAAAATCAATTTGTGGGTTGTCAATGTGGCAATATGGATCAGTTGATTTCAGCACTAGGTCAAAAAGATCATTTATTAATGATCGATTGTCGTAGTTTAGAGACTATCCCTACGCCTATTCCTGAGAATATTGCGGTAATGATTGTCAATTCTCATGTGAAACATGACTTAGTCGCAGGTGAATATAATACTCGTCGTCAACAATGTGAAAAGGCTGCTCAATTTTTTGGAGTAAAAGCGTTACGCGATGTTTCCATTAAACAATTTAAGCAAAAAGAAGCAGAATTGACCGCACTTGATCCAGAAGTGGCTAAACGTGCTCGTCATGTCGTGACAGAAAACCAGCGCGTGCTAGATGCAGTTAAAGCATTACAAGCTGGTAATCTCACATTATTAGGTGAATTAATGGCGCAGTCTCATGCTTCAATGCGTGATGATTTTGAGATTACTGTACCACAAATCGATTATTTAGTTGAACTTGTGCAAGTTGCCATTGGTAATGCTGGGGGCGCTCGAATGACTGGTGGCGGTTTTGGTGGTTGTATTGTTGCCGTTGCACCAATTGAAAAAGTAGAGGCTGTGCGTCAAATCATTGCAGATAACTATGAAAAACACACGGGTTTAAAAGAAGATTTTTATGTATGTACAGCATCGCAAGGAGTGGCTGTATGTTGATTCAAACTGCACAAGGAAATGCGCCAGATGGCTTGCCATTTCAGGTCTTCACTTTAACAAATAGTCATGGTATGTCCATTCAAATGATGGATTGGGGCGCAACATGGATATCTTGCAAAGTGCCCGTTAAAAATCAATTACGCGAAGTATTATTAGGCTGTCAATTAGAAGATTATCTCGTACAGCAAGCTTATTTAGGGGTGACTGTTGGGCGTTATGCAAATCGTATTGCACAGGGGCAGTTTGAGCTAAATGGCAAATCTTTCCAATTGAGTCGGAATCAGGGAAAACATCAATTGCATGGTGGTTTACATAGCTTTGATCGGCAACGTTGGCAATTGGTTAAGTGCGGTCAGAATTTTGTGAGTTTTATGTTGTATTCTACTGATGGTGATCAAGGTTTTCCTGGAAATGTTGAGGTTGCCGTGACTTATACATTGACTGAGAGCAATTGTGTTGAAATTACGTTTGATGCTAAAGCGGATCAAGATACACCGTTAAATTTAACGAACCATGCTTATTTTAATTTAAATGATGCAGATTATGGTTGTGATATTTGTAATCATCATTTGCAGTTAAATGCTGCTCAGTATTTGCCTGTTGATCAAGCAGGTATACCGAATGCACCATTAAAGTCTGTGCAACAAACAAGCTTTGATTTTCGGCAGATGAAGCAAATTGCACAAGATTTTTTACAAGATGAGCAATTATTAGTAAAAGGCTACGATCATGCTTTCTTATTGGGCGACAATAAAGAGGAAATGTGTGCGATTTTAACAGCACAAGATGGTTCACTGAGTTTACGAGTATCGACTTCGCAGCCAGCACTACAAGTGTATACAGGTAACTTTCTCGCTGGAACGCCAAATCGCTTTGCTGGAGTTTATACTGACTATGCAGGTATAGCGTTAGAAACACAGGCATTACCAGATACACCTAATCATCCAGAATGGTGGCAGTTAGGAGGAATAAGTCGCGCAAATGAAAAATATCATCACTGGACGCAATTTCAATTTTTATAACATTATAATAATCAATGCGAATTGTTGTTTTGCCCCACTGTCTAGGGGCTTTTTTTTGCTATTATTGAGGAAATATGTTAATTTTCAACGGTCAATGTTGACGGAAACTTATTCAAATTTTTATGATAAACGAAGACCACTCGAATACTAATCAAACTGAACATTTGCAAAAGAAAAGTTTTTTTCAATCTTTATTTGGGCGTTTTTTCCAAGGGGAGCTAAAGAATCGCGAGGAGCTTGTTGAAGTTATTCGTGATTCAGAACAAAATGATCTTATTGATCAGGATACACGAGAGATGATTGAAGGCGTGATGGAAATCGCCGAATTACGAGTACGTGACATCATGATTCCTCGTTCACAAATTGTGTTTATTCAAACTGATCAAAATCTCGATTCTTGTCTTGATACGATTATTGAATCTGCTCACTCTCGTTTTCCTGTGATTGCCGATGAGCGAGATAATATTGCGGGGATTTTACATGCTAAGGATTTACTCAAGTTTTTACGCTCTAATGCTGAAGAGTTTGATTTAATGCCATTACTTCGCCCTGCGGTAATTGTGCCAGAAAGTAAGCGTGTTGATCGGATGTTGAAAGATTTTCGTTCTGAACGTTTTCATATGGCTATTGTCGTAGATGAGTTTGGTGCAGTATCTGGCTTAGTGACTATTGAAGATATTCTTGAGCAAATTGTTGGTGATATTGAAGATGAATTTGATGAAGAAGAAATTGTCAATGTACGTCAGCTTTCGCGCCATACTTACGCAGTACGCGCATTAACAGACATCGAAGATTTTAATCAACAATTTAATACGCATTTTGCCGATGAAGAAGTGGATACTATCGGTGGTGTGGTAATGCAAGCTTTCGGTTATTTACCGAAACGCGGAGAAGATATTACTCTGGAAGGTATTAATTTTAAAGTGACTTCAGCTGATAGCCGCCGACTTATTCAATTGCGTGTGACTGTTACGGATGAACAATTAGCCGAGATTGTGAAAGCGGAAGAAGCGAAAGAAGATTAATCGTTAATGAGTTTAACAATTAGCACGAGTTTTTACTCGTGCTTAATTATTTGGAACAAAATGAAGAAACATATTTGGGTTTATTTAATCGCAATTATTTCTGGGGCAATGGGTGTTTTCGCATTTTCTCCTTTTGATTATTGGGGATTTGCTTATATCGCTTTACTGGGCTTGATTTTTGTTGTGAAAACTGCTGAAAAACGGACCGCACTTTGGGGAGCATTTTGGTGGGGGTTAGCTTTCTTTACCTTTGGCGTGAATTGGCTACATGTGAGCATACATCACTTTGGAGGAACTCCATTAGTTGTCAGCTATCTACTTGTTGTTATCTTGTCCGCTTATCTTGCGCTTTATCCTGTGCTTTTTGCCTATTTAGTACGACGTTTTCAAGTCAACAGCGTAGCAATTTATCCCGTGATTTGGACTTTTACAGAGTTTTTGCGAGGTTGGATTTTTACTGGTTTCCCATGGTTACAGTTTGGTTATAGCCAAATTGATAGCCCATTTGCACATTTAGCACCTTTATTTGGCGTAACAGGCGTCACTTTCTTTGTTATGTGGGTCAGTGCAATCATCTTTAGCATTATTACTGCATTACTTCATCGACCAAGAAAATTAAATGTTGCTCTGATTAATGTTGTGTTACTGGTCGTAGTGAGTAGTTTGAGTGCTTATACATCACAAATAAATTATGTGAAGCAAGTGAAAGAGAAAGGACTTAAAGTAACTTTAGCACAAGGCAATGTTGAACAAAATTTGAAATGGGATCCTGATTATCTTTATAAAACCTTAGATATTTACCACAAGTTAATCGCGCGACACTTAGGTAAGACAGATGTTATTATTTTACCTGAATCTGCATTGCCTGTATTAGAAAATCGTATTCAGCCTTTTTTTAAAGGATTACAAGAATTAGCTTATCAAAGCGGTACAGAAGTGATCGTTGGTACAGTATATCAAGATGAAATACAAGATAAGCTATTTAACTCGATTGTCACATTAGGTAATAAAACTCAGTCTTATTCACTTGACACGGCAAATCGTTACAATAAGCATCATCTTGTACCTTTTGGTGAGTATGTGCCGTTAGAAATGATCTTGCGCCCACTCGGTAACGTATTTAATTTACCAATGTCTGCTTTTCAAGCTGGTGATGAGGTACAATCGCCATTACAAGTGAAAAATCAGCATTTCACTGCTGCGATTTGCTATGAAATTATTTTAGGTGAACAGCTACGCCAAAATATGCAAAAAGAAACAGATTTTATTTTAACAGTTTCAAATGATGCATGGTTTGGTGATTCAATTGGTCCTTGGCAGCATTTGCAGATGGCGAGAATGCGAGCATTAGAACTCGGAAAACCAGTTATTCGCGCAACGAATACAGGCATTAGTGTATTTATTGATGAACAGGGTAAAATTGTGGCGCAAGCACCACAATTTGTTGAAACGACATTAACCTATCACATAAGCCCAACAGAAGGTAAAACACCTTATTCTGTTTTAGGCAATCTACCAATTTATGCTTTATCTCTATTACTTTTGTTAATGAGAGGATTTAATGTATTGATTCGACGTCGCCTTCAAGCCAATATTGACTTAAGTACAAACTAGAAACTAAAAACCACTTTTAAAAAGTGGTTTTTTATTAGCATTAAAAAAGCACTAATCATCAGTGCTTTTTAGTGACTATTGATTAACGACTACGGAAAATAATACGCCCTTTATTTAAGTCATATGGTGTCATTTCAATAGTTACTTTATCACCAGTCAAAATGCGAATATAGTTTTTACGCATTTTGCCAGAAATATGAGCGGTCACAATGTGACCATTTTCTAATTCAACACGAAACATCGTGTTTGGCAAGGTTTCTAAAATTGTCCCTTGCATTTCAATGCAATCTTCTTTTGCCATTGGTTCCTCTGAATAAACTACAAATGTTTACCGCACTGATTAAGTTGGCGGAATCTTTTTAATAAATACTCGCGAATTATACAGTTTTTGTCTTGTTCAGGAAAGTTTTTATTATGTTGGTTTCAAGAACAAGGTAAGATAAGCTACTGTGAATAGTAGCTCTTAAAATAAAAGAATAAAAGTAATGAAAAAAATTTTAATCACAGGTGGTGCTGGTTTTATTGGTTCAGCGTTAATTCGCTATATTCTGGCTCAAACGCAAGATTGGGTGATTAATGTAGATAAATTGACTTATGCGAGCAATCTTGATGCTTTAAAAATAGCAGCTGAACAGCCACGTTATTTTTTTGAACAAGTTGATATCAATGATGACAAGAATATGAAGCGTATTTTTCAGCAATATCAACCTGACTGTGTGATGCATTTGGCAGCAGAAAGTCATGTGGATCGTTCCATTGCTGGTGCTGAGGCATTTATCCAAACGAATATTGTTGGTACTTATCGCTTACTAGAAGTTACACGAGGTTATTGGGAAACTTTGCCTGAATCTAAAAAAGCGAATTTCCGTTTTCACCATATTTCCACAGATGAGGTATTTGGTGATTTAAATCTAGATGAGCCTGCATTTACAGAGACTTCAGCTTATCGTCCAAGTAGTCCTTATTCTGCTTCGAAGGCAGCAAGTGATCATTTAGTTCGTGCTTGGCAGCGTACTTATGGTTTACCTATATTAGTGACGACTAGCTCAAATAATTATGGTCCTTATCAACATGCTGAAAAATTGATTCCATTTATGCTTCAACAAGCATTACATGCAAGACCTTTGACGCTATATGGGAACGGACAGCAGCGGCGAGATTGGTTATTTGTCGATGATCATGTTAAAGCACTCTATTTAGTCTTGACCCAAGGGCAAGTGGGTCAAACTTATAATATTGCAGCACAAGATGAACGAACGAATTTTTGTGTTGTGACTGAGATTTGTTACATATTAAATCACTTAAACGAAAGGGGAAAATTGTCTGATTTTTCAATTGATCTCGCTGATATTGATGATTTTAATCGGCTGATTACTTTTGTGACTGATCGTCCTGGTCATGATGTACGTTATGCGATGGAAACAAGTAAGATTTATACTGAATTAGGGTGGAAACCTGAAATTTCTTTTGCAGTTGGTTTACGAAGAACAGTTGAATGGTATGTGAATTATTTTTCACAGAAATATTAAAGATATTTTTATAATTGGATACTAAAGTGCGTAAAAACTGGTATAGTGAAACGCACTTTATTTTTGTTATCACAATTCATGTAATAAAAGGATGTTTTATGCCAATGCAAATTAGCCTATCAACTCAAGCTGCAAGTGAAGCTTGGGGGAAAAATGCACTACTGAGTTTTCATCATGAGCAAGCCATCATTCATATTTCTGCCAATATTGACCGCACTTTAGTACAAAAAGCAGCACGTAAATTACGTAATCAAGGAATTAAAGATGTAGAATTAGTTGGTGAAAACTGGGATTTAGAGAGTTGTTGGGCGTTTTATCAAGGCTTTTATACTGCAAAACAAGATTATGTATTGGCATTCCCACATCTTGATGATGAGCCACAAGCAGAGTTATTGGCACGTATTGAATGTGGCGATTTTGTACGTGAAATTATTAATTCACCGGCAGAAATTATTACGCCTCTTGTATTAGCAAAACGTGCGGCTGAATTCATTGAACAGCAAGCAGAAGAATATGCAGATAAAAGTGCGGTAAGTTTTACGATTATTTCTGGTGAAGAATTAAGAGCGAAGAATTACCAAGGTATTTGGCATGTAGGACGAGGTTCGGCAAATCCACCAGCAATGTTGCAATTAGATTTTAATCCAACAGGTAAAGTAGATGCACCAGTTCTTGCTTGTTTAGTCGGTAAAGGGATTACTTTTGATAGTGGCGGGTATAGCATCAAACCAAGCGAAGGTATGAGCACCATGCGTACTGATATGGGTGGGGCAGCACTTGTTACTGGAGCATTGGGGTTAGCTATTGCACGTGGTTTGCAACAACGTGTTAAGTTATATTTATGTTGTGCAGAAAATTTGGTGAGTAGTAATGCTTTTAAATTAGGCGATATTATTACTTATCGTAATGGTGTAACAGCTGAAATTTTAAATACAGATGCGGAAGGGCGTTTGGTATTGGCTGATGGTTTAATTGAGGCTGATGAGCAGCAACCACAAGTGATTGTTGATTGTGCCACTTTAACTGGTGCAGCAAAAATGGCAGTTGGTAATGACTATCACTCAGTGCTGTCTATGGATGATAAATTAGTCGAAGCTTTATTTACTTCAGCACGTGCAGAACAAGAGCCTTTCTGGCGTTTACCTTTCGCTGAATTACATCGTTCACAAATTAGTACTGCTTTTGCTGATATTGCTAACATAGGGACTGTACCAGTTGGTGCTGGAGCAAGTACTGCAACAGCATTTTTGTCTTACTTTGTCAAAAATTACCAACAAAATTGGTTGCATATTGATTGTTCAGCAACCTACCGTAAAACAGCAAGTGATGTATGGGCAGTTGGCGCAACAGGTATTGGTGTGCAAACATTAGCACATTTCTTATTAAATAAAGCACGTGTTTAAGGATTAAAAATGGCATTAGAAAGAACATTATCTCTTATTAAGCCCGATGCAGTACAACGCAATTTAATTGGCACAATTCTCATGCGTTTTGAGCAGGCTGGTTTTCGAATTGTAGGCGCTAAAATGTTGCGTTTAACGCAAGAGCAGACAGAAGGGTTTTATATTGAACATCAAGGCAAAGAATTCTTTGCTGATTTAGTGGCTTATATGATGTCAGCACCTGTAGTTGCGTTAGTGTTAGAGAAGGAAAATGCAGTTAAAGATTACCGCACTTTGATTGGTGCAACGAATCCAGAACAGGCAGCTGTTGGTACGATTCGCCGAGATTTTGCTTTGAATGGTCGCCATAATTCAGTGCATGGCTCCGATAGTTTAGAAAGTGCTAAAAGAGAAATTGCTTATTTCTTTGTGGAGCAAGAGCTTTTTTAACCTGAAGTAATTTTTAGCATAAAAATACCACAATAAGCCCTACTTAGTGTAACTAGTGGGGCTGTTTATTATCTATCCAAACCTAAACCTATTCTAGGTTAAACCATCCTTATTTCATTATAACTATGATGTAAACTTACAATTTCTCTTTGTAATAAATACTTGCCTTTTATATTTAAAAGCGTATGATTAGCCGTCTAGATGGCGATGCCGCTTAAAGTATTTTAAAATTAGTTAGGGAATATTCATGTCAAGTTATTTATTTACGTCTGAATCGGTGTCAGAAGGGCATCCAGATAAAATTGCAGATCAAATCTCTGATGCTGTGCTCGATGAGATTTTAAAACAAGATCCTAAAGCACGTGTCGCTTGTGAAACTTATGTAAAAACAGGTATGGCATTAGTCGGTGGCGAAATTACGACATCTGCTTGGGTAGATATTGAAAATCTTGCACGCCAAGTCATTTGTGATATTGGTTATACTTCTTCTGAAATGGGCTTTGATGGTCATTCATGTGCAGTATTAAATGCGATTGGGAAACAATCTTCTGATATTAATCAAGGAGTGGACCGTGAAAATCCATTAGATCAAGGGGCTGGTGATCAAGGTATCATGTTCGGTTATGCGACAAATGAAACAGACGTATTAATGCCTGCAGCAATTACTTATGCACATCGCTTAATGGAACGTCAGGCAGATGTGCGTAAATCAGGAACATTGCCTTGGTTGCGTCCTGATGCGAAAAGCCAAGTGACCTTAAAATATGAAGATAACAAGATTGTTGGGGTGGATGCGGTAGTGCTTTCAACTCAGCATTGTGGCAGTATTACACAGAAAGACTTACATGAAGCCGTCATGGAAGAAATCATCAAACCTGTTTTACCAAGTGAATGGTTATCAAAAGAAACTCAATATTTTATAAATCCAACAGGGCGTTTTGTTATTGGTGGACCAATGGGAGATTGCGGCTTAACAGGACGTAAAATTATTGTGGATACCTATGGTGGCGCTGCTCGTCACGGGGGCGGAGCATTCTCTGGTAAGGATCCATCAAAAGTAGATCGTTCTGCAGCTTATGCGGCACGTTATGTAGCAAAAAACATTGTGGCAGCCGGTCTTGCTGGACGTTGTGAAATTCAACTTTCCTATGCAATTGGTGTTGCAGAACCAACTTCTATCATGATAGAAACTTTTGGTACTGGTAAAGTAGCGAACGAATTATTAGTTAAATTAGTACGTGAATTCTTCGATTTACGTCCGTATGGTTTAATAAAAATGCTTGATTTAATTCAACCTATTTATCGTGAAACTGCGGCTTATGGGCATTTTGGTCGTGAACAATTCCCTTGGGAAAAAATTGATCGTGCTGAAGAATTGCGTAGTGCAGCGGGTTTAAAATAATTTCATCGTAATAACGTAAGGCGACATAGTTCGCCTTCTTTTTTATATGCAACAAGACACGCAATTTCGTCATTTAAAAATGCAAGTACAACGTAAATTAATCCATTGTTTACAGCTTGCTGAAATACATTTCAAATGCACCTTCTCTGTTCCAGTTGTAACATATCAGATACGTGGAGTAAAAGCGGGTGTCGCTTATTTACAACGCAATGAAATTAGATTAAATCCTATTTTATTATTAGAAAATCGTGAAGAATTTATTGCTCAGGTTGTACCACACGAATTAGCACATTTAATTGTCTATCAAGTTTTTGGACGAGTGCAACCGCATGGTAAAGAATGGCGAGAAGTTATGGCGGTTGTGTTTGATTTAGAGCCAAAAGTATATCATCAGTTTGATATTACTGGTGTGAAAGGAAACACTGTAACCTATCATTGTGCATGCCGAGAACATCATCTTACAATGCGAAGGCATCATAATGTACAAAATAAAAAAGCTGTTTATTTATGTAAAGATTGTAAATCTAGGTTGAATTTAAAGCTAGATTCTATATGACTATGCTATACTCAGTCTGCATTTAATCATTAATCAAAGAGGATGTTATAATGAAAAAATCATTACTAGTATTAGCAATGGGGACATTATTTGCTACGACAGCCAGTGCAAATTTTTATGTTCAAGGTGATATTGGTGTATCTAAAACTAAATTCAGTGCATATCCAGTGTTAGGTGATACAAAATTTGAGCCTCGTATTAGCGTTGGCTATGATTTTGGTGCTTTTCGTTTAGCAGCTGATTATACTCATTATGGTAAGTTTTCTGGTAAACATTATAATGAATCGATTACTGCAAAAGTATATGGTTTAGGTTTTTCGGCATTTTATGATTTTAATGTGAATTCTACAATTAAACCTTATATTGGGGCTCGTTTAGCATCAAATGTTTTTGATATTCAAAATACGGGTCCAAGCTATTTTAGAGATGCTAAAACGTCAAAATTAGGTTATGGTGCTATTGTTGGTGCTCAGTATAATTTGGCAAATAATTTATCTCTAAATGGTGGTATTGAATATAATAGTTTAGGCCATTTCCCAGATACTAATATTAATCAATACGGTGCTAAAGTCGGTCTACGTTACGACTTCTAATCTAGATTAATTCACAGAGTATTCATCCAAGTGCGGTCAAAAAATCAAAAATTTTGACCGCACTTTTCTTTTTCTTATAGTAATAAAATTTTCTCCTGACTCTTGAAATTCGTGTTTCTGTACTTATATCAGACTGCACTTATGTATGATTTATCAGAAAAGGAAAATATTATGTCGAATAATCAAGAAACACGTGGTTTTCAATCAGAAGTCAAACAACTTTTGCAACTCATGATTCATTCTCTCTATTCTAATAAAGAAATTTTCTTACGTGAGCTGATTTCAAATGCTTCTGATGCAGCAGATAAACTACGCTTTAAAGCGCTTTCCGCACCAGAGCTCTATGAAGGCGATGGCGATTTAAAAGTACGTATCAGTTTTGATGAAGATAAAGGCACGTTAACAATCAGTGATAATGGTATTGGTATGACGCGTGCACAAGTGATTGATCATTTAGGGACGATCGCCAAATCTGGGACAAAAGAGTTTTTAAGTTCATTAGGCAGTGATCAAGCAAAAGATAGCCAATTAATTGGACAGTTTGGGGTTGGTTTCTATTCTGCTTTTATTGTAGCAGATAAAGTAACAGTGAAAAGCCGTGCAGCAGGTGAGAGTATTGATAAAGCGGTACTTTGGGAGTCTGCGGGAGAAGGGGAATATTCGGTAGCCGATGTTGAGAAAAAACAGCGTGGTACGGAAATTACCTTACATTTACGTACAGATGAAAAGGAATTTTTAAATGAATGGCGTTTACGTGAAATTATCAGTAAATATTCTGATCATATTGGTCTACCAGTAGAAATTCTTGCTAAATCTTATGATGATGAAGGGAAAGAAACAGGTATTAAATGGGAGAAAATTAATAAGGCGCAAGCACTATGGACTCGATCAAAAAATGAGATTTCAGAAGAAGAATATAAAGAGTTCTATAAACATGTGAGCCATGATTTTGCTGACCCTCTCTTATGGGCACACAATAAAGTGGAAGGCAATCAGGAATATACCAGTTTGCTCTATGTACCAGCTAAAGCACCTTGGGATTTGTTTAATCGAGAACATAAACAGGGCTTAAAACTCTATGTTCAACGCGTATTTATTATGGATGACGCCGAGCAATTTATGCCAAATTATTTGCGTTTTATGCGTGGATTAATTGATAGTAATGATTTGCCATTGAATGTGTCACGTGAAATTCTACAAGATAATAAAGTGACTGCGGCGTTATGTAAAGCCTTAACGAAACGTTCATTGCAAATGTTAGAAAAATTAGCGAAAGATGATGCACAAAAATATCAATCATTCTGGCAAGAATTTGGTTTAGTATTAAAAGAGGGACCCGCAGAAGATTTCGCGAATAAAGAAACCATTGCAAAGTTATTACGTTTTGCTTCAACACATAATGAGAGCAGTGAACAGACTGTGTCACTAGAAGATTATGTGGCACGTATGAAAGAAGGACAAAAAGCGATTTATTACATTACCGCAGATACTTACATTGCGGCTAAAAATAGTCCGCATTTAGAGCTATTTAATAAGAAAGGTATTGAAGTGTTGTTACTTTCTGATCGTATTGATGAGTGGATGCTAAGTTACCTAACTGAATTTGATGGCAAAGCGTTGCAAACAATTAGCAAAGCTGACTTGGATTTAGGTGATTTAGCGGATAAAGAGCAAGAAAATCACAAGGCACAAGATGAACAATATGCTTCATTTATTGAACGAGCGAAAAATTTATTAGGTGAGCGTGTGAAAGAAGTACGTTTAACTCACCGTTTAACGGATACACCAGCAGTTGTTTCAACAGGTAGTGATCAAATGACTACTCAAATGGCTAAGTTGTTTGCTGCGGCGGGTCAAACTATGCCAGAAGTAAAATATACATTTGAATTAAATCCTGAGCACAGTTTAGTTCAGAAAGTCGCAGATATTGCGGATGAACAACAGTTTGCCGATTGGATTGAATTGCTGTTAGAACAGGCGATGTTAGCTGAGCGTGGTTCATTAGAAAACCCAGTTGCATTTATTAAACGTATGAATGCATTACTTGGAAAATTGACAAACCACTAAGTTAAAAAAGTGATAAACTAAATCCTCGATAAAAAATCGAGGATTTTTTGTTTATTAGCTCAAGATAAAAGGACATACAATGATTACAGTTTATGGTATTAAGAACTGCGATACTGTTAAAAAAGCCTTGAAATGGCTTGTGGATAATAATGTTTCCCATCAATTGCATGATTATCGTGTAGCAGGTTTAGATAAGAATTGGCTGATACAAGCAGAACAACAATTTGGCTGGGATAATTTAGTGAATAAACGCAGTACGACTTGGCGCAATCTTGATGAATCAATCAAAGAAACTTTATCAAAACAGACCGCACTTGATGTGCTTTTAGCACAGCCAACGTTGATAAAACGTCCAATTATTTTGCAGCAAGATAAAGCGTTAATTGGTTTTAATGTAAAAGAGTACGAAGCTTGTTTTAAATAAGAATACAATTAGGGCAGATTGCAAAGTCTGCCCTTTGTTATGTGAAAGTGCGGTGTGAAATGAAACAAAATATAATTTCTCTAGCAAGTGAGTTGATTCGTCGACCTTCGATTAGCCCTGATGATCAAGGTTGCCAACAAGTGATAGCGGAACGTTTGGAAAAACTTGGATTTCAGATTGAATGGATGCCTTTTAATAAAACATTAAATTTATGGGCAAAACATGGTTCTGGCTCTCCAGTAATTGCTTTTGCGGGTCATACTGATGTTGTACCTGTTGGCGATGAAAAGCAATGGCAATATCCACCTTTTTCAGCACAGATTGTAGATGATATATTGTATGGGCGTGGTGCAGCCGACATGAAAGGTTCTCTTGCTGCAATGATTGTTGCGCTAGAAACCTTTGTACAAGCCAAGCCTGAACATCAAGGTACTATTGCATTGCTAATAACCTCAGATGAGGAAGCTGCTGCAAAAGATGGTACGGTGCGTGTGGTTGAAACCTTATTGGCTCGTGAAGAAGCGATTGATTATTGTATTGTTGGTGAACCTTCTAGTAATCAACAGTTAGGCGATATTATCAAAAATGGTCGTCGAGGTTCAATTACTGCTAATCTTTATATTCAAGGCATTCAAGGACATGTGGCTTACCCCCATTTAGCAGAAAATCCCGTACATAAAGCGTTAGCATTTTTAACGGAATTAACGGCTTATCAATGGGATCAAGGCAATGCATTTTTTCCGCCGACATCTTTACAAATTGCCAATATTCAAGCGGGTACGGGCAGTAATAATGTGATTCCTGGAGAATTATATGTGCAATTTAATTTACGTTATTGTACGGAAATTACTGATGAGCAGATCAAATCAAAAGTAGCAGTAATGCTAGAAAAGCATCAATTACGCTATCGTATTGAATGGCATTTATCTGGTAAACCGTTTTTAACGGCAAAAGGCAAATTAGTCGACGCGACTGTGAGTGCAGTAAAAAAAGTGACCCAAAATATACCGCACTTAGATACTGGTGGAGGCACTTCTGACGCACGTTTTATCGCTTTAATGGGAGCAGAAGTCGTTGAGTTTGGTCCATTAAATAAAAGTATTCATAAAGTGAACGAATGTGTTGATGTGAACGACTTAGTTCAGTGTGGAGAAGTGTATCAACAAATTTTAAACAATCTTTTGGATTCAGTATGAGTATTAAATTAAGTGCAATGCAGTTAACGGGTAAAGTACGTAGCCATTTAGTTCATCTTCCTTGTTCTTTTTCAACTCAACATTTTTTACACAAAGATGGAGTCAAAGCATTCCAAGGATTACAACAACACGCCTTGAAAAATGGGTTTAATTTACAACCTGCGAGCAGTTTTCGTGATTTTCAACGCCAACAACTAATTTGGAATAGCAAATTTCACGGTGAGCGTAAAGTACATGATGATCATGGTAACTCCTTAGATTTGAGCATATTTTCTGATTGGCAGAAAGCGCAAGCAATTTTACGTTGGTCTGCTTTACCGGGTGCGAGTCGTCATCATTGGGGCACTGAAATTGACATTTTTGATCCAAATTTATTGCCTATGGATTGTCATTTACAACTTGAACCATGGGAATATGAGCAAGGCGGATATTTCTTTGAATTGAGTCAATGGTTACAGCTGAATTTAGCGCAGTTTGATTTTGTTTTACCTTTCACAAATTTACCCACTGAAAAACAAATTGGTTATGAGCCTTGGCACATTAGTTATTTACCTATTGCTCAATATGCAATGCAACAGTTTTCACAGGCAGTATTATTGCAGGCATGGCAGAATGAAGATATTGCAGGAAAAGTCTGTCTTGAACAGCACTTAGATGACATTTTTCAACGATTTTTAATTTAATCGTTCAATTTTTATGAGGAAAGCATAGAAAAGCGCATGTCAGAACGCTTAAGAAAAAGTTAAGGGGACAATCATAAAATGGAAATTCAACAATTTACACAACAAGATATTGAGATTTTAAATGAAGAAACCTTGTATAAGGGGTTTTTTGAGCTGAAACGAGTTCAATTTAGACACAAATTATTTGCAGGTGGTTATAGTGGAATTGTGACGCGTGAGCTATTAGTCAAAGGGGCTGCGTCAGCTGTGATTGCTTATGACCCTCAACAAGACAGCGTGATTTTAGTTGAACAAGTCCGTATTGGGGCTTATCAACCTAACTCGAATCGATCCCCTTGGTTATTAGAACTGATTGCAGGAATGGTTGAAGAAGGAGAGAAACCAGAAGAAGTCGCATTGCGTGAAAGTGAAGAGGAAGCAGGGGTAAAAGTCAGTCATTTACAGCACTGTTTAAGTGTATGGGATAGCCCAGGTGGTGTAATTGAGCGTATTCATTTATTTGTAGGAAAAGTGGATAGTACACAAGCAAAGGGTATTCATGGTTTAGCCGAAGAAAATGAAGATATCCGTGTACATGTGGTGAGCCGAGAAATAGCGTATCAGTGGATCAATGAAGGTAAAATTGATAATAGTATTGCCGTTTTAGGACTTCAATGGTTACAGCTAAATTACTCAACATTACAAAATCAGTGGAGTGAAGATAAGTTCAATATGTAAATAAAAAAATGTGATTTAGGTTTAATTTTTAAAAAAATTTCATAAAGAAATATGACCTAGCTAACACTTTTTTATTTTGGTACGTGCAATTTACTTGATAAGTCGGTAATTTATAACGAGTTTTGTATTTTTTAAATTTTAGTAGTAGGAGTTCGCTTTGTTCAGTACTTATACATATGATACATCAGCGGAAGTATTCAAATTCGTTCAAATTACTGATCCGCATTTGTTTAAGGATGAAAAGGGTGAGTTATTAGGCATCAATACACTTCAAAGTTTTAAACAGGTATTGGACGAAATCAAAGAGAGTTGTTTTGATTATGATTTTGTTCTTGCCACAGGTGATCTTGTACAAGATAGTAGTCATGAAGGCTATTTACATTTTTGTGAACAAGTAAGAATGCTTGAAAAAATGGTGTTTTGGATTCCCGGTAATCATGATTTTCAGCCTAAGATGTTTGAAATACTCAATCAAAATCAAGGTAATTTGAGTGCTAAAAAACATATTTTACTGGGAAAACATTGGCAAATTCTGCTGTTGGACAGTCAAGTGTTTGGTGTGCCACATGGTGAATTAAGCCAATATCAAATTGATTGGTTACTTTCTAAATTAAAAGATCATCCTGAACGCTATGCTTTGATTGTTTTACATCATCATATTTTGCCAACAAATTCGGCATGGCTTGATCAACATAATTTACGTAATGCGCATGACTTAGCGGACGTGTTAGCGCCTTTTAATCATGTAAAAGGCATTTTATATGGTCATATCCATCAAGAAATGGAAGGGCAATGGCATGGCTATAAAGTAATGGCAACACCTTCTACTTGTATTCAATTCAAACCAGATCATCATAGTTTTACTTTAGACTCAGTACAACCAGGTTGGCGGGAGGTTGAACTACATCCTGACGGGCGAATTGAAACAAGAGTAAAACGAATTCAGAAGGCACAGTTTTTCCCAAATATGCATGAAGAAGGATATTAATCATAAAAAAGAGCGGTCAAAAAAATCAAGATTTTGACCGCTCTTTTTTAGTATCACTTTATAAGCCTAATGCATATTTTAAAGCTTGTTTTTTTAGTAGAGTGGCTTTGTTAGTGGCAAATAAGGCGAGATTGCGTGCAATTTTGAGTGGCAAAATATCTTCTTTAAAAGCTTTATAAAAGAGATCCATACCTGATTGCATTAACAAATTATCTGCTTTGCGTTTATGTTGATAGCGCATAAGCACTTCATCACTTGCTGGGTTTTCACCTTTTTGTGTTGCTTGTTGTAAGACCTCTAATAATGCTTTGACATCTTTAAAACCAAGATTAACGCCTTGCCCTGCTAAGGGATTGATTGTGTGAGCAGCATCACCCACTAATACGATCCCTTGTTTGAAATATTCTTGTGCATGACGGCGTGTTAATTCAAAACTGTTCGCACATTTTACTTGGACTTTTCCTAAACGTGCAGGGAAAGCCTGGTTAACTTCAGTTGTGAGTTGTTCTAGTGGAAGCTGTGTTAAGGTTTGGATACGTTGTGGACTGTCATACCAGACTAAACAGGCTTGCTGATCAAGCAAAGGTAAAAAAGCTCTTGGTCCAGAGGGATAAAATTGCTGCCATGTAATATCTTGCTGTTCCAATTCAGTGTCTACAATCATTAACATACAACTTTGGCGATATTGCCAACCTGTTAAACCAATGCCTGCAATTTGGCGGAGCTGTGAATTTGCGCCATCTGCGGCGACAATCAAAGGTGCTGAATATATATCACCATTTTCAAGTAAAATTTGCCAATGTTGACCGCACTTTGCCACTTCTTTGATTGGTGAGCAAAGTGTGGTTTGTATGGTTTTAACTGACTGAATTGCCTGCCATAATCCTAATTGAATCAGATTGTTTTCGACCATAAATCCTAATTCAGAAAGTTTTAGTTCATCACTATGAAAATAGGTTGAAAAACCCTCTATTTCCCAAGTTTCTAAAGCACGATAAGGACAAATTCTCGTTTTCTCAATATGTTGCCACGCAGTTAATTGTTTTAATAAATTAACTGAGGCGACACTAATTGCAGAAATACGCAGGTCGTAAGGAGAATGAGGCGAAAAGTGAGGCAAAGCCTGTTGTTCGATGAGCTGGATATGATGTCCTTGCTGACCTAATCCTAACGCACAAGCTGCACCAACCATTCCACCACCGACAACAATAATGTCTTTTTGTATGACTGCCATTGTTCCTTTCCTTTTATTTTTTGCCAACTATTCTACCGCCAACGAGGGAAATTCAAAAGAAATCTCTTTTTTAACTAGCCAGCATACTGACAAGCCTGTAAAATAGCCAGTCAAATTTTTTATAGATTAAATTTTTTAAAACAATATGACGCAAAAACTACATATTAAAACCTGGGGTTGTCAGATGAATGAATACGATTCATCAAAAATGGCAGATCTTTTAAATAGTACTCATGGTTTAGAATTAACAGAAATTCCAGAAGAAGCAGATGTATTATTATTGAATACTTGCTCGATCCGAGAAAAAGCGCAAGAAAAAGTCTTTCATCAATTAGGTCGTTGGAAAGAATTAAAAAAACAAAATCCAGCACTTGTCATTGGTGTTGGTGGTTGTGTTGCATCACAAGAAGGCGAACATATTCGTACTCGTGCCCCTTATGTTGATATTATTTTTGGACCTCAAACCTTACATCGTCTACCTGAAATGATTAATCAAATTCGTGGAGGGAAAAGTTCGGTTGTTGATGTCAGCTTTCCAGAAATTGAGAAGTTTGACCGCTTGCCTGAACCTCGAGCTGAAGGTCCAACTGCCTTTGTTTCTATTATGGAAGGGTGTAATAAATATTGCTCATTTTGTGTGGTCCCTTATACCAGAGGTGAAGAAGTTAGTCGTCCTGTTGATGATGTGTTATTTGAAATTGCGCAATTAGCAGAGCAAGGGGTACGCGAAGTCAATTTATTAGGTCAAAACGTGAATGCATATCGTGGTGCCACTCATGATGATGGTATTTGCACTTTTGCTGAGTTATTACGACTGGTCGCTGCAATCGATGGTATTGATCGTTTACGTTTTACCACAAGTCATCCAATTGAATTTACAGATGACATCATTGATGTCTACCGTGATACTCCTGAATTAGTCAGTTTCTTGCATTTACCAGTGCAGAGTGGTTCAGATCGTGTGCTTTCCATGATGAAACGTAATCATACCGCACTTGAATATAAATCCATTATTCGCAAATTAAGAGCGGTTCGTCCTGAAATTCAAATTAGTTCAGATTTTATTGTTGGCTTCCCAGGTGAAACAGCAGAAGATTTTGAACAAACAATGAATTTAATTGCTCAGGTGAATTTTGATATGAGCTTTAGCTTTATTTATTCCGCTCGTCCTGGCACACCTGCTGCTGATATGCCTGATGATGTATGTGAAGAAGAGAAAAAACAACGTTTATATGTATTACAGCAGCGTATCAATAACCAAGCAGCACAATTTAGCCGTGCAATGTTGGGAACAGAACAACGAGTATTAGTGGAAGGACCATCGAAAAAAGATATCATGGAACTTACTGGGCGGACAGAAACAAATCGTATTGTTAACTTTGTTGGAACACCAGATATGATCGGTAAGTTTGTTGATATTAAAATTACTGATGTCTTCACTAATTCATTACGTGGTGATGTGGTTCGTACTGAAGAACAAATGGGGCTGCGTGTGGTGCAATCACCACAAGCGGTGATTAATCGTACACGTAAAGAAGATGAGCTTGGGGTAGGGCGTTATCACGCTTAATTTTGATTACTCCCATCAATAACAAAGCTGCTCAAGGTAAATCATCTGAGTAGCTTTTTTCTTTTTATTAGAAAAAAATTGTAATTTGACTTTTCTTTTAATTCTTATCATTTTCCAAACATAGGATTAAATCTATTTTAAGCAAAATTTGCTTTTATTTTACTCCATTAATAAATAGATAAATTTTGTGCATTTATCAAAAATGTTAATTTTCTCGTTTTTATGTTGATTATTTGTTGTATTTTTATACATAAATGGAGTCTTATTTCATTTTTTACCTTAAAAACTGTGATAACACTCTAAATATCGTCATTTACTCCTTTACTCCATTTTGTAACCTAATTAGTTTTAAGGCAGTTGTAGTGACAACATGCTTAATATGATGATTGGATTGAGGTATTTATGAAAAAATTTAACCCTAGTCTTTTAACACTTGCATTATCAAGTACTTTACTTTCTTCTACATTCGCTTTTGGTCAAATTACTGATACGGATAGGCTTACTTTAGGCGCAATATCACACCCAGAAATTAAGCTGTTTGATAAAAGTTTAACCGAGCAAGGCAGTGAAAATGTGCCAATTTGGCGTATTCCTTCTTTATTGAGAACAAAAGACGGTGTATTAATTGCCGCAGCAGATAAGCGCTGGCAACACCGCGGAGACTGGGGAGATATTGATACTGCAATCCGTATTAGCCATGATGATGGTAAAACATGGGGAAATATTACAACGATTTTGGATCTGCCATCACAAAATGGAGATAAATCACCAATTAGAGATGATGCACCAACGTTTAATCCCTGGGGAATTCGTAGTAGTAATAGTGCTGAAAATAAGAAATACAGGAATTCAGCTTTTCTTATAGATGCTCAAATGGTTCAAGATCAACGTAATGGTCGAATTTTTTTAGCTGTTGATATGTATCCTGAAAGTACTGGATTATCTGGAGTTAATGATAATGGAATAAAAGAGCTAGGCAGCGGATATGTAAATATTGGTGGAAAAAATTATTTGAAGCTTTATCAATATGGACAAGCTAATGGAAATCATTGGACATTACGTGATAATGGAGAGGTTTTTGATGAAAATAATGAAAAAACAGAATATCGAGTAGAAGTTAATGGAAAAGCTGAACTAAATTTTAAAGATTTAGGCAATGTATATAAAAATGGCGAATATTTAGGAAATATCTATTTAAAGAAAGAAGATAAGAATAAAAATGTCCCATTTGTTGCGCCAAATACAGCCTATATCTGGTTGACTCATTCAGATGATAATGGAAAAACTTGGGCGAATCCTGTCGATATTACTTCTCAAGTTAAGAAAGATTGGATGCGTTTTTTTGGTACAGGACCTGGAGTTGGTCTTCAAACAAAAAATGGAAACTTAGTTTTGCCTGTGTATTATTCTAATCTTGCTGGCATGGAATCAACAGCTTTGATTATTAGTCAAGATGGTGGTAAAAGTTGGGAATTAGGTAAAAGTCCTAATGATACTCGTTTAAATGGCTATGATTCGAGAACTTCTCCTAGTAATACTAATAGGCTAACGGAAGCTCAACTTGTTGAATTAGATAATGGAGACATTAAACTTTTTATGAGAAATCAAAGTGGTAAAGTAATGATGTCAACATCTAAAGATGGAGGTTATACATGGGTTAGTACTGAAAAAATTAATGAATTGAATCATGGTTATTCACAGCTATCAGTTATTAAGTATTCTAAAAAAATTAATGATAAAGAATATGTTATTTTTTCAGGGCAATCTATATCAGGAACAAGTGGAGATGATAAGCGTCGTGATGGTAAACTTTTCTTGGGAGAAGTTCAAGCAGATGGCTCTATTAAATGGAATACTACAAAATTAGTTAGAGAAATAAAAAGTTCTGGAAAAGCAAATAGAACACATCCAAACGGCTATGTTTATAGCTCAATGGCAGAACTTGGTGATGGCAGTATCGGATTAGCATATGAAAATACTACTGATTATACAACTATCATGTACTTACCAATTGAAATGCAAGAATTTTTCTGGCGCGATGGCAAAATATTTAGTGACATCCGTCAAAAAACGCCATTAACAGTCACTTATAATGGTACAGATTCCCTTGAGAAAATAGGTGATGGTATTGCAGTTAAACAAGGTGTGGGAGAAAGTCTAGGAGGCGTGACTGTTAGTGAAGGTACTTTAGTTTTAGCGCAAAAGGCTGAACAAAATAAAAATAAAGCTTTCACTGATGTTACGCTAAATAAAACAGGTGTTCTACAAGTTGAAGCCATGCAAAATATTGATGTATTAACTGTAAATAATGATGCTTCAGGACATATTCAGCTTACCGTTTCTGATGAGAAGACATCAAAGTTAAATATTACAAAAGCCGTATCTGGTAAAGAAGTTAGGTTGCAAGTTGATTTACAGAAAAAACTGAAGCCAAATGATAAAGGTTACTATCATGCTCAAGGTGAAGAATTACTCACGTTTAAGGATGATGGTCAAGTGAAATGGCGTTTAGTTGATAATGAATTAGTTTATGGTATGTATGTTTATACTGTTGCTTCAGTGGCTAAGCCTGGTGTATTACGTGCGCCAGTGGTACCCCATTCACTTTATTTAACAAATAAATTAATTACGGCAGACGGTAAAGCGGTATCAACAGTCGCACCGCTTAAAGCACCATCAACAGTAAATGCACGTCCACAAGTGAACCCTGTATTAGCTTCTTATTTAACCGCAAATCTTGCAATCAATAAAATGAGTGAGCAAATTCAACAAGGTTTTATGCAGGAAACACGTTTATTGCAAGATAAAGAGCGCAGTATTTTTGTTAAATATCTCAATGGTAAACAAAAATATGGTTCAAATTTAAGTTTTGTTGACTATGGTTATGATTTTAATTCAAGTTATAACGGTGTAATGTTAGGTGGCAAAGTATGGCAGTCTCAAGGTGGTAATAATGCGGTTTATGCAGCATTGAATAAAACCTCTTATAAAGTGACGCCAAAAGCAGTAGATGGTGATACTAAAGCGAAATATCAAAGTTGGGGGGGAAGCGCAAATTGGCATAGTAACCTGTCTCACAATTTGATGGTAGATTTATCAACTGGCTATCAAAAACATAAGGGCGATATTGAAAATGCAAGTAATATAAAAGGTCATACTTTTAATATTGGTGCTGATTTAGGTTATCGTTATCAATGGATGCAAAATGCCTCGATTACTCCAATGTTTGGCTTACATTACTTACATGCATCTCTTTCGGATGTCAACGATAAAACCAATGACGCGTTGTTGAAGTATAATAATTTCAATGCATTAAAAACGAATCTTGGTGTTGATGTGAGTTATCGAGTTGAGATGTTTGAAGTCAAAGGACAGCTTTCTTACGATATGTACCAACAAAAAACACATCAATTATATGTTGATGGTGTAACATATAAACAAGGTAAACTCGCTGATACATTAAATTTAGGTACACAAGTTATTGCAAATATTACGCCTAAGTTTGCTTTATCAACAGAGGTCGGTTTCCAACATGCACGTAATAAAGGACAGTATTCTTTAGCAATTGGTGCTCGTTACCAATTCTAATGAAGAAAAATCACTGCATATTACAGAGTAGTGATTGGACTAAAAGAGCAATGAATATTGAGAAGGAGCTCATATTTATTGCTCTTTTTATATTGTTTAAATGGTTCCTATAAAGATGAATACTGCTTTTTTAATGTTGCCTTTAGCAATAATACAGATTTAATTGCTTTTTACTGGTTTAAGATTATCGAAATGATCTTTAGATATATGATCAATATCTTTCTGCTGCGTGAATCAACATTTTAACAGAGAAAGTGCGGTCAATTTTGAACATATTTTGTAAAGTGTTATATCTATTACTATATAATATTGTTGTTATTTGAGACAAATTTAATAAAAAATCGACCGCTCTTTTACTTTTTATACATTATTCGCAATTATCTAGTGTCATTTAAAATAAACTTTGGTAAAGTATATATATCAAAAATATGTTTATTTTTAGTTAAAATGATTTAAATGAAATGTATACTTCTAACTTCCTTAATCTTATTTTAAATGTTGACAGCTATAAAGCGTCTCATTGGCTACAATATCCGCCTAATACAGAGCATGTATCTTATTATGTTGAAGCGCGTAGCGGAGATTTTGATGTTGTTGTATTTGGTTTACAAGCATTCATCAAAGAATATTTATTAACACCAATTAGTCAACAAGATATTGAAGACGCAGAAGTAGTTCTAAGTATGCATGGTTTACCATTTAATCGTAGTGGTTGGCTGTGTTTAATTGAGAAGCATCATGGATTTTTACCATTAAAAATAGAAGCGGTACCAGAAGGTACTGTGTTGCCTGTAGGGAATGTGGTTTGTCAGATTGTCAATACTGACCCAGAGTTCTATTGGCTTGCAGGCTATCTAGAAACTGCATTATTGCGTGCCATTTGGTATCCTTCTTCTGTTGCAAGCATTTCTTATTTTTGTAAGCAAAAAATTAAACAAGCACTTGAAATATCTGCAGATAATTTAGATGGGTTGCCGTTTAAACTACATGATTTTGGCGCAAGAGGCGCGTCTAGTTTAGAAACAGTGGCTTTAGGCGGTTTGGCTCATTTAGTTAATTTTAACGGAACAGATAGTGTTTCCGCATTGCTTGCTGCTCGTCGTTGGTATAATGCAACACAAATGCCCGCTTTTTCTATTCCAGCAGCAGAACATAGTACGATCACCTCATGGGGAAAAGAAAGAGAAGTTGCTGCTTATGACAATATGTTAAATCAATTTGCTGGTAAAGGTAAGATTTATGCAGTCGTATCAGATAGCTATGATCTTTGGGATGCGCTAGAAAATATTTGGGGAAGTAAACTTAGAGATAAAGTAAAACAATTAGGTGGCACATTAGTGATACGTCCAGATAGTGGAGAGCCAGTAGAAGTGATATGTCGAGCACTAACGATTTTAGAAAATAAATTTGGCTCAACAATAAATAGTAAGGGCTACAAAGTGCTGCCTGATTGTATACGCCTTATTCAAGGAGATGGGATCAATTGCAATTCAATTGTTCCGATTTTGGAAGCGATAATGGCACATGGATTTAGTGCCGATAATGTGAATTTTGGAATGGGAGGTGGTTTATTACAACATGTTAATCGAGATACGATGAGTTGGGCAATGAAAGCAAGCGCAGCCAAGATTGCGAGTAAATGGCAAGATGTATATAAAGATCCAATTACTAATCGTGCAAAACGTTCAAAAAGAGGTGTACTTGCTTTAGTTAAACAACAGGATCGCTGGCAAACGGTACTTCAGCAGGAGTTAGGCGAGCGAGAAAATCAATTACGCACAGTCTTTTTGAATGGACAATTGTTGATTGATGATGATTTAGAAACGATTCGTACAAGAACTGAGAGATAAGAATATCTTTATCAAACTATTTCTCTGAATTCATTTTGATTTATTGTTTAGGCTTTTAGAGCGAAATAACTCCTGTAAATTTATTGATATTACATTTATATAGTAAGTAAAAATCCATTTTCATAGAATGGTTTTTAGTTGACAATAAAAATTTAATTTAGAGTGGACAATTTGGTACAAGCGTATAACAGTTTTATAGTAAAGTTGATGACATAGGAAATTTGCTTCCTCCCTATGTAGTTTTTTATGCTTAGTCTATTTTACGGAAAACTGAAAACTAGGACAAAAAAGAAAAATGGATTGTACGTAGTATGTTATCTCTTCTTTAATTGAAAAACTAAAATAACTTGTTCAAGCATGATAAAAAGCGATTTTTGGGTGCTTGTCATTTCTAATATATCTAATAAGTTGGCTATACTGCTACTATAGCGAAATTCCTTATCAAAAATTAATCAATAAGAGCGCACTGTATCGCAATTCAATAATCCTACTAAGTAAGAATTGAAAAATAAGAAAGATAAATTTTAGATATAAAAAAGCCGCTTTAGTGGCTATCTTTTTGTATTTATTGATGTTTTAATGATGCCCGAGGCCAGATTTGAACTGGCACGCTTCGAAAAGCGAGGGATTTTTAGTCGTCTCTGTTTTTATTAGTAAAGAGGCTTTTATGTTGAATAGTTTAATAACATTTTTAAACATAAATGATTTTCTCTATATATTAGAGAATGATTAAATCAAAGATGGGAAGGGAATGTATTGACATGTTTTTATCTTTTAGAGGTCTTTATGCGCCATTTTCCTTTATTTGCGCTGTTGACAGCGACAAGTTTGAGTTTAGCAGCGAATTTATCGCCTTTAGAGCAAAAAGCATTAGACCAGCTTGATGCGACCCAGCAACAACGTCAACAAGCGTTGGAAGTCCAAAAGTCCAATCAGTTTTCAGCGCAATCGGATGTGCAATTTGACAAGCCACCCTCGAGTGAGTTTCGTTTACCTGTTGCGGAATC
>NZ_JBHUFP010000026.1:0-1256 GCF_042681465.1 Pasteurella oralis
ATCGGCGTTGTGATGCTATATACACCGCTTGCTGCTTATGGACCAAGTGTTATTGCTATGGGGATTGGAATGATGGCAGGTGGAGTGGCTCAAATGTTGACTAAACCACCACAAATGCAACAAGCAAATGATGTAGAGAAAAAACGCTCTACTTCATTCTCTAATCTGTCGAATATGGTCGCACAAGGGAGAATGGTGCCATTGGCTTACGGACGCATGCTCTGTGGCTCAATGGTGATTTCACAGGGCGTTGAAACTGTAAATGTTGATATTGCAATTAAAAATAAAAGAATAGGATTTTTTAAGGGGTAAGTTATGGGAGGAGGTGCTGGTGGCGGTGGACATACGCCTTATGAAGCTCCAGAAAGTGGGCGTTCTAAACAGTTTGTAAAAATTGTGGAAATTATATCTGAGGGTGAAATTCAAGGTTTGGTTGATAGTGTGAAGTCTGTTTATCTAGATAAGACACCAATTCAAGCAAGTGACGATAGTTACAATTTTAAAAACGTGGATGCACAAGGGCGTATTGGCACACAAGATCAAGCGATTATGGAGGGGTTCAATACGTCTGAAAAAGAAGTTGCTGTGAGTGCACAAGTAAGAAAATTGACACCACTTACTCGTACGGTGACGGATAACAAAGTGAGCCGTTTACGTTTTACTGTTGGTGTTCAATCGCTATTTAGTCAAAATGATCAAGGTGATACCTACGGTTCTAAAGTAGACTTAATGATTACGATTGGAGAAACAAGTTATCCTGTTTCAATTGATGGTAAGTATAGTTCGCAATATCTTAAACAGTTTGAATTTGATGATTTACCCGCTGTTCCATTTAAAATCAAAGTTGAGCGTTTAACAGAGGACAGCACATCGCAGCGGTTACAAAACAACACGATTTGGGCAAGTTATACCGAAATTATTGAAACTGAATTCGCTTACCCGAACACTGCTATTGTCGGTGTTCGTTTTGATTCAGAATATTTCAGTTCAATCCCAAACCGCACTTATGAAATCTACGGCATAAAAATCAAGGTGCCAAGTAACTACGATCCAATTACTCGAACTTACACAGGGCTTTGGGACGGTACATTCAAAATAGCGTGGTCTAACAATCCGGCGTGGGTGCTGTACGACTTAATGACTAACAAACGTTATGGTCTTGGCTGGCGTTTAGGTGCATTCAATGTGGATAAGTGGACGTTATATCAAGTGGCGCAATATTGTGATCAGCTTGTGCCAGATGGGTTTGGCGGTAA
>NZ_JBHUFP010000027.1:0-104301 GCF_042681465.1 Pasteurella oralis
GGTCGTACAGTGGGTGCTGGTGTTGTAGCGAAAATTATCAAATAATTGAATTTTCAATTAGATTGAATAATAGAGGAAGGCGTATCGAGAGGTACGCCTTTTTTTTGTGGTTGAGTGTTTTTGTGTAGTATTTTTGCTTGGTTGGATAGACTGGATAGATTGGTTATACAAAACGCATGTTTTATACTGACATGCGTTTGTACTTTTAAGAATGATGGAATGTTAACTTCTTAGGCTTTTAGCTTCGGTGTTATCATGATTCAATGAGAAGTGTGATAAAACTTCACCAAAACTGACCGCACTTATATATAGATGTAATGAATTGAGATTGGTACTAACTTAATTAAAAAATGATTCTTCTATATATGCAATCATAAAATAAAGTGCTACAATCACGCGTTCAGAAACGAATCCCTATTTTTTTAGATTAAGTAATGGATTAAATTATGGCGTTAGAAATTAAGAAAAATACGCACGAAGATGATAGCTTAAAGTCAAAAGGCCTAAATAGTTTTTTATGGATTTTAGTTGTTGCTGTCATTGCAGGGGCGGCATTAGGTAATATCTACCTTGTAGAACAATTTTCTACCCCAATTCGTGTTGTTGGTGTAGTTATTTTATTGCTTGTTGCGCTCGGTATTGCGGCATTAACAAATCAAGGCACAAAAGCACGTCATTTTTTCAGCGAGTCGAAAATTGAATTAAGAAAAATTGTATGGCCTTCGCGTCAAGAAGCAACTCAGACCACTTTTATTGTTGCAGGTGTCACAATCCTTGTTTCATTAATTTTATGGGGATTAGATTCAGTTATCGTTGCATTAATTACGTTCTTAACAGATTTGAGGTTCTAATATGACAGATACCGCACCAAAAAAACGTTGGTATGTATTACAGGCTTTTTCAGGTTTTGAAGGGCGTGTGGCAGCAACTTTACGTGAATATATTAAATTACATCAAATGGAAGATCAGTTTGGTGAAGTACTTGTCCCAACAGAAGAAGTTGTTGAGAATGTGGCTGGGAAAAGACGTAAAAGTGAACGTAAATTTTTCCCTGGCTATGTATTAGTTCAGATGGAAATGAATGATGAAACTTGGCATTTAGTACGTAGTGTTCCGCGTGTAATGGGATTTATTGGTGGTACAGCCGATAAACCTGCACCGATTTCACAGCGTGAAGCGGATAGAATTTTAAACCGTTTACAAGAAAGTTCAGAAAAACCACGTCACAGAAAAGAATTCCAGCCTGGTGAAGAAGTTCGCGTCACTGAAGGACCATTCGCTGACTTTAATGGTACTGTGGAAGAAGTGGATTATGAAAAAGGTCGCTTAAAAGTGTCTGTTTCTATTTTTGGTCGTGCAACACCAGTTGAACTTGAGTTTAGTCAAGTGGAAAAAACAAACTAGATTCTGACCGTATTTTATTAATGCTTGATGTAAGCATAAAGTGCAATCATATTTTGAGTAATTTTACTTGAAGTTTGGGCTGTATTTAATTAGAATACAGCCTTTTCGTAAACAGGGGAGCTAGTAATAGCGTTATTACCCATTCTAGAGGAAGCTAAAAATGGCAAAAAAAGTACAAGCCTATGTTAAGTTGCAAGTTGCAGCTGGTATGGCTAACCCATCACCACCAGTTGGTCCTGCATTAGGTCAACAAGGTGTAAACATTATGGAATTCTGTAAAGCATTTAACGCTCGTACTGAGAGCTTAGAAAAAGGTTTACCAATTCCCGTTGTTATCACTGTATATGCAGACCGTTCATTTACTTTTATCACCAAAACACCACCTGCCGCAGTATTATTGAAAAAAGCAGCTGGTATCAAGTCTGGTTCGGGTAAACCGAACAAAGATAAAGTGGGTAAAGTCACTTTAGAGCAAATCCGTCAAATCGCTGAAACTAAAGCGGCAGATATGACTGGTGCATCTATCGAAACTAAGATGAAATCAATCGCTGGTACTGCTCGTTCAATGGGCTTAGTGGTAGAGGAATAATACGATGGCTAAATTGACTAAAAAAATGAAAGCAATCAAGGCTGGCGTAGATTCTACTAAAGCTTATGAAATCAACGAAGCAATCACTGTATTAAAACAGTTTGCAACTGCAAAATTTGTTGAGAGTGTAGATGTTGCGGTTAACTTAGGTATCGATCCTCGTAAATCTGATCAAAACGTACGTGGTGCAACAGTATTGCCACATGGTACGGGTCGTTCTGTACGTGTTGCTGTATTCACGCAAGGTGCGAATGCAGAAGCTGCTAAAGAAGCTGGTGCAGATTTAGTTGGTATGGAAGATTTAGCAGACTTAGTGAAAAAAGGTGAAATGAACTTTGACGTCGTCATTGCTTCTCCTGATGCAATGCGTGTTGTTGGTCAATTAGGTCAAATTTTAGGTCCACGTGGTTTAATGCCAAATCCTAAAGTTGGTACTGTAACACCAAACGTTGCTGAAGCTGTGAAGAATGCAAAATCAGGTCAGGTTCGTTACCGTAATGATAAAAACGGTATTATCCACACAACAATTGGTAAAGTAGATTTCAGCGAAGCACAGTTAAAAGAAAACTTACAAGCGTTATTAGCTGCATTAGCGAAAGCAAAACCGACGACATCTAAGGGTGTATTCATCAAGAAAGTAAGTATTTCTACAACTATGGGTGCTGGTGTAGCTGTTGATCAGTCTTCACTATAATTCATAGAATTAATTAAAAAAAGACCGCACTTTATGGCTATAAAGTGCGGTCTTTTCTATGAAAAATAATTATTGGTTAACTTTGATAAGTTGCCAAAGTCTTGCCACGTTTTGTGCAGTAGAAATTAGATTTTCTCTACTTTTTTTCAAAGTAGTTTCTAAATTTTCTACTTGGCGTAGTATCGGAAAAACAGCATCAATACCAATATCATATATCACTTCATAGTCTTCCTTTAAACTTCCAACAATTGCAATGACAGGTTTGTTAAAGTGTTTTGCAACTTTAGCAACTCCAGCTGGTGTTTTCCCTTGCGCTGTTTGGCTATCCATTCTGCCCTCTCCAGTAATAATTAAATTAGCACTCTCAACTTGTCTTGTTAGATTGACGGCATTAATGACAATATCTACGCCTGATTGTAGTTGGGCATTAGGAAGTAATAACAAACCCGCCCCCATTCCACCTGCTGCGCCGCTACCAGGTTGTTCACGAATGTTAAGATGATATTGCTGCTCCACAATAGAAGAAAAATGATATAGCGCATGATCAAGCTGTTGTACCATTTCTACAGTCGCCCCTTTTTGTGGACCAAAAACGGCAGAGGCTCCGTTTGTACCACACAAAGGATTAGTAACATCACAAGCAATTTGAAGTTCTACTGCTTTTAGACGTGGGTCAAGATTGGTAAGATCAATAGCAGAAAGTTGCTGCAATGCAGCTCCGCCTAATTGAATTTCTCGCTGTTCCTGATCAAAGAACTTTCCACCTAATGCTTGTAGCATACCAACACCACCATCATTGGTGGCGCTGCCACCGATGCCGAGTATGATTTTTTTTATGCCGCTTTCAAGTGCTGCTTTAATTAATTGTCCCGTCCCAAAACTAGTTGTTTTTAATGGGTTTCGCTGCTCAGGTGGTACTAAATGTAATCCTGAGGCAGCCGCCATTTCAATGAAAGCAGTGTTTCTATCTCCTGATAGTCCCCATGTGGCAGAAATAGTATTACCAAGTGGAGCTATCACAGATGTTGAGATTAAACAGCCCTGTGTAGCATCGATAAGAGATTGCACTGTACCTTCACCACCATCAGCCATTGGTACTTTAATATATTGGGCGTGGGGAAAAATTTTCTTGAAGCCCGTTTCAATAGCATTAGCGACCTCAAGTGCGGTTAAACTTTCTTTAAAAGAATCAGGTGCAATCACAATTTTCATATTAAGATCCTATTAAACTAACACTAAATACAGCAGATAGACGGTTAAGATACCAACGATCCCCATGATAAAAGTCAGCATCGTTTGAGTACGATAGCCTTGTTGTGGCGTCATTTTACTGAAATTAGTCACAACCCAGTAGTAACTGTCATTTGCATGGGATACACACATTGCACCCGCTGCAATTGCCATTACAGTTAATGAGGCTGCAATTTCAGAAGTTAAACCTAATGCACTCATTAACGAATCACTAGCGTTGAACATACCCATAATTGATGCTGTAGTAATAATTGCTACTGTTGAGCTACCTTGTGCTGTTTTTAAAATAGCAGAAATCAGGAATGGGAAGAAAATACCCGCAGTGCTGATGATATGCGCATTTTGTTTAATATATTCAACGAATCCTGCTTCAGTAATCACTTTGCCTAATACTCCACCCGCTGCGGTAATAAAGAGAATAGGCCCCACTAATTTTAAAGTGTCATTTGTTAATGTATCAAATTCTGAGCTTTTACCAGACTGAATCAATAATAAGATGGCAAAAATAACACCAATAGCAAGAGCAATAATTGGATTTCCTAAGAACTGTAGCAATATACCCAAATTACCTTCTATTGCCATGATTTTACTGATTGAGCCTAATGCCATAAGTAAAATAGGTATAAAAATAGGTGCTAAACTTAAGAAACCACTTGGTAATTGGCCATATTGTTTGAGTAGTTCATCATAGCTTTTGCTAATGATTGGATCTGAATCATCTTCAATTAAAGTAATATTTTTACTTGTCCATTTTGCAAAAAGGTAACTAGCAAATAAGACGGGAAGTGAGACAACAGTCCCCATTCCAATGACAAGTAATAAATTATGGCTTAAACCAACCGCACCTGCTGCTGCAATTGGTCCTGGAGTTGGTGGTATAAAGACATGCGCAGCATAAAGCCCTGCACTCAACGCCACTGCCATACTTACTGGATTAGCGGCAATTTTTTTACGCAGAGCTTCACGTATCGGATTGAGAACAACAAAGCCACTATCACAAAAAACAGGGATACCAACAACCCAGCCCATGATCAGCATCGCAAGTTCAGGTTTTTTCTGACCAATGATTTTGACAACCATATCAGCAAGTTTTAGTGCAGCGCCTGTTTTTTCTAAAATGGTGCCTATGATTGCTCCAAAAATAATTACAATCCCAATACTTTTAAAGGTACCACTGAAACCATCACCTACAATACTCGGGATCTTATTGAGACTAATCCCAGCGATGAGTGCTAACGAAAGTGAGATAGTCATTAATGCTAAGAAAGGATGAACTTTGAGTTTTGCGATTAACCAAATCATAATAATGATGGCAATAACAAAACTAATAATGAGTGTAATACCGCTCATAATAACCTCCTTTATGTTGTTTAGGTTCAATCATTATTATTGTGAATTTGTACTAAAAAAGCTTTGTATAAAACTACAAGAATGTACAGGATGAAACGGAATTTATTGTTAGTTTGGCTAATTTTAAGGCAATAATAATGTACCCAAATATAAGATAAATAAATCAGTTATCTTATTGAAAGATAAACTAGTTATTTGCTCTATTTTATGGAGGCGGTAGCGCAATGTATTAATATGAATGAATAGCTTTTGGCTAGTGAGAGATAGATCACAATTTGATAAAAAATATTGTTGTAATGTTTTTCTAAGTAGGTGGTTTTGATCTTGTTGAATGAGTTTTTGGATTGGCTTGAGTAATTCTTCCGCTTGCCAAGAGCGAGTTAAATTTTGTAACAGGACAGGTAGCTGATATTGTTCAAAAAAGTAAATTGTTTTTTTAGGATGATATTGTAAACCATATTCAAGGGTCGAAAGTGCGGTTTGATAAGAATAATGTATTTTAGATTCACCAGTAAAGTAACCGCCGACAGCTATGTGATAATTGTGTAATATGGCTGTTTCTGGTAATAATTTAGCCAGCTCTTTGTGCTTAATTTGTGTTTGAGGAAGTAATAGTACAATTTTATCGAGTGCTAAAATTGCTAAATGATGAGTAAAATGAGGTTGTTGAAGATAGGTGATGAGTTCTTGTAGTAATTCTGCGCTAGTTGTAGATAATTGAATGATGACAACAATGTAAGGTTGCTGTAAATCAACATCAAAGAAATGGGCTTGTTGTTTAAGTTGTGTTATTTGTTGTGTTTCATCAAGCAGTTGCAGGATGAATTCTTCTTTATATCGATGCAGCCAACGTTCTTGTTCTAATAAAATATATTGCTCAATAATTAATTCAGCGGTCATTTTGACTAGCTCGGTATAAGATCTTACTTTATCAGGTTCACCAGAAATACCTACCGCGCCTACAATATTACCCAAATAGTTGATTGGCATATTGATACCTGGTTTAGCCTCAAAGTTCCATTTTTCTGCGAGTGTTTGATCAATTTCTACCACTTTATTTTCGCGTATCGCTACAATAGCGCCAATGTGTTTTTGGTTTACACGAGAACTGTCACCTGAAGCAATAATAATTCCATTTTCATCCATTACATTGACCGAGTTTTGGATAATGTTCATTGTACGGCTGACAATTTTTTGTGCGGTTTGTTTATTAATCTTCATCTCAATATATTGCACCTGATCACTGTATAAGACGTAATGATTTTGTATTATAGATTTCGTTGTCAAATGAGTTTTATAACAAAGTAAGCTTTATTAGCAAAACCTGAGAGAAACATCATAGCAGTAGTTTATTTTTTGATAAATTATATTTACAAAACAAGAAATTCTGATTATAATCCCGCATCTGAATTTTGCCATATAAATATAGTGGTGAAAATTGATGGTGCTTGACCAATTTCAAGCCCCGTCCAAGACCGTAGGGGAAATCAAGTGTTTCTTAATTATCCTACGTAGATGGTGAACAGAATAAGAATTTTTCTTGCTTCTGTGCACCGAAGTCGTCCTCATATTATTATTTATATGAGGTAATTTAAGTCCGAGAAATCGGAGTGTATTCAGGAGCTAAAAGCCAATGGCATTAAATCTTCAAGACAAACAAGCAATTGTTGCTGAAGTAAACGAAGCAGCCAAAGGTGCCCTATCAGCTGTTATTGCGGATTCTCGTGGTGTAACAGTAGATAAAATGACTGAATTACGTAAAGCAGCTCGTGAAAACGGTGTTTCAATGCGTGTAGTACGTAATACTTTATTACGTCGTGCAGTTGAAGGTACTGATTTTGAGTGCTTAAAAGATACGTTTGTAGGTCCAACACTTATCGCATTCTCTACTGAGCATCCAGGCGCAGCAGCCCGTTTGTTCAAAGATTTTGCAAAAGCAAACGATAAGTTTGAAATTAAAGGTGCAGCCTTTGAAGGTAAGATCCAAGATGTTGAATTCTTAGCAACATTACCAACTTACGACGAAGCAATTGCACGTTTAATGGGTACAATGAAAGAAGCTGCGGCAGGCAAACTTGTTCGCACTCTTGCAGCATTACGCGACAAATTACAAGAAGCAGCTTAATTCAGCCGTTTCTTTACTCGTTTAACTTTTTTACTTTAGGAATTGATTGTTATGTCATTAACTAACGAACAAATTATTGAAGCGATCGCTTCTAAATCTGTAACTGAAATCGTAGAATTAATCACTGCGATGGAAGAAAAATTTGGTGTTTCTGCAGCAGCGGCAGCAGTAGCTGTAGCAGCAGGTCCAGCAGAACCAGCTGAAGAGAAAACTGAATTCGACGTAGTTCTTGCAGGCGCAGGTGCTAATAAAGTAGCAGTTATCAAAGCAGTACGTGGTGCAACTGGTTTAGGCTTAAAAGAAGCTAAAGACTTAGTAGAATCTGCTCCAGCAGTATTGAAAGAAGGTATCTCTAAAGCTGAAGCTGATGCACTTAAGAAAGAATTAGAAGAAGCTGGCGCACAAGTAGAAATCAAATAATTTTGGTTAACTTGTTAGCCCTTCAAGGCTCGATGGCTGGTGGTTTTTCCATCAGCCATTTTGTGCTATCAAAACAGGAATAAATTTCTCCGTTTGGTTTTTTCTGTTTTTCTCAAATTAATTAAGTTGACATAATTTGGGGTATCCGCTCATCAGAAGTAAGGTTCAGAGTGCGGTCATCTGGAAACGGTATCTTAATAACATACATCGCATACATAGTGTTTATTTCTATAACATTATGTGTTTGGTTCACTGAAACACAGCAGAGGAACCCTATGGTTTACTCATATACCGAGAAAAAACGTATTCGTAAAGACTTCGGCAAACGCCCGCAAGTTTTAAATGTACCTTATTTATTAACAATCCAACTTGACTCTTTTGATAAGTTTATCCAAAGAGATCCAGAAGGTTTGCAAGGATTAGAAGCTGCATTCCGTTCTGTTTTCCCAATTGTCAGCAATAATGGCAATACTGAATTACAATATGTCAGTTATCAATTAGGTGAGCCAGTATTTGATGTAAGAGAATGTCAAATTCGTGGTACTACTTACGCTGCGCCATTACGTGTTAAATTACGTTTAGTCAGCTATGATAAAGACGCTGCACCGGGCACAATTAAAGATATTAAAGAACAAGAAGTATATATGGGGGAAATCCCATTAATGACCGATAATGGTACCTTTGTCATTAATGGTACTGAACGTGTTATCGTGTCGCAATTACATCGTAGCCCAGGTGTATTCTTTGATTCTGACAAAGGTAAAACCCATTCTTCAGGTAAAGTTTTATATAATGCGCGCATTATTCCTTATCGTGGTTCTTGGTTAGATTTTGAGTTTGATCCAAAAGATAACTTATATGCGCGTATTGACCGTCGTCGTAAATTACCTGCAACTATTATTTTACGTGCATTAAACTACACTACAGAGCAAATCCTTGATCTTTTCTTCGATAAAGTTGTTTTTGAGATTAAAGATAACAAATTGCTTATGACATTAGTGCCAGAGAGATTACGTGGTGAGACAGCAACCTTTGATATCGAAGCAAATGGTAAAGTTTATATTGAACGTGGTCGTCGTATTACTGCACGTCATATTCGTGCATTAGAAAAAGATAATGTTACACAAGTTGAAGTACCAACGGAATATATTGTTGGTAAAGTGGCTGCTAAAGATTATGTCGATTTAGATACTGGTGAAGTCATTTGTCCTGCCAATATGGAAATTTCGTTAGAAATGTTGGCGAAATTATCACAAGCAGGCTATAAAACTATTGAAACGTTATTCACTAATGACTTAGATCATGGTCCTTATATTTCAGAAACATTGCGTGTTGATCCTTCGAATGATCGTTTAAGTGCGTTAGTTGAAATTTATCGTATGATGCGCCCAGGTGAACCACCTACGAAAGAAGCAGCAGAAAATTTATTTGATAATCTATTCTTTTCATCCGATCGTTATGATTTATCTGCAGTGGGTCGTATGAAATTTAATCGCTCTTTAGGTATTGATGAAGAGACTGGTAGCGGCATTTTAAGTAATGATGACATCATCGGTGTGATGAAGAAACTGATTGAGATCCGTAACGGTCGCGGTGAAGTGGATGATATTGACCACTTAGGTAACCGCCGTATTCGTTCAGTGGGCGAAATGGCGGAGAATCAATTCCGTATTGGTTTAGTGCGTGTTGAGAGAGCTGTGAAAGAACGCTTGTCTTTGGGCGATTTAGATGCCGTGACGCCACAAGATTTGATCAATGCAAAACCTATTTCTGCGGCGGTGAAAGAATTCTTTGGTTCTTCACAACTTTCACAATTTATGGATCAAAATAACCCGTTATCAGAAGTGACGCACAAACGTCGTATTTCTGCATTGGGTCCGGGTGGTTTAACACGTGAACGTGCAGGCTTTGAGGTGCGAGATGTTCACGCAACGCACTATGGTCGTGTCTGTCCAATCGAAACACCTGAAGGTCCAAACATTGGTTTGATTAACTCACTTTCTGTTTACGCGCGTACTAATGACTATGGATTTTTAGAAACACCATATCGTAAAGTAGTGAATGGTCAAGTGACGGAAGAAATTGAATATTTATCTGCAATTGAAGAAGGTAAGTATGTTATTGCACAGGCGAACTCAAATTTAGATGAAGATTTCCGTTTTACTGATGCTTTCGTCACTTGTCGTGGTGAACATGGTGAATCTGGTTTATACCGTCCAGACGAAATTCATTATATGGACGTTTCAACTCAACAAGTGGTTTCTGTTGCTGCGGCGTTAATCCCATTCCTTGAACATGATGATGCGAACCGTGCATTAATGGGTGCAAACATGCAACGTCAAGCAGTACCAACATTGCGTGCGGATAAACCATTAGTCGGTACTGGTATTGAAAAAGCAGTAGCAGTGGACTCTGGTGTCACTGTTATCGCGAAACGTGGTGGTACAATTCAATATGTTGATGCTTCACGTATCGTAGTAAAAGTCAATGAAGATGAAACGATCCCAGGTGAAGCAGGTATTGATATTTATAATCTTGTTAAATATACCCGTTCAAACCAAAATACTTGTATTAACCAAGTGCCTTGTGTGTCTTTAGGTGAACCTATTGGGCGTGGTGAGGTGTTAGCTGATGGTCCTTCAACGGATTTAGGTGAGCTAGCACTTGGTCAAAACATGCGTGTCGCCTTCATGCCTTGGAATGGTTATAACTTTGAAGACTCGATGTTAGTGTCTGAGCGTGTGGTACAAGAAGATCGTTTCACAACAATTCACATTCAAGAACTTTCTTGTGTGGCGCGTGACACTAAATTAGGCTCTGAAGAAATCACAGCAGATATTCCAAATGTGGGTGAAGCCGCATTAAGTAAACTGGATGAATCAGGTATTGTTTATATTGGGGCAGAAGTTAAAGGCGGAGATATTCTGGTGGGTAAAGTGACACCAAAAGGTGAAACACAATTAACTCCAGAAGAAAAATTGTTACGTGCAATCTTTGGTGAAAAAGCATCTGATGTTAAAGATTCTTCATTACGTGTACCAAACAGTGTATCGGGTACAGTTATCGACGTTCAAGTCTTTACTCGCGATGGCGTAGAAAAAGACAAACGTGCGCTTGAAATCGAAGAAATGCAGTTAAAACAAGCGAAAAAAGACCTTGTGGAAGAATTAGAAATCCTTGAAGCTGGCTTGTTTACTCGTGTACGTAATCTCCTTATCGCTGGTGGTTTTGAAGCGAAAAATTTAGATAAATTAGACCGCACTAAATGGTTAGAGCAATCATTAAGTGATGAGTCACAGCAAAATCAATTAGAGCAGCTTGCTGAACAGTACGAAGAATTACGTAAAGAATTTGAGCGTAAGCTAGAAGTTCAACGTGGCAAGATCATTCAAGGTGATGATTTAGCACCAGGCGTATTGAAAGTAGTGAAAGTATATCTTGCTGTTAAACGCCAGATTCAACCAGGTGATAAGATGGCTGGTCGCCACGGTAACAAAGGGGTTATCTCAAAAATTAATCCTGTGGAAGATATGCCATACGATGAAAACGGTCAACCAGTTGATATCGTGTTGAACCCGCTGGGTGTTCCATCACGTATGAATATCGGTCAGATCTTAGAGACGCACTTAGGTTTAGCTGCGAAAGGTATCGGTGACAAGATCAATGCCATGATCAAGCAGCAACAAGAAGTGGCGAAATTGCGTGAGTATATGCAAAAAGCCTACGACTTGGGTCACGGTTCACAAAAAGTGGATTTAAGCACTTTCACTGATGAAGAAGTGATGCGTTTAGCACAGAACTTACGTAAAGGTTTACCGCTCGCAACCCCTGTATTTGATGGTGCACACGAAAGCGAAATCAAAGGTCTATTAGAGTTAGGTGGTTTACCGACTTCAGGTCAAATTACTTTATTTGATGGTCGTACTGGTGAGAAATTTGAGCGTCCAGTAACTGTAGGTTATATGTATATGCTCAAATTGAACCATTTAGTTGACGACAAAATGCATGCGCGTTCAACGGGTTCTTATAGCTTGGTTACACAGCAGCCATTGGGTGGTAAAGCACAGTTCGGTGGTCAGCGTTTTGGTGAGATGGAGGTATGGGCTCTTGAAGCATACGGTGCAGCATATACCTTACAAGAAATGCTAACTGTGAAATCTGATGACGTGAACGGTCGTACTAAGATGTATAAAAACATCGTAGGTGGTACACATCAAATGGATCCAGGTACACCAGAATCTTTCAACGTAATTATGAAAGAAATTCGCTCGCTTGGTATCAATATTGATTTGGATGAAGATTAATCTGACATCATAGCCAAGCTTGGTGTGAAGCAATGTACGCTCAAGTGCGGTGAAAATTTTTAAAATTTCGACCGCACTTGAATAAGTTTAACTCCGACAGGAGCAAATCTGTGAAAGACTTAGTTAAGTTTTTAAAAGCACAATCAAAAACAAGTGAAGATTTTGATGTGATCAAAATTGGTTTAGCCTCACCTGACATGATCCGTTCTTGGTCATTTGGTGAAGTTAAAAAGCCTGAAACCATTAACTACCGCACATTCAAACCAGAACGTGATGGTCTTTTCTGTGCCCGTATTTTTGGACCAGTAAAAGATTATGAATGTTTATGTGGTAAATATAAACGCTTAAAGCATCGTGGTGTGATTTGTGAAAAATGTGGTGTTGAAGTTACGCAAACTAAAGTACGTCGTGAGCGCATGGGGCACATTGAACTTGCCTCACCAGTGGCGCACATTTGGTTCTTAAAATCACTGCCGTCTCGTATTGGTTTATTATTAGATATGCCATTACGTGATATTGAGCGTGTATTATATTTTGAATCATATATTGTGATTGAGCCGGGCATGACTGATTTAGAAAAAGGTCAGCTGTTAACCGAAGAGCAGTATTTAGATGCAGAAGATCGTTGGGGTGATGAGTTTGACGCAAAAATGGGTGCAGAAGCAATTCAAGCCTTATTGCGCGATATGGACTTGCCTCAAGAATGTGAAAACTTACGTGAAGAATTACAAGAAACCAACTCAGAAACGAAACGTAAGAAAATCACTAAACGCTTAAAATTATTAGAAGCCTTTATTCAATCGGGTAACAAACCAGAATGGATGGTGATGACGGTATTACCCGTATTACCGCCAGATTTGCGCCCATTAGTCCCGCTTGATGGTGGTCGTTTTGCAACTTCGGATTTGAACGATTTGTATCGTCGTGTGATTAACCGTAACAACCGTTTAAAACGCCTTTTAGACTTAATCGCACCAGATATTATCGTGCGTAACGAAAAACGTATGTTACAAGAGTCTGTCGATGCATTATTAGATAATGGACGTCGTGGTCGTGCAATTACTGGTTCTAACCGTCGCCCATTAAAATCACTTGCGGACATGATCAAAGGTAAACAGGGTCGTTTCCGTCAAAATCTATTAGGTAAACGTGTTGACTATTCAGGTCGTTCAGTAATCACCGTAGGTCCATATTTACACCTACATCAATGTGGTTTACCGAAGAAAATGGCATTGGAATTATTCCGTCCGTTTATCTATGCAAAATTAGAAAGCCGTGGCTTCGCTTCAACGATTAAAGCAGCGAAGAAAATGGTTGAGCGTGAAGATGCGATCGTATGGGATATCTTAGCTGACGTGATTCGTGAGCATCCAATTTTATTAAACCGCGCACCAACCTTGCACCGTTTGGGTATTCAAGCATTTGAACCTTTATTAATCGAAGGTAAAGCGATCCAATTACACCCACTTGTTTGTGCGGCGTTTAACGCGGACTTCGACGGTGACCAAATGGCGGTTCACGTGCCATTGACATTAGAAGCACAGTTAGAAGCCCGTGCATTAATGATGTCAACTAACAACATTTTATCACCAGCAAACGGTGAACCAATTATCGTTCCTTCACAAGATGTGGTATTAGGTCTGTATTATATGACTCGTGATAAAGTGAACGGTAAAGGCGAAGGCATGTTGCTACAAGATCCACGTGAAGCGGAAAAAGCGTATCGTACAGGTCAAGCAGAATTACATTCACGTGTGAAAGTGCGTATTACTGAATATGCGAAAAACGCAGCAGGTGAATTTGAGCCACAAACAAACTTAGTGGATACCACTATTGGACGCGCTATCCTATGGATGATTGCACCAAAAGGTATGCCGTTTAGCTTGTTTAACCAAACCTTAGGTAAAAAAGCAATTTCTAAATTGATTAATGAAAGCTATCGCCGTTTAGGGATGAAACCGAGTGTGCTTTTCGCTGACCAAATTATGTATACTGGTTTTGCTTATGCAGCACGTTCTGGTTCATCAGTGGGTATCGATGATATGGTGATCCCAGCGAAGAAATATGAAATTATTTCTGCAGCAGAAGAAGAAGTCGCGGAAATTCAAGAACAGTTCCAATCAGGTCTAGTGACAGCAGGTGAACGCTATAACAAAGTGATCGATATTTGGGCTGCAGCAAATGAACGCGTAGCAAAAGCGATGATGGAAAATCTGTCTACAGAAGAAGTCATTAACCGTGAGGGTCAGCCAGAAAAACAAGCTTCATTTAACAGTATCTTTATGATGGCAGATTCTGGTGCGCGTGGTTCTGCAGCACAGATTCGTCAGCTAGCGGGTATGCGTGGCTTGATGGCACGTCCAGATGGTTCGATCATTGAAACACCAATTACCGCAAACTTCCGTGAAGGTTTGAACGTATTACAGTACTTTATTTCAACTCACGGTGCGCGTAAAGGTCTTGCGGATACAGCATTAAAAACAGCAAACTCTGGTTACTTAACCCGTCGTTTAGTGGACGTGGCACAAGATTTAGTGATCATCGAAGATGACTGTGGTACACACGAAGGTATCGTGATGACCCCATTAATTGAGGGCGGTGATGTTAAAGAAGCATTACGTGATCGTGTATTAGGGCGTGTTGTTGCAGAAGATGTATTAAAACCAGGTACTGAAGATGTATTAATCCCACGTAATACTTTATTAGATGAGAAGTTATGTGATGTGATTGATGAAAACTCAGTCGATAGCATTAAAGTACGTTCAGTTGTAACTTGTAATACAGACTTTGGAGTGTGTGCAAAATGTTATGGACGTGATCTTGCACGTGGTCACTTAATTAACCAAGGTGAAGCGGTGGGTGTGATTGCAGCACAATCAATCGGTGAACCAGGTACACAGTTGACCATGCGTACGTTCCATATCGGTGGTGCGGCATCTGCGGCAGCGAAAGAATCCAGTGTTCAAGTGAAAAATACAGGTACATTACGTTTAGCTAATGTGAAATTCGTGACTAACAACGAAGGTAAATTAGTATTAACTTCACGTAACACAGAACTAACGATTATTGATGCTTTTGGTCGTACAAAAGAACATTATAAAGTGCCTTACGGTGCGATCCTAAGCAAAGCTGATGGCCAAGAAGTCAATGCAGGTGAAACGGTTGCAAATTGGGATCCACATACTATGCCAGTTGTTTCTGAGGTAAGTGGTTTCGTGAAATTCATGGATATCATTGATGGCTTAACTGTAACCCGTCAAACGGATGAATTAACTGGTTTATCATCAATTGTTGTACAAGATGTAGGTGAGCGTGCAACGGCTGGTAAAGATTTACGTCCAGCGATTAAACTTGTTGATACAAAAGGCAATGATATTTTAATCCCAGGCACAGATGTAGTTGCTCAATACTTCTTACCAGGTAAAGCAATTGTGACTTTAGATGATGGTGCAGAAGTACACATTGGTGATCCATTAGCACGTATTCCACAAGAATCTGTGGGTACGAAAGATATTACTGGTGGTCTTCCTCGCGTTGCAGATTTATTTGAAGCGCGTAAACCGAAAGAACCAGCTATCTTAGCTGAGATCTCTGGTATCGTATCATTTGGTAAAGAAACTAAGGGTAAACGCCGTTTATTAATTACACCAGCGGAAGGCGAAACTTACGAAGAAATGATTCCTAAATGGCGTCAGCTCAACGTATTTGAAGGTGAAATGGTTGAGCGTGGTGACTTGATTTCTGATGGCGCAGAGACTCCGCATGATATTTTACGTTTACGTGGTGTACATGCAGTTACTGACTACATTGTGAATGAAGTTCAAGAAGTTTACCGCTTACAAGGGGTAAAAATTAACGATAAACACATCGAAGTTATTGTGCGCCAGATGTTACGTAAAGCAATTATCACCAAAGCTTATGACTCTGAGTTCTTAGAAGGTGAACAAGTTGAAGTTGCGCGTATTAAGATCGTAAATCGTAAACGCGAAGCTGAAGGTAAACCATTAGTTGAATTTGAGCGTGAATTACTTGGTATTACTAAAGCATCTCTTGCAACCGAGTCATTTATCTCAGCTGCATCATTCCAAGAAACAACACGTGTGTTAACGGAAGCTGCAGTTGCTGGTAAGCGTGATGAATTACGTGGCTTGAAAGAAAATGTCATCGTTGGTCGTTTAATTCCAGCAGGTACAGGTTTTGCTTATCACCAAAATCGCCAGAAGAAAGTCATTATGTCTGATGATGTTCCAGTCAAACTTTCTGCAGCAGATGAAGAAGAGATTGCTTCAGAATTTGTGATGACTTCTGAGGATGCAAGTGCAAGTTTAGCTGAAATGCTAAATATGGTTGAAGTTGATGATGCACAATAAGCACTAATAGCTCAAAACCCCGAACAAATGTTCGGGGTTTTTTATTCGCTAAATGACCAAATTCCTTTTATAATGACCGCACTTTATTCAGTTATTATCGCCAAAAGAGCGGTCAGTTTTTTCAAAATTTTGTGAGTTTATATGAAACCAATTCAACCTAATGACACTGGATTTTGGCTGTTAACACAAGGGTCATCTTTGCATCTCATTGAAGGTCAGCTACCACAGGGAAAAGCGCTTGATTTTAATTTACAAGGTTTAAATGCGATGGTGATTGGTGAACTAGCACGACAACCAGTGTATTTAGTTGAAGAAAAGTTATCTGATTCAAGGCAATATTTCTCTTTACGTGATCAGTTATTCTTACCTGAAGATGTATTTAATGTGTTGAGTTGCGGTGTTGAACTGAATTATTTTCTTAATACACATCGCTTTTGTGGTAAATGTGGTTCCCCCACTCAAATTACAGAAAATGAATGGGCAGTAGAATGTCAAAATATGCATTGCACATACCGTACTTACCCTGTGATTCATCCTTGTATTATTGTGGCTGTACGCCGTGGACGTGAGATTTTATTAGCTAACCATTTACGTCATAAAGGTGGAATTTATACTACATTGGCTGGGTTTGTCGAAGTTGGGGAAACCTTTGAACAAGCAGTACATCGCGAAGTTTTTGAGGAAACAGGTATTAAAATTAATAATCTACGTTATTTTGGTAGTCAGCCATGGGCATTTCCAAATTCGGTAATGGTTGGGTTTTTAGCTGACTATGAAAGTGGGGAAATTTGTTTACAAGAGGCTGAGATTTGTGATGCAAAATGGTTTCGTTATGATAGCGTTTTACCAGAGCTTCCACCACGAGGGACTATTGCATTGAAATTAATTGAGCATACATTAAAGCTTTGTGCGGAAGAAGAAAGGAAAATAAAATGACAACATTAAAAAATGATCGTTATTTACGCGCATTATTGCGCCAGCCAGTAGACATGACACCAGTTTGGATGATGCGACAAGCGGGACGTTATTTACCTGAATATAAGGCAACGCGCGCAATGGCAGGTGATTTTATGTCTTTATGTCGTCATGCAGAATTAGCTTGTGAAGTGACATTACAACCGCTGCGTCGCTACGCACTTGATGCGGCAATTTTATTCTCCGATATTTTAACTATTCCTGATGCAATGGGGCTGGGTTTGAGTTTTGGTGCTGGCGAGGGACCTAAGTTCGCACATCCTATTGAAAGTAAAAGTGCGGTTGATAATTTACCGATTCCAGATCCAGAGGGGGAATTGCAATATGTAATGAATGCGGTACGTACTATTCGCCACGAACTAAAAGGTGAAGTGCCATTGATAGGCTTTTCTGGTAGCCCATGGACATTAGCAACTTATATGGTTGAAGGTGGAAGCAGTAAGGCATTTACTAAAATTAAAAGAATGATGTATGCCGAACCGCAATTGTTGTATCGCTTATTAGATAAATTAGCAAAGGCAGTAATACTCTATTTAAATGCTCAGATTAAAGCTGGTGCACAGTCAGTGATGGTTTTTGATACATGGGGCGGCGTTCTTGGACATCGTGAGTATTTAGATTTTTCATTGCAGTACATGCATAAAATTGTTGATGGTTTGATTCGTGAAAATGAAGGTCGTAAAGTCCCTGTAACTTTATTTACTAAGGGGGGAGGTCTATGGCTGGAGGCAATGGCTGAGACGGGTTGTGATGCTTTAGGATTAGATTGGACCGTCAATCTAGCAGAAGCGAAAGCTCGAGTTGGACATAAAGTTGCTTTACAGGGTAATATGGATCCTTCTGTGTTATATGCTTCTCCTGACCGTATTGAACAAGAAGTGCGGTCGATTTTAGCCGATTTTGGACAAGGAAGTGGGCATGTGTTCAATTTAGGACATGGTATTCACCAAGATGTACCTGAGAGCAGCCCAAAAGTGTTTGTTGATGCTATTCATCACTATTCTAAAAATTACCATAAATAAAGTACGATAAATCATGAGAAATCCGATTCATAAACGTTTAGAAAATCTTGAAGCTTGGCAGCATGTCACTTTTATGGTTTGCTTATGTGAACGTATGTTGCCTAATTTTCAGTTATTTTGCCAAGTGACTGAACAAGATAGTAACGCAAAAATATATCAGAATATTCTTAATCTGGTATGGGAACATTTAACTGTGAAAGGAGCTAAAATCAACTTTGAAAGCCAATTGGAAAAATTGGAACACATCATTCCAGATGTGAATGATTATAAATTTTATGGGGTGTTACCAGCTATTGATGCTTGTGAGGGGCTTTCTGAATTGCTGCATGCTATTATTGCGGGTGCTACGCTAGAACAAGCGATTAAATTGAGCCAACTTTCTTTATATACGATTAGTACATTATTAGAAACGCAAAATGAAAGTGAATTAAGCGAGAAAGAACTCAAAGAAAGTGAGGACATACAACAAGAATTAGATGTGCAATGGCAGATATATCGTAGTTTAAAAGAGTGTGAAGAACGCGATGTATCCCTCATATTAAGTTTAAAAAATGAGTTGAGAGATAGTGGAATCTCCAATATTGGTATAAAAATTGAGCAATAATGTGATGTTTATTACAATTTTTAAAAATCTTGCTTTGTTTTATCGTTAACTTAGATTAAGCTTGCTATTGCTGTAGTTACAGTGATGATAGTTATCGGAAACACACAATGTTTTTCCTTACAATTTGAATAAAAGTAGAAGGTATTTATTTATGAATAAAACGGACTTAATCGATGCAATTGCAAGTGCAGCTGATTTAAATAAGAAGCAAGCTAAAGCAGCATTAGAAGCAACTTTAGAAGCGATTTCTGGCAGTTTAAAAGCTGGTGAGCCAGTGCAATTAATCGGCTTTGGTACATTCAAAGTAAACGCACGTAAAGCGCGTACAGGTCGTAACCCACAAACTGGTGCAGAAATCAAAATTGCTGCATCTAAAGTGCCTGCGTTCGTTGCTGGTAAAGCATTAAAAGACGCTGTAAAATAATTAAGTAATCCTTTTTACACTTTGAAAGCTCTGTGAATTATCACAGAGCTTTTTATATTGTTCTCTCACTCCAAATGATAAATTAATTTACATTTTATCGCCAACTCTATAACATGCTACTCTTCGTGATTAAATTTTTAAATTAGCAAATGTACTTATTTTATTGACAGGAAATTTAGTGTATTAGCTTTGTATTACTAAAAGAGGAAAAGCAATGTGTGGTATTGTTGGTGCGGTAGCACAGCGTGATATAGCAGATATTCTAGTTAATGGTTTACATCGTTTGGAGTATAGAGGGTATGATTCAGCAGGGATTGCAATTGTTAATGAGCAACAACAGCTACAGCGTTTACGCTGTTTAGGTAAAGTAAATACATTAGAACAGGCAATTATGATGCACCCATTGCGTGGTGGAACAGGAATTGCGCATACTCGCTGGGCGACTCATGGCGAACCTTCGGAAAATAATGCTCATCCCCATGTTTCTGCAAATTTTGCAGTTGTACATAATGGCATTATTGAAAACTATCAAGCACTACGTACTATGTTGCAAGATAAAGGTTATTTCTTTCAATCACAAACGGATACTGAGGTTATCGCGCATCTAGTCGCGTGGGAAATGCGTACTGCAGCCTCTTTACTACATGCAGTACAGTCTGTTGTGAAGCAGCTTAAAGGTGCTTATGCCATTGTGGTCATGGATTGTGAAAATCCACGTCATCTTATTGCAGCACGATCAGGTAGTCCATTAGTGATTGGGTTGGGAAACAATGAAAACTTTTTTGCTTCAGATCAGATTGCGTTAGTTAATGTAGCGAGTCATTTTATTTTTTTACAAGAAGGTGATATTGCCGAAATAACTTCTGATTCAGCGCAAATTTATGATTTAAGCGGAAAAGTGGTTTTGCGTGAAAGTCAGCACATCATTTTGACAAGTGAAACTATTGAAAAGGGCGCATTTCGTCATTTTATGCAGAAAGAAATTTTTGAGCAGCCTACCGCATTAATTAATACGATGAATGGACGAATAAGCCATGAACATATCTTATTAGAAAGTATCGGGCATAATGCAGTCGCGCTGTTAGAAAAAGTTGAACATATTCAAATTGTGGCTTGTGGTACCTCTTATCATGCGGGGATGGTTGCGCGTTATTGGTTTGAAGACTTAGCTGGAATGAGCTGTGATGTTGAAATTGCTTCTGAATTTCGTTATCGCCAAGCTGTGACACGTCACAACAGTTTGTTTATTACACTATCACAATCTGGTGAAACGGCTGATACGCTCGCTGCGTTACGTTTAGCTAAAACAAAGGATTATCTAGGCACTATAACAATTTGTAATGTAGCAGGTTCTACATTGGTAAGAGAATCGGATTTTGCTTTTATGACGCATGCTGGTGTTGAAATTGGTGTAGCTTCAACGAAAGCCTTTACGACCCAGTTAGTTAATTTGCTTATACTTGTAAGTGCAATTGGTAAAGCCAAAGGGACTATTTTGACTCAACAAGAACAGAATATTGTGCAAGCACTAAAATCGTTACCAACAGAAATTGAGAATGCATTGGCATTTGCACCAGTCATTGAAAGATTCGCGCAAGATTTTGTTGAAAAGCAACATGCCTTATTTTTAGGGCGTGGTGAATATTATCCTATTATGTTGGAAGCAGCTTTAAAGCTAAAAGAAATTTCTTATATTCATGCTGAAGCCTATGCTGCGGGTGAGTTAAAACATGGACCATTAGCTTTGGTTGATGCAGATATGCCTGTTATTGTCATTGCACCAAGTAATTTACTTTTGGAAAAAGTAAAATCGAATATTGAAGAGGTTCGGACGCGAGGTGGACAACTTTATATTTTTACAGATGAAAAGGCAGGCTTTTTCGAGAGTGAGGGGATAAAAGTTATCAGTATGCCAAAAGTGAATACGTTGACAGCACCTATTTTTTATATCGTCCCTATGCAGTTGTTAGCTTATTATGTGGCTTTGATGAAAGGGACTGATGTAGATCGACCGAGAAACTTAGCTAAAGCAGTTACTGTTGAGTAGTAAGCAATGAAATGAGCAAAACTTTGCAAAAACTGACCGCACTTTACTTCACTTTTGACTGTAATGCTGATTGACTATTGAAATCACTATTACACTCATTTAAGTTGTGATTACAATTTATCGGCATGGTGAATCATTACGAAACGTTCCCAAAGCTGCTCATTGCTTTCAATGTGTTCTGGATCCGTGATGATACAGTTGTTGATTGGACAGACTTTTTGGCAGGTCGGGATTTCATAATGCCCAACGCATTCGGTGCACAGTGCGGGGTCTATGACATAAATTTCATCGCCCATTGAAATAGCCTTATTTGGACATTCTGGCTCACACATATCGCAATTTGTGCATTTGTCAGTGATTAAAAGTGCCATGATCTTTGTCCTTTGCTATTGCTGTGTTAAAGTGAAGGCGTCTGATTATAATGAATACCGTTTAAAAGTGAAGTAGGAATTTTATGAACGAGAAAAAAACACTACAGCTTTCTATCTTTGTCGTTTGTTTTTTAATGTTTTTATTGTCTGGATGGTATTACTTTTCTAAGCAAAAACAAGCAGTTGAAATTATTGTTGATCGTAATTATGACTATGTCATGAAAAATGATCCTATTGGGCAAAATGCGAATGCACCTACTGATTATTATACTTTTGTCCTTTCTTGGTCTCCAGCCTTTTGTGAAAAACAACGTCAACGTTATGGTGAAGATTTACCTAACTCTTTGCAATATCAATGTGGTCTAACACAACAATTCGGTTGGGTGATCCATGGCTTATGGCCACAAAATGAACGTGCTAGACGAGTTTCTGATCAGCCTCGCTTTTGTAAAGGCGATTTACCTATAGTACCACAGGAAATTATTGAGCAATATTTACCAGAGTCACCAAGTGCTAGTTTACTACAGGGAGAATGGGAAAAGCATGGCGCTTGCGCTTTTATGCATGCAAAAGATTATTTTGAAAAACAGCGTGAATTATACCGCACGTTAAAGTTGCCAAATTATGAGCTTAGCCGCAATGAATTATTTCAATGGTTACGTAAAAATAATCAGCAATTGAAAAATGCATACTTAGGTGCGAGTCGTAATGAATTGTTTATTTGTTATGATTTGAATTGGAGAGTGATTGATTGCCCAAGAAGTCGAACAGGGTATTAATTTTTATTCATTAAATGATGAAAAATGTTTGATCTAACGCAGTTACACCCTAGTTAGAAAGGGGTATAATGCCAGCAGTTTTTTCGAAATTTTAATTTAACTAAATAAAAGAGGACAAGATATGTCAGTGATCAAAATGACAGACTTAGATTTAGCCGGCAAACGTGTGTTTATTCGTGCTGATCTGAATGTGCCAGTAAAAGATGGTAAAGTGACTTCTGATGCACGTATTCGTGCAACGATTCCAACTTTAAAACTTGCTTTAGAAAAAGGGGCGAAAGTTATGGTAACTTCCCATTTAGGTCGCCCGACAGAAGGTGAGTTTGATGAAGCAAGTTCTTTAAAACCTGTTGTTGATTACTTAAATACACATTTAGATGTACCTGTTCGTTTAGTGCGTGATTATTTAGATGGTGTTGAGGTTAAAGAAGGCGAAATTGTTGTATTAGAAAACGTACGCATTAACAAAGGCGAGAAGAAAAATGATCCTGAATTAGGTAAAAAATATGCGGCACTTTGTGATGTTTTTGTGATGGATGCTTTTGGTACAGCTCACCGAGCTCAAGCATCAACTTATGGCGTAGCAGAATATGCGCCAGTTGCTTGTGCTGGTCCATTGTTAGCGGCAGAATTAGATGCATTAGGTAAAGCATTAAAAGAACCAGCGCGTCCAATGGTTGCAATTGTTGGTGGTTCAAAAGTATCAACTAAATTAGAAGTATTAAATTCATTATCAAAAATTGCAGATCAAATCATCGTAGGTGGTGGTATTGCAAATACTTTTATTGCTGCAGCAGGACATAATGTTGGTAATTCATTGTATGAAGAGGATTTAATTCCTGTGGCAAAAAATTTAGCAGCAAGCACTGATATTCCAGTGCCAGTTGATGTGCGTGTGGGTACAGAATTTTCTGAAACAGCACCAGCAGTAGAAAAAGCAGTGAATGAAGTGCAAGATGGTGAATCTATTTTTGATATTGGCGATAAATCAGCAGAACAACTCGCTGAAATAATCAAAAATGCGAAAACTATTCTTTGGAATGGTCCTGTCGGTGTCTTTGAATTCCCTAATTTCCGTAAAGGAACTGAGATTATCTCTCATGCAATTGCAAATAGTGAAGGTTTCTCTATTGCTGGTGGTGGCGATACTTTGGCTGCAATTGATTTATTTGGTATCAAAGATAAAATCTCTTATATTTCAACAGGCGGTGGTGCATTCTTAGAATTCGTAGAAGGTAAAGTATTACCAGCAGTTGAGATTTTAGAAAAACGTGCACAAAGTTAATCTAAAAAATAACTAATAATGTTATGAATGATGCGCGAAAGCGTATCATCATGGAATGAAATTATAAAAGGGTGAGTGAGACACTTTATAACAACATAAAGGAAGCAGAAAAATGGCTAAACTATTAGATATTGTAAAACCAGGTGTGGTGACTGGTGATGATGTACAAAAAATCTTTGCTTATGCGAAAGAAAATAACTTTGCAATCCCAGCAGTAAACTGTGTTGGCTCTGACTCAGTGAATGCCGTATTAGAAACTGCGGCACGTGTTAAAGCACCTGTCATTATTCAGTTCTCAAACGGTGGTGCACAATTCTATGCCGGTAAAGGTTTAAAACCTACAAGTGGTGCACGTACTGATGTATTAGGTGCGATTGCTGGTGCAAAACATGTTCATCAATTAGCTGAAGAATATGGTATTCCTGTTATCCTTCATACAGACCATGCTGCGAAAAAACTGCTGCCTTGGATTGATGGTTTACTTGATGCAGGTGAAAAACATTTTGCCGAAACAGGTAAACCATTGTTTTCATCTCATATGATTGACCTTTCAGAAGAACCAATGGAAGAGAATATGGCTATTTGCCGTGAATATCTTGCACGTATGGACAAAATGGGGATGACACTAGAGATTGAGATTGGTATTACTGGCGGTGAAGAAGACGGTGTGGATAATTCTGATGTTGATGAGTCTAAGCTTTATACTCAACCTGAAGATGTGTTGTTTGTTTATGATCAATTAAATCCAATTAGCCCACGTTTCACCATTGCTGCTGCATTTGGTAATGTGCATGGTGTTTATAAGCCAGGTAATGTCAAATTGAAACCATCTATTTTAGGTGCATCACAAGAATTTGTTTCGAAGGAACGTAATCTACCGGCAAAATCATTAGATTTTGTTTTCCATGGCGGTTCAGGCTCAAGTCGCGAAGAAATTCGTGAAGCCATTAGTTATGGTGCAATTAAAATGAATATTGATACTGACACACAATGGGCATCTTGGGAAGGTATCTTAAATTTCTATAATGCTAATAAAGATTATCTGCAAGGGCAATTAGGAAATCCAGAAGGGTCAGATTCACCAAATAAAAAATATTATGATCCACGTGTTTGGTTACGTAAAATGGAAGAATCGATGTCTAAACGTTTAGAACAATCTTTTGAAGATTTAAATTGTGTTGATGTGCTATAACGTTTTAGATAAATAGAAAATTTGACCGCACTTTTAAAAGTGCGGTTTTTTTAGCTTTTTATTTAAGAGTTTAACATGGAGTAGTAATGGGTTTATCAAAAAAGAATATCATGTCGTTATGTGTTAACTTAACTGTTGGCTTATTTTTTATATTTATCTTAACTGTTAAAGATAGGCATAATATTGCGCCTATTTTTTGGGTTTTGATTGGCGCTGGCTATTTTATTACTTTTTTCTTAAGAAGAATGCATGGTCTATTTCATCGTTTGGTAACGTATTGATATTAAGTTATATCTTCTATTTTAGCTTGTTTTTATTTTCTTTTGTTTTCCATAACGGTAGAATTCGAGAACTTGATAATCCTAGCTGTTTACTTATTTTTTTACCTTTGTTACTTTTGTTTACCTACTATCCTATTCGTTTTAAAACTATAGCTATCAGTATTCTTTTTGGTGCTTTTCTTGCAAGTATTATTGCATTTTACGATTGTTTCATCTTGTCTTCTCCCATCGCTTATTCTGCCGGGATGATGCAGATTCAGGCTGGAGATATTGCAATGGATTTAAGTATGTTTTCTTTGGTCATGAGTTTATATTTTGCGGGATGTAAAAGATATTTCATAATGGCTTTTTGTCTTGTTTCGACTTTGTCAGCTCTATTTGGACGTTTTTTATCAACAGCAAGAGGCGGATGGATTGGCTTACCTATTATTGTACCGTTAATTTTGTATTGTTTTATCGCTATTACACTAATCACAATAGTCAGTGTTGCCACATTACCTCTGTTTAAAGCCATGCAGCGAGTATACCAAGCCCAAGATGAGATCACGGCATATTTTGTAGCGAATAATGGTAGTACTTCTGTTGGTGCTCGTTTTGATATGTGGAAAAGTGCTTTGCTGATGGCAAGAGAAAAACCAATATTAGGTTGGGGAGTTGAGGGCGTTGGTGAGGAAAGGAAAAGACAAGCAGAACAGCAAATTATTAGTCAATTTGCTGGGCAATTTAATCATGTGCATAACCAGTATTTAGATGATTTATCAAAACGAGGTGTTTTGTGATTGGTTGCACTATTATCTATATTTTATGGCGCGTTAAAAACATTTGAAGTAAGTCGAATATAAAAATAAAAATTTGTTTTTACTTTGTTCAATAGAGTAGTACGACTGTCCAAACAACTAACACATTCATCATTGAAATAAAAACAGCAGCAGAACCGAAATCTTTTGCTCGTCCAGAAAGTTCATGGTGATCTAAACCTACACGATCAACTACAGCTTCAATTGCACTATTGACTAATTCAAGCGCGAGTACTAACAGTAGTGAACCGAGCATCAGTGCAATTTCAATACCATTTTCAGCTAACCAAAATGCTAGAGGTACAAGAAACAAAGCAGCAAAAAGTTCATGGCGAAAAGCAGTTTCAAATTTGACCGCACTTTTCAATCCCTTAAGTGAATAACCAGTTGCTTTGATTAAATGAGTTAGACCTGTTGTTTTATACATTTTTATTATCCTAAGCTTGATGAGTTAGAGGCGTTTAGCTTCAATAACATCTTCTAATTTTGCTAATCGAGCCAGAATTTTACTCAAAATTTGGACATTATTCAGCTCAATTTCCATATCAATAGTTGCTAATTGTTTCTTAGTATCCGTTCGACTTGAGACACCTAATACGCTGATCTTATCATTTGCTAATACCGTGGTAATATCACGTAATAGTCCGTGACGATCGCTAGCAATAACACGAATGCTGATTTTGAATCCGCTGGCATAGTTTTCTCCCCAAATGGATTCTACAACGCGTTCTGGATGAGCATTTTGTAATTCGAGGAATTGTTCACAATCGCTACGATGAATTGAGATACCTCTGCCCATGGTAATATATCCCATAATGTGATCACCCGGAATTGGCTGACAACAACGGGCAATATGATGCATTAAGTTACCAACGCCTTCAACAATGACATAACCTTTAGGCTTTTCTTTTTGTTGGTTATGTGCGGCACTTTTATTTGCCACATGACGTAATATGCCTTCATCGACTTCTTGTGCTGTTGTTTTAATGAGTTTATTTTGTAAGAAGTTAATTAAGTGGTTAAGGCGAATATCTCCTCCGCCTAACCCTGCATATAAGTCTTCTAAATTTTTTAAGTTATAGCGCGGTAGTGCATGTTGTTCTATTTGCTTTAATGTAATATTTAAGCGCGTCATTTCGGCATCTAACATGTCTTTACCAGCGGGAATGTTTTTATCGCGATCTTGCTTTTTAAACCAAGCATGAATTTTGGCTCTAGCTTTTGCCGTATGTGTAAAGCCAAGATTAGGATTTAGCCAGTCACGACTCGGATTCGGATTTTTCTGTGTGATGATATCAATTTGATCACCCATTTGAAGTTGGTAAGTGAAAGGCACAATTCTTCCGCCAACCTTCGCTCCAATACAACGGTGCCCAATTTCGCTATGAATTGTGTAGGCGAAATCTAAAGGTGTTGAACCTGTTGGGAGATCGATAACTTCTCCTTTCGGTGTAAACACATAGACGCGATCGTCAAAAACTTGGCTACGCATTTCTGCCATAATCTCGCCTGAATCGGTAATGTCATCTTGCCATGCGAGTAGTTTACGTAACCAAGCAATTTTTTCTTCATAACCAGAACGCCCACCTACAGTACCTTCTTTATACTTCCAATGTGCGGCGACACCAAGCTCTGCATCATCATGCATTTGCTGTGTGCGAATCTGTACTTCAATCGGTTTTCCACCTTGTCCTAATACAACTGTATGAATAGATTGATAGCCGTTGGGCTTTGGATTGGCGACGTAATCATCAAATTCTTTAGGAATATGTTTAAAATGAGTATGTACAATGCCGAGTGCTGTGTAACAGTCTTGTAATTTCTGTACGATAATACGTACGGCACGGACATCATATAAGTCACTAAATTCTAAGTGTTTCTTCTGCATTTTCCGCCAAATACTATAAATATGTTTCGGGCGACCATAAACTTCTACATTATCAATATTGTGTTTTAGATAGCCACTTAGCTCAGTAACAAAATCGGCGATATATTGTTCACGATCTAAGCGGCGTTCTTGTAATAATTTTGCGATGCTACGGTATTGTTCAGGATGTAAATAACGGAAACAATAGTCTTCAAGTTCCCATTTTAGTTGTCCGATACCTAAGCGATTCGCTAATGGAGCATAAATGTTAGCGCACTCTTTCGCTGCCAGCACTTTATCTTCTTCAGAACAGTTTTGTTCAGCATCACGTAGGAAAGTAATACGTTCTGCAAGTTTAATAATGACACAGCGGAAGTCATCTACCATTGCTAATAGCATGCGGCGTACGTTATCGACTTGTGAATTATTGGCGGATTGGCTGACGTTAAGCTGGCGAATGTTGTCCATTTCCATGACACCTTTCGCTAATTTACTGATATTACTATCAAACTCTTCGCTAATTTGGGTGAGTTCAACCAATTTATGATTAATGATAGGGTACAGCATGGCAGTTAGTAGACTGTCTGTATCCATATTCAGACTATGCAGAATTTCAACCATTTCCACACCAGAATGTAACGAACAAATTGATTGTTCATTGATTTGAGCTGAAATTTGTTGTGAATAGTGCCAAGCGCGAATAAGGCTTTCTCTGGCTGGTTGTGGCAACTCCAATTGCCCACACCATGTTTCAATCACAAAATCTTTGGGATTGAGTAAATGAGAACTTCGTACTGCAACCATAATCTATCCTTATTCTTTTGCAAATAAACTGATGGATTCTAAATGTCCTGTATTAGGGAACATATCAATCATCGCGACTTTTTGGAGCCGATAGCCAAATTTTTGTAAAATTTCAGTATCTCGTATTAACGTAGCTGGATTACAAGATACATATAAGATTTTTTCTGCATTGAGTTCGCATATTGCATTAAGCGCAAATGCCGCACCACTGCGAGGCGGATCAAGTAAGATTTTATTAAATTGTTGGTTTGCCCATGCTTGATCAGCAAAGGACTTATCTAAATCTGCCTGGTAAAATTGGACATTATTGCATTGATTTTGTTCCGCATTTTTTTCAGCTTTTTGCACCATTGCCCTCACACCTTCAATCCCAACGACACGCTGGACTAAACGACTTAATGGGAGTGTAAAGTTACCCATTCCACAGAATAAATCTAACACATGATCTGTAGCTTTTAGTTCCAACCAGTCTAGTGCTATATTGATCATTTGTGCATTTAACTGTTTGTTTACTTGGATAAAATCGCGTACATCAAAGTGTAATTGGAGATTATTATTGAGCTGATAATAAGGTGAATTACCATAAACTTGTTGTACTTGATAATCATCTTGTAAAAACAACATTAGCTGTTCTTGTGCCGCAAAGTTGAGTAATAAAGTGCGGTCAGTTTTACTCAAATTTCCACTATAACGCAGTAGCATAGCAATACCATTATCTGCTTTTACTAGTTCTAGATGCCCTAAATTTTTAGGCATTGACCATTGTGTGAAAAGTGTATTCAATTTTGGTAACAATTGATTTAGTGCGATTTCCAATATATCACATTGTTGAATATGGACGATTCGCTGTGAATTCTTTTGTCGAAATCCAATCTCTAGTTGTTTATTATTCAGATTGTATTTCATGCTAAGTTTTACTCGACGTCGATAATGCCATTGTTCACCAGCTAACATAGGCATTAATACAGTATGAGGTTGTAATTTTGTTAAACGTTGAAATAATGCTTTTTGTTTTGCATCACGCTGGAGTTCAAGGGGAATATGTTGGCTTTGGCAGCCACCGCATTTACTATAATATGGGCATTTAGGTTGTTGTCTTTTGGGGCTTGTTTGTAAAAATTTGTGCACGATACCTTGTCCATATTGACGTTTTTCTTCAAGGACTTGAACTTCTACAGTTTCTTGTGGTAACGCATTTTCAATAAACCAAGTTTTGCCCTGTACTTTTGCAACACCTACACCTTGATAATCTAAATCAAGAATTTGTGTAATAAATTTTTGCGTGTGCTTTTGAGATTGTTTATGAGAATAAAGTAAAACCATAGTTTATTTCTGATATAGCATATATTGAGTAAATAATTCTCGGCTTTTCAAAGGTTTATTACCTAAATAAGGTTTCAATGCAATCCGAGTAAAACGCTTTGCCGCTTGTAAAGTTGTAGTATCATTAAACTGGCGAGCTTCAAATGCAAGTAGTTCACGTCCATAAAAAGTAAAATTGTCTTTGATTACTGAAGCAATAAATCCTTTTTCTTCACGATAACGATAGGTCATATTTTCATCTACAACCTCGCCTGAGCCAGCACAATGACAAAAGTCAACACCATAGCCTAAAGTATGTAGTAGTTGGAATTCAAAATAACGTAGACTCGGTTCGACTTGTTGTGGCGCACTTGCTAGACCAGTTAAACAATGGAGATAATCTTGAAAAAGTTGTGGGTACGCTGTTTCAGGTTCGAGTACACGACTAATTAGCTCATTAATGTAAAAACCACTATACAGTGCAGTATGTTGTAGTGGCAGAGCAATGGCGGCTGACTCAACTCGAGTTAATGTTTTTAATTCAGCTCGACCAGTCCAACGTAAAAGCAACGGAGTGAAAGGTTGTAATACGCCTTTTAACGAAGAGCGTTTTGCACGTGCACCTTTGGCAAGCACAGTTAAGCGTCCTGTTTCTTCAGTGAATAAGTCAACTAATAAGCTGGTTTCACTATAAGCTCTGCGATGTAGTACAAAACCACGTTGCCAATTTTCGATAATATGCCTCATTTCTGCTAAATTAAATCGTACGTATTTTAGCAGATTTTTGACCGTACTTTTTGCTCTTTATAATTTATTTTTAACAATAAAAAGATAATAAAAGTGCGGTAATGAATACCGCACTTGAGTTTGTTATATGAGCTTTAGTTAATCTTACCGAATTTACCGCTTTGTACATCATACATTGCTTGTACGATTTCATCGTTCGTATTCATTACGAATGGACCGTAACCAGCAATAGGTTCATTGAGTGGTTCACCTGTTAAAATGAGTAGTTTCACATCATTGTTTGCTTCAATATGAACATTTTCCTCACCTTTTTCAAAAGTGACCAATTCACCACGACGTGCGATATCTTTACCATTAATTTGTATTGTTCCGTCAAGTACTAGGATAATAAGGTTATGACTTTCTGGCACTGCATAAGTGTAAGCTTTAGCTGCATTCATTTTTATATCCCACATATTAATTGGGCTAAAAGTTGTAGCAGAACCAGTTACATCATTTAATTCACCTGCAATGATACGTGCAAAACCTGCATTATCAGCTAATTCAACGACAGGAATATTTGCAGATTTAATTGCTTGATATTTTGCTGGTGTCATTTTATGTTTCGCAGGTAAATTTATCCATAATTGTACCATTTCAAACATACCACCTTCGCGTGAGAATTTCTCTGAATGAAATTCTTCATGCATAATACCTGCTCCGGCTGTCATCCATTGGACATCTCCTGTACCAATAATGCCACCTCCACCAGTGGAGTCGGCATGTTGTACTTCGCCTTGATAAGCAATAGTGACAGTTTCAAAACCTCTATGTGGATGTTCGCCGACACCACGAAAATCACTTTTACGCCCACCATCAAAATGACGTGGAGGGTTGTAATCCATTAATAGGAAAGGATCTAAATTTTTATCTTTATCTTGATAACTAAACATCGATTGGACGTGGAAACCATTACCAACCCAATGTTTTGCTGGTGCATAGTGAACTTTTGCGACTTTTTTCATGTTGTCCTCTCTTAGTTACATTGTTAGGGCTTCTTAGCGTGATTATCCGCATAAGTGAGGCTATTATATATTTTCCTTATTTTTGATAAAGTCTTATTTTATTGAAATATTTTCAAATATAAGTTAATAATTTTTGAGGGGATGAACGATGATTTAATTCACTGAAAATGAGCTTTTCTGATATGATATTTAGCAAAATAACACGGTTAATTAACATTATGAGAATACCAAGAATTTATCACTCTACTTTATTGCAAGCAGTGAAATATTGTGCGTTAAGTGAAGAAGCCGCGAATCATGTTGGGCGTGTGCTACGTATGCAAGCAGGTCAACAATTGGAGTTGTTTGATGGTACGAACTATATTTATACAGCAGTTATTACGCAATCAAGTAAAAAAGCAGTAGAAGTTGAAATCTTAAGCCAGCAATTAGATGATCGTGAAAGCCACCTTAAAATTCACTTAGGACAAGTGATTTCACGTGGCGAACGGATGGAATTTACTATTCAAAAATCCGTCGAATTAGGTGTGAATGTGATTACGCCATTGTGGTCTGAACGTTGTGGTGTAAAGTTAGATGCAGAACGTATGGATAAAAAAATCCACCAATGGCAGAAGATTGCAATTGCTGCTTGTGAACAATGTGGGCGCAATATTGTGCCTGAAATTCGTCCAATGATGAAGTTGCAAGACTGGTGTACAGAAAAAGATGGGAGTTTAAAGTTGAATTTACATCCAAGAGCCCAATATTCAATTCGTACCCTACCTGAAATTCCAGCGGAAGGAGTACGTTTATTGATTGGCTCTGAAGGTGGGTTATCTGCGCAAGAGATTGCACAAACAGAGCAGCAAGGTTTTACTGAAGTGTTATTAGGAAAACGCGTATTACGTACTGAGACAGCCGCACTAGCAGCAATTACTGCTTTGCAAACTTGTTTCGGTGATTTAGGTTAAAAGAGAGATATGATGGAATTACAAGATCATTTTTTAATTGCAATGCCACAAATGGAAGATGAATATTTTTCTCGCTCTGTAGTTTACATTTGTGAGCATAATGATCAAGGCACAATGGGGTTAGTTCTCAACCAACCCACAGATCTGAGTATTGCAGAACTTTGTGCCAAGATGAATTTTATGATGAAAACTGACCGCACTTATGGTGATGATTTAGTGTTAGCTGGGGGACCTGTCAATATTGAGCGTGGTTTTATTCTACATACTAAAACTACTCGAGATTTCAAACACAGTTACAAAGTGACCGATCATTTATTCCTAACAACTTCTGCCGATATTATTGATACGTTCGGTACGCCAAATGAACCTGAAAAATATTTAGTTGCTTTAGGTTGTGCAAGTTGGACACCACGTCAATTAGAAGGAGAAATTGCTAATAATGATTGGTTAGTTGTACCTGCTAATGATCGTATTTTATTTGATGTATCTTACGAAGATCGTTGGTTAGAAGCCAATTTATTGTTAGGTATTCAACATCATAATTTGGCATATCAAGCAGGGCATTGCTAATGGGAATTACCGCACTGGCATTTGATTTTGGTACAAAAAGCATTGGCTGTGCAGTAGGGCAAAGCATTACTGGCACGGCTCGAGCATTGGCTGCATTCAAAGCGCAAGATGGTATTCCTAATTGGCAGCAAATTGAGAAATGTTTAACCGAGTGGAAGCCCGATATCATTGTAGTTGGTTTACCTTTAAATATGGATGGTTCAGAGCAAGAACTTAGTGTAAGAGCAAGAAAGTTTGCTAATCGTTTGCACGGACGTTTTGGTATTAGAGTTGAATTACAAGATGAACGTTTGACGACAGCACAGGCTCGTGCAGAGATTTTTACGCGTGGTGGTTATCGTGCATTAGACAAAAGTAAAGTCGATGGTATCTCAGCTTGCCTCATTTTAGAAAGTTGGTTTGCGCAGCATAGTGGCATCGAATAAAATCTAATCTATAACTCATCGTACCTTTTCTTAAATCCTTCCCCTTTGTATTTATTTTATCTAATTTGAGTTGATTTTATCAAAAAAACGTATAAAATTTGCGCCCCTTTAAATTTAAGGATAAATCTAAGGAGATACAATGAAAAGGTTTTTACCTAGTCTTTTATTGTTAGGTTTAGTTGCTTGTTCATCAAATCAACGGATATGTGACTGTTCTCAGCCTGAGTCTCAAACTGATTTAGCGACTAAATCTTCAACAACACAATTTCAACCCCTATTATCAAAAGCGCCTTCAACGCCATTTAATTTGCTTTCTTCATCTAACTCAGATGAGCAGCAAAAAGAAAAAATACCTGAACCTGTATTATTGAGTGGGTTAACAACTCCAACACCTAGTGTTAAAGGTGTTAATGAGCCAGTCCTTTCATCTGACTCATCAAATTTTATGACTTTGATGGGGCAGAATGGCACAGTACTGACGGTTTGGGCATTGGCAAAACGTAATTGGTTATGGGCTTATGCCAATATAGATTCTCAGAATTTTGGCACAATTCGTAATTGGAAAATGGAACATAGTAAACATCGTGAACATTTTCGTTTCGTTAACCAATCTTTAGGTACTTGTATTGAAGCTTATGGTAATGGGTTGATTCATGATACTTGTAATTTAAATAGATTAGCGCAAGAGTTTGAATTATTACCAACAGATAGTGGCGCTTTTGTCATTAAAAGTGTATCACAGGGACGTTGTGTGACTTATAACCCAGTGAGTACAACAGATTATTCAACGATTACATTATCAACTTGTGATGGAGCAACCGAACCATTACGTGATCAAACATGGTATCTCGCTCCTCCTCTATTAAAAGCTATGGCGGTTAATTAAACTAAGGAGTTAATATGCAATGGATAAAGCAATTAAGTATAGCTTTCTGTGCTGTGTTATTTAGCTTTTCAAGTTATGCTAATTTAAGTGATTTCAAAGTAGCGACTTGGAATTTACAAGGCTCTTCTGCCGCAAATGAAAGTAAATGGAATATTAATGTTCGTCAGTTATTATCGGGCGAACAAGGTGCAGACATTTTAATGGTACAGGAAGCAGGCTCTTTGCCGAGCACTGCGCTAAGAACTGCACGAGTGATTCAACATGGCGGAACGCCAATTGACGAATATACTTGGAATTTAGGTACTCGTTCTCGTCCAAATACGGTTTATATTTATTATTCTCGTTTAGATGTTGGTGCAAACCGAGTCAATTTGGCTATTGTGTCACGCCGCCAAGCGGATGAGGCTTTTGTGATACATTCCGACTCCTCAGTGCTTCAATCGCGTCCCGCCATAGGTATTCGTATTGGTACAGATGTATTTTTTACAGTGCATGCTTTAGCAACAGGTGGTTCTGATGCGGTAAGCTTGATCCGTAATATCTTTACTACTTTTAATCAAATGCCAGAGAGGCGAGGGTATAGCTGGATGGTTGTTGGTGACTTTAATCGTGCCCCTGTTAATCTAGAAGCCGCATTAAGACAGGAACCTTCTGTAAGTGAAAATACAGTTATTATTGCGCCAACAGAACCGACTCATCGTTCTGGTAGTATTTTAGATTATGCGATTTTGCATGACGCAAATTTACCACGTAGAGAGCAAGCGCGTGAGCGTATTGGTGCGAGTTTAATGCTAAATCAGCTACGCTCACAAATTACTTCTGATCATTTTCCTGTTAGTTTTGTACGTGATCGTTAAGGAGGATATAATGAACAAATATTTATTGAGCTTCTTATTGAATTTGATATTAGCGTTACCAAGTTATGCAGAATTAAACCCAGATCCAACAACTTATCCTGATGTTGAATTATCGCCTCCACCACGTGTTAGCTTACGTAGTTTATTTACTGGTGAGCCAATTCGAAATGATCACTATGGTACTCATAGCCCTTTAAATAAACATTGGGAGCTAGTGGAATATAAGGGACCAGAATATGAAGAGAACCGCGATGGTGGCACCTTAATACAATTTAAAGTAGTAGGTGCATCAAAATGCTTTGCCTTCCAAGGAGTGAGTAATTGCACAGATACAAATCATACAGTATTTAGTTTGATTCCAACAGATACAGGTTCTTTTATTATTAAAGATGTGTTATTAGGCTTTTGTTTAACAAGCCATGGTTTCAATGATTTAAATCTTGAACCTTGTGGACATACTGTAAGTGGTAAGACATTTTCTTTGGCATATCAATGGGGGATTCTACCACCTTTTGGACCAAGTAAAATTTTGGTACCACCTGCTAAAAAATAGTACAAACACTTTATTTCTGTTTTAAAACACATGTTGATATAAGTAAGAAATGAGTGACTAGGCTTTTGCTTATCTCATTTTAAAATTTGGATACAATAACACATGGAATGTGGCATGAATAAGCAAAAAAACACCGCACTAAAAAGTGCGGTGTTATTTTTTATCGTTTTATCAGCAATAAATTATGCTTGACCTTTAACGGCTTTTAATCCTAAGAAAGGTGCTTTATCACCTAATGCTTCTTCAATACGGATTAATTGGTTGTATTTTGCGATACGATCTGAACGGCTCATTGAACCTGTTTTGATTTGACCCGCCGCAGTACCTACTGCTAAATCTGCGATAGTTGCATCTTCAGTTTCACCAGAACGGTGTGAAATTACCGCAGTGTAACCAGCATCTTTTGCCATTTTGATTGCAGCTAATGTTTCAGTTAATGAACCAATTTGGTTAAATTTAATTAAGATAGAATTCGCGATACCTTTTTCGATACCTTCTTTTAAAATTTTAGTGTTAGTAACGAATAAGTCATCACCAACTAATTGAACTTTGTCACCTAAAACTTTAGTTTGGTATGCAAAACCTTCCCAGTCTGATTCATCTTGACCATCTTCGATAGATACGATTGGATATTCTTTGCATAACTCTTCTAAATAATGTGTGAATTCTTGTGAAGTGAATGATTTACCTTCACCTTTCATTTCATACATACCATTTTCTTTGTTATAGAACTCAGATGATGCACAGTCCATCGCGAGAGTGACATCTTTACCTAAAACATAACCCGCTTTTTCAACAGCTTCTTTAATACAAGCAAGTGCAGCTGCGTTTGATTCTAAATTAGGCGCGAAACCACCTTCATCACCAACAGCTGTACTTAAGCCTTTACCTTTTAATACTTTAGCAAGATTATGGAAAACTTCTGCACCGATACGTAGGGCTTCTTTTAATGTTTTTGCACCTACTGGTTGAATCATGAACTCTTGGATATCAACGTTGTTATCTGCGTGTTCACCACCATTAATGATGTTCATCATTGGTAACGGCATAGAGTATTGACCTGGTGTACCATTAAGTTCAGCAATCCAAGCGAATAATGGCATACCTTTCGCTGCTGCCGCTGCTTTTGCGTTGGCTAAAGAAACAGCTAAGATCGCATTTGCACCAAATTTAGATTTATTTTCAGTACCATCTAAATCGATCATGATTTGGTCGATTTCAGCTTGATTCGCCGCATCTTTACCAATTAATGCTTGAGCGATAGGACCGTTTACTGCTTCAACCGCTTTCAATACACCTTTACCTAAGAAACGTGCTTTGTCACCATCACGTAATTCTAATGCTTCACGTGAACCTGTTGATGCACCTGAGGGTGCTGCAGCTAAACCGACGAAGCCACCTTCTAAATGTACTTCTGCTTCAACAGTTGGGTTACCACGTGAGTCGATGATTTCACGGCCGATCACTTTAACGATTTTTGCCATTTTTATTTTCCTCTTAAATTGAAAGTAAACTATAACGAATGTGTCGTATCTTAAAATAATTCATTTCGTTTGTCTTGTGAAAAATGCTGATTAATTGATTTATATCTAGTTTTTTAAGCGAGGAAAAAGTCATTACAAAATTTAGTTTACAGCCTTTATTTAAGCCGCCTTCTAGCATAGACAATAGCCTAATTTTACGTTTTATCTACATAGCTTTCGTAACGTATTGATTACTAAACAGCACTGCAAAATTAAGTAAAAATAGACCGCACTTAGTTTGTTACAATCGTAGAAGAATGTGGTCATAGATTTAGTATATGTAAATGAAATAGAAAGAGATGAATAAGTTGTTAAGAGGAATTCACTGATTGACTATGCTCTGGATTTACGCAGTGAGAAAATAGCAAAAGGTACACAGATTATAATGTGAATGAGGGGAGATAGAGCGTGATCCAAACGGAATTAAGCGATGAGTAATAAGCGCCACAATGTTGTGACGCTTACTTTATCGTATTTATTTTTTTTGATTTTCTTTAGCTGCTTTGACAAAACCAGCAAATAATGGATGACCATCGCGAGGTGTAGATGTAAATTCAGGATGGAATTGGCAAGCAACAAACCAAGGATGGTTTGGTACTTCAATGATTTCCACTAATTTTTTATCTGCAGATAAACCTGTTACTTTCAAACCTGCTTGTTCAACTTGCGGGCGTAATACATTGTTTACTTCGTAACGATGGCGATGGCGTTCTTCAATGGTTTCTGCACCATAAAGCTGATAAGCTTTGCTTCCTTCGATTAGATGGCATTGTTGGGCGCCTAAACGCATAGTGCCTCCTAAATCAGATCTATCAGAACGCGTTTCAATATTACCTTCCGCATCTTGCCATTCTGTAATTAAACCGACAACGGGATAGTCGCAAGTGCGGTCGAATTCTGTTGAATTTGCATGAGTTAAACCTGCAACATTACGTGCGTATTCAATGTAAGCGACTTGCATACCTAAGCAAATACCTAAATAAGGTACATTATTTTCGCGTGCATATTTTGCTGTAAGAATTTTGCCTTCTATGCCACGATTACCAAAACCGCCAGGCACTAAAATACCATCCACACCTTCCAACACTTCGGTACCTTTAGTTTCTACATCTTGTGAATCAATATATTTGATATTCACGTTTAAACGATTTTTGAGACCTGCATGTTTTAATGCTTCATTGACTGATTTGTATGCATCGGGCAATTCAGTATATTTACCGACCATCCCAATAGTCACATCACCTGTTGGATTGGCTTCTTGATATAACACTTGTTCCCATTCTGAAAGATCAGCTTCTGGACAATCTAAATGGAAACGTTGGCAAATGAAATCATCTAAACCTTGTGATTTTAGTAATGCTGGAATTTGATAGATTGAACTGACATCTTTTAATGAAATTACGGCTCTTTCTGGCACATTACAGAACAAAGCAATTTTGGCACGTTCATTTGGTGGGATCATACGATCTGAGCGGCAAACCAGAACATCTGGCTGAATACCAATAGATAATAATTCTTTAACTGAGTGTTGGGTCGGTTTGGTTTTCACTTCACCCGCAGTTGGAATATATGGCACTAATGTTAAGTGCATAAATAAAGTCCGCTCACGACCTACTTGAACCGCTAATTGACGTAACGCTTCTAAAAACGGTAATGATTCGATATCGCCAACAGTTCCCCCAACTTCAACAATCGCAACATCATGACCCGCTGCACCATCAATAACACGAGATTTAATCTCATTAGTAATATGTGGAATGACTTGGATTGTAGCGCCTAAATAATCACCACGACGTTCTTTACGTAGTACTTCAGAATAGATTTTTCCTGTCGTAAAGTTATTACGTTTGGTCATTTTAGTACGAATAAAGCGTTCGTAATGACCTAAATCTAAATCGGTTTCTGCGCCGTCTTGGGTAACGAAAACTTCACCATGCTGAGTTGGGCTCATTGTACCTGGATCCACATTAATATAAGGATCAAGTTTTAACATGGTTACATTTAAACCACGAGCTTCTAAGATTGCTGCTAATGACGCTGCTGCAATACCTTTACCTAGGGAAGATACAACACCACCCGTTACAAAAATATAATTTGTAGCCATATGAAACCTAACTGTTGAGATGAAAAATAGATTGAATGAATAATCAAAGACGGGAGAGTAGTTTACAGCAAAGGGTCAATTAACTCAATCATTGTACGGTGTTTTCTGCTAAAGTCGCTTTAACATCAGACAGAAATGCTATTTATACCTATGTATTCGGTTAGGTAGTTATTGTAACACGTCTAAATATTGTACATTTTTTAGCACACTGTTGTAGGTGCTGTCGATTTTTTATAGTACAATGTCACATTTTTATATTCTGTATAGATTAAAAAAATTTTATTTCTTTTTACTTTTGAGGTTTTATATGAACAAAAACACCTTTGTAGTTGGCTTTATGTTATTTGCCATTTTTTTTGGCGCAGGAAATTTAATTTTTCCGCCCAAGTTAGGGTTTGAAAGTGGTCTGGGTTTTTGGCCTGCTATTCTTGGTTTTGTTACAACTGGAGTGGGATTGCCACTATTAGGTATTTTAGTTGCAACGCGTTATGAAGGCGGATATAAAAAAGCATTAGAAGATATTCATCCATGGATGTCAATTCTCTTACTCGGTGCAATTTATTTAACTATCGGTCCTTTCTTTGCTATTCCACGTACTGCCGCAACGGCATTTGATATGGCAGTGATTCCATTTATTGGTGAAATGGATCAAATAGCATTGTTCGTTTTCACTCTCGTTTATTTTGGTATCACGTTATGGGTGAGTTTGAATCCAACTAAAATGGTGGATCGCATTGGTGCTATTTTAACGCCTGTACTTTTAGTGGCGATTATGGCTTTAGTGGTTCGCATGGCGACTATTTTAATGGGCGGTGAATATGTGAATACCGCAGCAGGTATGAGCAACCCATTGGTAACGGGCTTTATTGAAGGCTATCAAACAATGGATGTATTAGCTTCTTTTGCTTTCTCTGTTGTTGTAATGAATGCTATTCGTGCGAAAAGTGATAAAAATAGTAGTTTTATTAAGCAGGCTACACTGGCAAGTATTGTTGCCGCTATTGCGCTTGCCTTTATTTATATTGCGATTGGTTGGATTGGTAATAATATGCCATTAAGTACAGGCATGCTTGCTGAAGTATCCGCCAAAGGTCAAAACTTAGGTGTGTTTATTTTAAATGAAGCGACAACGCAATCTTTTGGCGCGCTAGGTCGAAGCCTGCTTGGCTTAATCGTTACGCTTGCTTGTTTAACGACGGCGATTGGTCTGGTTGTTGCGACATCATCTTATTTTAATAGTATTTTCCCAAAAGTTTCTTATCGTAACTATGCGATTTTATTCACGTTAATTGGCTTTGGTTTAGCAAATCAAGGTTTGAATGCGGTGATTAGTAAATCTGTTCCTGTCTTACTGGTACTTTACCCAATTTCAATGACTGCTATGTTGCTTTTATTAGTCAATTTAGTCATGCCACTACCAAGATTAGCTAAAGGTGTTTCAATTGTTCTTGTGACAATTATTTCGATTCTTTCTGTTATGGGATCAACGCTAGTCGCCAATTTACCGCTTAAAGCTTATTCGATGGAGTGGTTACCATTCGCTATCTTAGGCTGTATAGCTGGTTTGATTATTGCAAAAGTGAAATCGAATCAAGCATTACGCAAAGCAACTGCGAAATAATTTCCTGTTTCTAAATAAAAGGCAGACAAATAGTCTGCTTTTTAATTAGGTAAAATTGAATTATGAATTATGCGAGTTCGTAAGGTAATGTTAACAAAGCTAAATCGGTCTGTTCGGTGAGTCTGAATTTTGTTCCCGCTTCCACCTGATTATTCATAACGACTTGTAACCATAATATGCCTTCGAAATTGACTGCATTGATAATTGCACCAGTTTTACGCCAGTGAGTGTCTAATTGCATTTCAATTTCACTGTTTAATTCAGGCGTGTCTTGGCTATTGCCAACAAAAGTGAGCATCGCTCGTTTATTTGCACCACGATATTTGGCACGTGCGACAATTTCTTGCCCAATATAGCAACCTTTTTGGAAGGAAATCGTATTTTCTAAGCATTGTAGATTTAAGGCTTGGGGAATAAATTCGCCTTGTGTTACTGTGCTTAACATTGGAATACCATCTTGAATATCTAACAGGTCCCATACAGAATGTGTTGCGTTAGTTGTGATATCTAACGAGGTTGGGTGAAGCAGTAATAGGCGAGGCTGTTGGCTGTTTAGATGGATGCGGATTTGAGCTTGAATTTCATCACACGCATTGATGAGCTGTTGACCAGCTAAACCAATAATATGCCAATTCAGTTCAGTGAAAGTCACTTTTGAAAAGACAGAGTATTTTTTGAGCTGTTCTAATGTAGTTGGTAACAGTTGTTTTTTGATTAAAAGACAGAAATGTTGTGCTTCCGTACGAATTAAACGGAATAATGAAGTGACTTTGCCTTTCGGATCACAATGAGCTGCTAGTGTTGAATCCCCTTCAGCAAGTTGGCTCACATCACAAGTTAATTGACCCTGTAAGAATTTTTCCGCATCTTCACCTTTAATTTCAATTAAAGTGTATTGTTGTAAATCGCAAGCAATAGTATCTTGCATTTGAGTTAATAATGAATAAGTCATATCCTTTTTCCTTACTCTAAGTTTTGAATTTGTTCACGCATTTGTTCAATTAACACTTTTAATTCTACCGCAGAATTTGTCACTTCAGTATTAATTGATTTTGACGCAAGGGTATTGGATTCACGGTTTAACTCTTGCATCATAAAGTCTAATTTACGACCAATTGCACCGCCTTTTTGTAAAATAGTTTGTGTTTCTTTCACGTGTAGTTGTAAGCGATCTAGCTCTTCTGCTACATCTACGCGTTGTGCCACTAAAACCATTTCTTGTTCCAGTCGTTGAGGCTCAGCCTGTAAATTAATTTCTTCAAAGCGTTGTAGTAAACGATCGCGTTGCCATTGTAAAATGTCTGGCATTTTTGACCGCACTTTATCCGCTTCAATAGAAATAGCGGTCAAGCGTTGTTCAATTAACGCTTGTACTTTTTCACCTTCTCTCGCTCGCATTGCAATAAAGTCAGTTAATAAAGCGTCAAAGCCGCTTAACAATTGCTGACTAATAAGATCTAGATCTTGCTCTGGTGCTTCTACGACCCCTGGATAGCGTAACACATCATTTAAATTAATTTCGCCTTCACCTGCTTGTTGTTTAATCCATTGTAATGATTGGATAACTTGTTGTGCTAAGGCTTTGTTTAAATTGAGTTCAGTTGCAGTTTGTTTTTTATTATCAATCCGCAGTGTACATTCAATTTTACCACGTGTGAGCTTTTGACGCAGTTTTTCACGTAACGTATTTTCAAGACCACGAAATTGTTCAGGTAAACGAAAAAAAGTTTCCAAATAACGTTGGTTTACCGAACGAATTTCCCATATGGCATCGCCCCACTCTTGTTTTATTTCAAGACGGGCGAAGGCGGTCATACTATAAATCATGTGAATTCCTTAAGTGTTACGAAAAGATGAACTGTTAAACTTGGCTATTGTACTTGTAAATTTCGTTTCTGTCAGTTTGTTTGCATGCTAAAATAGCGCGAATTTTTTATCAGAATAGCGAATAAAAAGGAATATCTTATGCGCCCAAATGCACGTGCAAATAATCAGCCCCGCCCAATTAAAATTACTCGTCACTACACAAAACACGCTGAGGGTTCGGTGCTTGTCGAATTTGGTGATACAAAAGTATTATGTACCGCAACGGTTGAGGAGTCTGTTCCGCGTTTTTTGAAAGGACAGAATCAAGGCTGGGTAACCGCAGAATATGGCATGTTACCACGCTCAACTCATAGTCGCATGCAACGTGAAGCAGCAAAAGGCAAACAAAGTGGACGAACTATGGAAATCCAGCGTTTAATTGCACGTTCATTACGCGCGATGGTGGATTTAGCAGCGTTAGGTGAGCGCTCGATTACCTTAGATTGTGATGTAATCCAAGCAGATGGTGGTACGCGTACGGCTTCGATTACAGGCGCTTGTGTTGCTTTATGTGATGCGATTAATACATTAGTTGCAAATGGTACATTAAAAACTAACCCGCTCAAAGGGTTAGTGGCGGCAATTTCCGTCGGTATTGTTGAAGGAGAAGCTGTATGTGACTTGGAATATGTTGAAGATTCAACTGCGGAAACGGATATGAATGTCGTCATGATGGAAGATGGCAGAATGATTGAGGTACAGGGGACGGCAGAAGGTGAACCATTTAGCCATGAGGAACTCTTAACGTTACTTGGATTAGCGAAACAAGGTTGTGATGTGATTTTTGCTGCCCAGCGCCAAGCGCTAGCAGAATAAAAGGGACTTGAGAGTGGAAGCTTATAAATTAGAATTTATTCAATTTGCGTTAAGTCGTCACGTATTGAAATTTGGAGAGTTCACATTGAAATCAGGTCGTATTAGCCCATATTTTTTTAATGCGGGTTTATTTAATACGGGCGCTGATTTAGCGCGTTTAGGTGAATTTTATGCCAAAGCGATTCAAGCCAATGGGTTGGATTATGATGTGATTTTTGGTCCCGCCTATAAAGGCATTCCCATTGCAACTACGTTATCTGTTGCGCTATTTAATCAATTTCAGGTTGATAAGCCCGTTTGTTTTAATCGTAAAGAAGTTAAAGATCATGGCGAAGGCGGTCATTTAATTGGTGCAGCTTTACAGGGTAACGTGTTATTAGTTGATGATGTGATTACTGCGGGTACAGCCATTCGCGAGTCAATGGCATTAATTGCTGCAAATAATGCGCAATTAAGCGCGGTACTTATCGCTTTAAACCGCAAAGAAAAAGGTCAAGGCGAGTTATCTGCGATTCAAGAGGTTGAGCGTGATTATCAATGCCAAGTATTGTCAATTGTTGATTTTGATGATTTGATTAGCTTCATTGAACAAGAAGCACAGTATCAACAATATTTACCCGCTATGCGTGCTTATCGGGAACAATATGGGGTGAAATAAGCGAAAAGTGCGGTCTGTTTTAAGAAAATTTTAAGCATTGTGCAATATTTTAGTAAAGCAGACCGCACTTTTGTCTATTTTGGAGAAAAAGAATGAGTTTTATTGGTAAATTTTTAGGACTGATTATCGGTTGGAAGTTTGGTGGCTTTTTCGGCGCAATCTGTGGCGTGATTTTAGGTCATTTGGGTGATAAAAAATTGTATGAGCTTGGTACGGTAAATTCGAGCTTTTTTAAAAGTAAAATTACTCGTCAGTCGCTTTTCATGCAAACGACTTTTGCCGTGCTAGGACATTTAAGTAAAGCAAAAGGGCGAGTGACAGAAAACGATATTCAATTAGCAACGCATTTAATGCAGCAAATGCAATTAGATGAGACTAATCGCCGTTTAGCTCAAGAGGCTTTTACGCGTGGTAAAGGGACTGATTTCCCTTTGCGTCAAGTGATTCGTGAATTTCGACTCGGTTGTGGACAACGCGCAGATTTGTTGAGAATGTTTTTACATGTACAAGTACAGGCGGCGTTTGCTGATGCGCAATTAGAGCAAAGCGAGAAAGACGTTTTGTATGTTGTTGCAGAAGAACTTGGTTTATCTCGTTTTCAGTTTGAGCAAATGTTGGCAATGGAATTTGCTGCGCGTCAATTTACTCGTAGAAGCTACCAACAGCAAAGTTACCAAAATGGTTATAGCTATCAACAACATAGCCAGCAAAATTATGGTGGTTACCAATCACATTCTGGTCCAACAGTAGAAGATGCTTATCAAGTACTGGGTGTGGCTGCCACAGATGATCAACAAACAGTTAAACGTGCATATCGCCGTTTAATGAATGAAAATCACCCAGATAAGTTAGTGGCAAAAGGGTTACCAAAAGAAATGTTAGAAATGGCTAAAGAAAAAACTCAGCAAATTCAAGCCGCGTATGATTTAATTTGTAAAACAAAAGGTTGGAAATAATGTTATTGCCAGCAAAAGATCGTTTTCCACTTTTGCTTGCAATGATCATTGTGCTGATTTTGGTATGGTCAGGCATTGAACCTTTCTCAAGAGCGGTATGGTATGCTGAAGTTTTACCAATATTGTTAATTTTAGGACTACTTGTAGTGACTTACCGCATTTTTCAATTTAGTCATCTTGCTTATTGCCTAATGAGTCTTTGGATGATCTTACATTTAATTGGTGCCCATTATACTTTTGAACATGTGCCATTTGATTGGGGTAATCGCCTCTTATCAGCTTGGTTAGGAGAGGAACGTAATCATTTTGATCGTGTTGCTCATTACGCGATTGGATTTTATAGCTTTCCAATGGCTGAGTGGCTATTACGCCGTAAATTATGTAGTCCAGCGCTTGCTGGCTTTTTTTCTTTGTTTTTTATTATGAGCGTTGCGGCAAGCTATGAATTAATTGAGTGGCAGTATGCTGTGATTGCTGGTGGTGAAGCCGGCGCGGCATTTTTGGGTTCGCAAGGCGATAGCTGGGACGCGCAAAAAGATATTTTGGCTGACATGTTAGGTGCTATTACGGCGTTAGTGTTGTTTTATTTAGTGAGAACTGACAAACAATGCGTGTAATTCTAGCGCCAATGCAAGGCGTACTTGATCCTTTTGTGCGCCAACTTCTGAGTGAAATAAACCACTATGATTTGTGCATTTCTGAATTTGTACGTGTCGTGGATCAACTCTTGCCTGCAAAAGTATTTTATCGTCTTTGTCCTGAGTTGTATCAGCAAGGTTTTACTAGTTCGGGTACCCCTGTTCGAGTACAGTTATTAGGACAACATCCAAAGTGGTTAGCTGAAAATGCACAACGTGCTATTGTTTTGGGTTCCCATGGAATTGACTTGAACTGTGGATGTCCTTCTAAAACGGTGAATGGTAGCCATGGTGGCGCTTCATTATTAAAGCAACCGGAATTAATTTATCAAGCAACAGCAGCCTTACGTCAAGCAGTACCTAAACATTTGCCAGTCAGTGTTAAAGTTCGCTTAGGCTGGGATAGTCTTGAACAAGCTTTTGAGATTGCTGATGCAGTGCAGCAGGGTGGGGCAACAGAAATGACTATTCATGGCAGAACTAAAGCGGACGGTTACCGTGCAGATCGAATCAATTGGGCGAAGATTAATGAAATTCGACAAAAACTGCGCATTCCTGTAATTGCTAATGGTGAGATTTGGAATTGGCAAGATGGACAAAATTGTTTAGCGATAACGGGTTGTAATGATTTAATGATTGGGCGCGGCGCACTTAGTATTCCTAATTTGAGTTTCGTCGTGAAATACAATCAACCTAAAATGGCATGGGCGCAAGTACAACAAATATTGCAGCAATATGCGCATACTGAAAATCAGTTTGATACTGGATTTTATCATGTTGCACGAATTAAGCAGTGGCTAGGTTATTTAAAAAAAGAATACCCTGAAGCACATGCGTTATTTGAATTAATTAAAACTTGCCATGATGGACAAGAACTTAGAATAAAAATAGATGGAGCAATGATTAAATGAAATACCAATGGCTTTTTTTTGATGCAGATGAAACGTTATTTTCTTTCGATGCATTTGCTGGTTTGCAAAAATTATTTGCTGATTATGGTGTTGATTTCCAACAGACTGATTTTGAAGAGTTTCAACGAGTTAATAAACCACTTTGGGTACAGTATCAAAATGCAGAAATTACGGCGGAACAATTGCAAGTGACGCGTTTTGCCAGTTGGGCTACTCGTTTAAATAAAAAGCCAGTGGAATTAAATGATCATTATTTAATTGCGATGGCAGATATTTGTAAGCCACTTGAACATGTAGTAGAAACTTTAGCAGTATTAAAAGAGCATACCAATTTAGGCATCATTACTAATGGATTTACAACCTTGCAACGTTTACGTTTAGAGAAGACTGGGTTAGCCGATTGGTTTCAGTTTATTACTATTTCAGAAGAAGTGGGAATCGCAAAGCCTGATTCGCGTATTTTTGAACATAGTTTAGAGCTAGCGAATGTCACGGATCGCAGCCAAGTTTTGATGGTCGGCGACAATCTGGATTCTGATATTTTAGGTGGACATAACGCGCAGTTGGATACGTGTTGGTTACATTATAATCGCGAAAATGCGACAAATGTTATACCGACTTACAGTATTGGTCGTTTTGATGAGCTATTGGAGATTGTTTTAGCCTAGTAAAAGGCATTGTGCTGTAAGAAAGTGAGTAAAAGAGCGGTCGATTTTTAGAAAGTTTTGAAATAAAAGTGATGCTTCTCAAAGAGCGGTACTGCGTACAATTTAGCGTGCTGGCGAGATACTCTGTATGAATGTGTTTGTATGAGCTTAATTATCACACTAAAAGTGCGGTCTGTTTTCTGAAGGTTTTGGTGACGAATAGCTATCTTCTGCCAAATGGTTGGTAAACATTACAAGAGCATGGAAATTGAGAGGCGGGTCTTGTGTCCGCCTTGATAATGAAAATGTCTGATTAATTGGTTTGCTTTTTGAGTGCTGCTGAAATACATTGCTACAATGAGAGCTGTTATAATCTGTGGATTGCTCCTTTAGCCTTTCATTATTGCTTAATTACACATCTAGACCAAGTACTTTACGTCCATTGATACTAGCAATATTTACCATGGCTTCTAAATCAGGAAAGCGACACCCTGCGGCTAGTAAGCTCAGTTCTTGCCACATATCGCCTTCGCATAATGGCACCATATAATCACAGATATTATCGGTACCGATTGCAACAGTAATCCCTTCTGGAATCATTTCATCTGCTGGCGTTAATGCATTATGAAATGGCATTAAATCTTCTTTACGATTACTATCGATCCATGCCATTGGGCACGCAATCATCATCATTTGTGCTTGACGCATTTTTTCATATAAACGGTAGCGGTAATCTTTCGAATGTGCGCCAATAGAAATGCCATGAATTGCAACGACGCGTCCTTCCATACCGTGTTCAATTGTTTTGTCACAAAGTTGTTCTGTTTCTTTTTCTTTAGGAGAGTTGAATTGATCTACATGGACATGACACATGATACCGCGAGATTTGGCTGTATCTAATAAAATATCCATTGCTTCTAAGCCTCGTCCATAATCTAATTCATCACGATAAGGTAAGCCGCCTATCATATCAACCATTTCCGCACCAATGTCAAACCATTGTCTTGCGGTTGGTTCAATTACACCTTTTAGTGTTTGGTTGGCAAATTTTAATGTAATGTCGTGTTTATATACTTCACGTGCCTTGTGTGCAGCAATAATCGCACGGTCTTCGCAGATAGGATCGATATCAACAAAAGTACCAAAGGCGGTGACACCTTGTGAGATCATTAATTCAATAGATTGGCAAAAACGAGCATAATAGTCATCTACACTGGATGTACGTTTGACTTCATCAACTAAATCCCATTTTTGTTGCAAATTACTGGTGTGATAAATTCCAATTTTTTCTGGAGTCATCGTGAAGGCACGATCTGCGTGTGCATGTGCATTTACCCACCCCCCTTTTTTAATGATTTCATCTCTAATATAAGTTTTAAAACTACGAACGTGGTTTTTCATAATAGCTCCGTGAAGGCATAAAGGTGAGAGATAAGTTAGGGATCGTAGAGATAAAAAAATCCCCAATAGCTGAGGATTTCTGATTAATCAAAAATAGAAATGGAATCAATACGTTAAAGCGATTGATGGAATAACTAGCAATGTTATGAAAAATTCTCTGATTTTTAATTAATAACATTATGTCTAAATCCTAAAAAATTGCTCGCTAGTATAAAGTGTTGAACCTGAAAAATATAATTGGTTTTGACTATTGGTCATAGCCAGTTTTCGATTATTTTTCAATGAACGAGCGATCTTGATTGAATACCTCAAGGAATAATCCTAACGGTGGGCGTTGAGAAGATTCTTTTTGGTAATCACGATTGTATTTTTGATAATTTCCTTGTTTATCAATATGGTATTGTGTGCCATCAGCTGCAACAATCACATTCCAACGATAGTTAGATACTAAAATCCAGCCTACATCTTGGTTTAAATTAAACAAATCTCGGCCTTGTGAATAGTCTGAAATTGGATTTTGCGCATGAAAAATATGTTTCATTACTGCGGGCAGTAAATCCATGTGGCTAGTTAACTTAGTTATTTGTTGTGCGGGTAAGGTGTGCCAATGAATGATCATTGGTACTTGGATTTCATCACGTGCAAAATAATGATTACGTTCTTTTTTATTTAAATCATTAAATTGATAGCCGTGTTCAGCTGTAATCGCAACAAAAGTATTGGTTAAGTCAATATCGGATAATATTGCGCTTAATAAACGATCGATTTCGGCTAATTCCAGTATATAGTTTTCAGGTGACAAATTTGGACGAATATCGAGACTTAAGTAGGCAGCAAAAGGCTTATTTTGTGTTTTTGCTGTTTGTAGCCAAGTTTTAAACAACGTAGTTTCTGATTGATTGTTAGTCTTGCGCGTTGAACGGCTGAGAGTCGGGAATAAGGCTTGACGGAATAATGTTGAATTAAACTGTGTACTAGAAAATAAACCTAATTGATAGTTTTCCTGTTTTAATTTTTCAACTAAGACTGAAGCTGTTTTATTACTGAGTAGGCTATCCATATAATTAGCGCTTAAACCATAAAATAAGCCAGTAAGCCCAGTGTTATTACTATTACCGCTACTATAATGATTAGTAAATTGAGTTGAATTTGCTGCAAACTGAGCCAAATGAGGCATTTTTGCTTCAGTGATAGCGTCATAGCGTAAACCGGAAATGGTAATTAAGACCATATTTGGTGTTTGGCTTGCAATAAAATTCAGTTTTTGTTTTGGATAGTTTACTTTTAGTGCATCTAATCGACCTTGTTGTTCAATAATTTGGTCGTATTCTTCTTTATTTAAGAAACCATGTTTCTCTAAGAATGAACGTGCGGTCATTGGGTAAGAGAGTGGAAAGTTAGAGCGCTGCATGGTTATCGGGCGATAAATAAACGCATCGGCCCAAGCATAAATTAAGTGGGTAGCGATAAAGGTACAGACAAAGAAAACACCGACTACTTTAAGCCATTTTTGACGTTCTAAACTACGTAATTTCTGCCAAGACCAGCGCGAGAAAACCATTTGAACTAGTAAAATAATCGGCATTGGGACAAAGAAAATTTGCCATGTACGTGATAGTTCACCGTTATCTGGGTTGACTAATAAATTCCACACAACGGTAGATAAGTGCAGATTAAAACGGGAGAATACTTCCGTATCCACCAATAGTAGTGTCGCCCCAATTGTGGTCAGGATCACAGTAATACCGCGGAAAGTTCGCTGATTTTTGATGATAAAACTCAGTGGAAAAATAATCAGCAAATAAAGCGCAAAAACGACAAAACTAAAATGACCTAAAATGCTAATGAAAAAATACAATTTACCTAATAATGTATCTGGCCAATCTATAATAAAGGCATAACGTGTGCCGATGGCGATTGCCCATAAGATATTAAAAAAAGCAAACCAATGACCCCATGAAATTTTTCGTGAGGTTTCTTCGCGATATTGTTTGCTTACTTTAATCCACATTATATTTACGATTTTTTGTCGCTAATTGAATGTAATAGAGCATCTGAAAAGGCTTTGGCTAATGCTGTGCGTTGATTGGTACCAACACTGCTGACTAATAAATTAGTGACCATATTACCGAGAACAACGAGTGATAAATCGACAGGTGCTTGATGTTTTTCTAAAACGGCGATCATGTCATTTAAAATCGCATCTACTTGTTTATCTTGATATTTTGAATTTTTTGCCATTCTAATTTTGCATTACGAAATAAAGTTTGTGCTATATCATAACCGATTATTTTGTATATCCCAGCATTTTTTCTTATTTATAGTTAAAAAAGTGCGGTTATAATATGACGAACTTTTTAAGGCAAAATAATGGATTAAATATGAGCATAAATGTGAACGAAATTGTGCTTCATCAGTTGATGAGAACCGGTGAAGGTGAGGCAGTAAAATTAAGCACTTTGTTACGTGAACAACTACTTACAATTACATCAGAAGTAGAACAAATGATGTTGCAACTACATCAAGCCTATCAAAATAAAAGTAAAGCCTATGGTGTATTTCAAGACACTTCCCTTTTTGCTCAAGATTTAAATCGTTTACTCGAAAATGACAATGGATTTCTCGAGTTTAGTCAAAAATCGACCGCACTTTTAGCCACAGAATTAAGTAAATATTCATTTGCAGACAACGGCACGCTAGTCTTTTGTCGTTATAACTTTTTAGCTACAGATTATCTTTTTATTGCTTTACTTGATAGTCGAGCCAGTATGTTAGTTGATGAACATTTAGATATTCATCGTACTGAATATCTTGATATTACACAGTTTGATATTGCAGCGCGTATTAATTTGACAGAGTTAAAATTAGATGCACAATCGAATCGTTATTTGACTTTTGTTAAAGGGCGAGTAGGACGCAAAATTGGCGATTTCTTTATGGACTTTTTAGGGGCAGATGAAGGGTTGAACCCTCAAGTACAAAATCAATGTCTATTGCAAGCAGTGAGTGATTATTGTGAGCAAGCGGATTTGAGCAAAGAACAAGCGCAAGCCGTGAAAAAGCAAGTATTTGAATATTGCAAAGGGCAGATTAATTGTGGAGAAGAGATTGAATTAACGGAACTTTCTGCCAATATGCCAACTCTAAACGAACGCGCTTTTGTGGAGTTTGCGAGTGAACAGGATTATGGCTTAGAGCCAAGCATTCCACCAGTACGTTCGGCATTAAAATCGTTAACCAAATATTCTGGCTCTGGTAAAGGTGTCACTATTAGCTTCGACGCAGAATTAATTAATCAGCGTATTTTTTGGGATGAAAGTACTGATACATTAACAATTAAAGGATTACCACCAAATTTACGTGACCAATTGCAACGGCAGTTGAAAGAACAGAATTGATTTGGCAATCCAGCAAAGTTTCGGTATTATCGTTCATCATTTGCAGTGTATAAAAAGGTAAAAACTATGCAATTTAAATCAGTTATCAGTGCTATTGTGCTGGCATTGAGTATCACCGCTTGTTCAAGTGTAGATAAAATCGTTTATCGTATTGATGTGCCACAAGGCAATTATTTAGAAGCTGCAGCGGTAAATCAATTACAGATAGGGATGAATGCTCAGCAAGTGCAGTATCTATTAGGTACACCTGTATTAATTGATCCTTTTAATAGTGACAAATGGTATTACGTATTTTTACAACAAAAAGCTTATCAAACGCCTGAACAGCATACATTGCTGGTAAATTTTGATAAGCGTGGGGTGGTAACGAGTTTTGATTTAGATAAACCTTTACCAGATGAAAACAAGCCTGCGGTTAATAATGCAATTATTCAAGCAGAAAATATTGCGCCAAAGAGCTGGTGGCAATTTTGGAAATAGTTAATTATTTGTCGCACTTTGTTGTTTGAATGTGCTCTTTTTCGGTTGATCAAAGTTGAGGATAGTCTATGCCTAAGATTTTGTTAGTGGATGATGATGTTGAATTGATAGAGCTTCTTGCTGAATTATTGACGCTAGAAGGTTTTGACATTGATATGGCAAATAATGGCTTACAAGCATTACAAAAACTCGATCTTAGTTATGATTTAGTCTTGCTAGATATTATGATGCCTGTGTTAAATGGGGTTGAAACGCTAAAAAGAATTCGTCAAGAATTTAGTGTTCCAGTCATTATGCTGACTGCACGAGGCGATGATATTGATCGTATTTTAGGTTTAGAGCTTGGTGCAGATGATTACATTCCAAAACCCTTTAATGATCGTGAACTGGTAGCACGAATTAAAGCAATTTTACGCCGCACACAACAGTCAACTCCTCTAGGTGTTGTTGAACTTAAAGATAATCGTAGTGAATTTATGTTCTGTGGTATTACCCTTTACCCAGGACGCCAACAAGCTTTTTATAATGATAAAGATTTAGAGTTAACTGGAACAGAATTTGCGTTGTTACAAAAATTAGTCTTAAACCCTGGACAAATTCTTTCAAGAGAATCTTTGAGTATTGAAATCTTAGGCAAACAATTAACACCATTTGATCGTGCTATTGATATGCATATGTCAAATCTACGTAAAAAATTACCACCTCGTACTGATGGTTCACCTTGGTTTAAAACCTTAAGAGGTCGTGGTTATTTGTTAGTGTCAGAAAGATAAATAAAAAGGCTATTATTTGATAATAGCCTTATGTTTGAGGACTGTATGCCATTTGCGAAAGAAAGTTACTTTAATACTATTTCATTCCGTATTTTCGCCTTTTTCTGGCTTACTTTTTCTTTGCTATCAATTCTTATTTTTTCGATTCCTTATTTTGATTCACGTATTTATTCAGAATTAAGTGAAAAAGAACTCTCATCTTACCAACAAGAAATTATTACCTCTATTCGGCATAATCAAATCGCACGAATTTTAGCAGGGGTACCGCTTTCTCATGCTGATCGCCTTGATGTTATTCGTCCTGTTTTAGTTGATGAAAGTGACACAAGTAATGTTTTAGGTGCATCAGCGGCTGAAATTCCACTTTTGTCACAATTTATGTATTCGTCATCAAATCCAGCTAAACCATTGAAAAAAGTATTTGGTGATGTACGTATTGTAGGACCCTTTTCAATTCATTTGGGTGGCGAAGCAAATAAATCTTATACTTTGTACTTTATTGATCGTGTGAGTGCACAAAAAGAAATTATGAGCTTTGTGTTCGCCAATCCTGCGGTATTAGTGGCATTGCTAATTTTAATTTCAACGCCATTATTGTGGTGGTTAGCACGAAGTATTGGTAAGCCAATTAAAAATTTACAAATGTCGGCAAAAGCTGTATCACTAGGCGATTTTAAAGTCAATAAAGATCTTGAAACTAAAGGTTCTCTTGAATTACGCCAAGTAGGGCAAAGTTTTAATCAGATGACAGAAGCATTAGAAGATTTGCTTTCCAGTCAACAAGTATTACTGTCTTCTATTTCTCATGAATTACGTACGCCGTTAACTCGTTTGCAGCTGGCTTTAGCGTTGTTACGTCGTCGATTTGGTGAAGAAAATACTGAAATTCATCGAATTGAAATTGAAGCACGCCGCTTAGATAAAATGATTAATGATTTATTATTGTTATCTCGTCAACAGTTAAATAGTCATGTAGTACGTGAAATCTTTCCGATTAATGAATTATGGGAAGAAGTGCTGGATGATGCCATTTTTGAGGCGGAGCATCGTCAACTTTGCTTCACAGTAAGACAAAATATTTCTCAGCCACAAAAATATTACATTAATGGCAATAAAGGATTATTAGTTAGTGCGGTGGAGAATATTGTACGTAATGCCTTGAAATATACACATAGTGAAATCAAAGTTTCGATTTTCTTGAAAAAGCAAGAATTAATGATTGTTATTGATGATAATGGCAAAGGACTAGATGAGTCTGAGTATGATAAGATTTTTCAGCCTTTTTATCGTGTTGATGAAACGAGAACGAGAGAAACTGGTGGGACCGGATTAGGGTTAGCCATTGTGGCAAATGTCGTTAAAGAGCATCATGGCGCAGTTTGGGCAAGTGCAAGCCATTTAGGCGGGTTATGCGTAAATTTACGGATTCCTTTATGGATTAATAGTTAGTAAAAATGCCACGTTGTTGTGGCATTTTTTTGTGTAATAATTAAGCTATTCTGGGTGTCGAAGCAAGTGCTTGGAGCTTACGTAAAATTAAATTTAATACCACACCATAAGCGGGTACGAATAATAAGATACCTATCACTAATTTAAATAAATAATCGACAAAGCCTAATTCCATCCAATGTGCCGCCATAAATGGATCGCTGCTCGCATAGAAAGCAATTGCAAAGAACAAGAACGTATCAGCCATTGAACCAAAAATCATCGAGCTAGTTGGCGCAATCCACCAAGTTTTTAATTGACGTAAGCGATTAAACACTAATACATCCAATAATTGACCAAAAACATAAGCAAAAAAGCTTGCAATTGCAATACGGAAGACAAACATATTGAATGTGCTCAGCGCATTTAAGCCTTGGTATTGGCTATCAGAAAATAACGTAGAAATTACATAGCTGATAATGAGTGCGGGAATCATCACAACAAAGATGATCCATCTTGCTTCTTTGGCGCCAAATACACGTACTGTTAAATCGGTGGCAAGAAAAATAAATGGAAAAGTGACAGTTCCCCAAGTGCTATGAAAGCTAAAATCTTCACTTGCACCAAACGCACTTAATGGAAGCTTAACTTCAAATGGGATTTGTACCAGATAGTTACTCGCAGCAATAATAAAAATATGAAAAAAACTCAAAATAATTAAAGCTCGACGAGTTTGTTGATCGCTAAAGATCGAAAATGAATGTTTCATTGTAATACCTTTTTGATTGTTAATTGGGGTGAGGGAACCCAAAAGTGAATAATAAATTGTTATTCGCTATTTGCGAGGTCGCCATCATACGCATTTCGGCTCAGAATGCAAGCTTGTTTATTGATTAAACGTTTGCACCTAGAAAGAATCTCGCTACAATAAGTTTGGTTTTCATATTTTAGGTCAATTATGTTTATTCTTTATACATTGATTGCGCTCGCTGCAGGTGTCGCACTTGCTTCTCAGGCGGCAATTAATTCTCAATTAGCAAAAGCAATGGGTGATGAACCTTTAATCGCAACCTTTATTTCTTTTGGTACTGGCGCCTTGCTTTTACTGGTCATTAGCTCAATTAAAACAGATTTGCTGACTCAGCTTGCTACAGTGACACAGCATTCTTGGTGGAAATTTATTGGAGGGTCTCTTGGGGTGCTAGTAGTATTCACCACTATATTGCTTTCTCCTAAAATGGGGATTACCAATATGCTGTTCTTTATCATTGTAGGTCAGTTAATTATGGCAATGATTATTGATCATTATGGTTTAATTAATATGCCTGTACGCGAAGTGAATATATTCAAGTTAATTGGCTTAGCCATTGTTGGTATTGGGCTTGTGACTTTCTTTTTTGGTGATAAGCTAATGAAGTTGTTTCATTAGCGTTGACAGCGTAAAAGTGCGGTCGATTTTGTGAGAGTTTCGTTGAGAGGCAGCATATATCATACAGCAAAATTTATATCAAGATGGAGTTAATTATGCAAAAAGTAACATTAAGAATCGAAGGAATGCATTGTGGTGGTTGTGTAAAAAGTGTCACGCGTATTTTACAAGAATTTGATGGCGTTGCTATTGCCAATGTGAATCTAGAGGCAGCTAATGCAGAGGTCACATTTGATCACACTAAAGTAAGCGTTGCTGATTTAATTGATGCAGTGGAAAATGCAGGCTTTGATGCACAACAAGCATAACACTTATGCAATAGAAATAGACTGTGTGTTCAGTCTATTTTTTTATCGAAATTAACTGTACACAAATGGAATAACGCATGCAGCAAAAAATTACTATTCAAATCGAAGGAATGACCTGTCAAGCTTGTGCAAGCCGTATAGAAAAAGTGTTAAATAAAAAACCTTTTGTGCAACAAGCTGCGGTTAATTTTGCCAGTGAGCAGGCACAAGTGATGTTCGAAGATAGTACACATTCAGTGCAGGATATTTTGCAGATTATTCAAAATACAGGTTTTGCGGGGACGCTCAAAACAGATGATGAAGTTGTGCTTGTGGAAAAGCAGGTAAGTCATTGGTGCCTATGGCTTTTGTTGTTAATTAACTTCCCTTTTGCTGTCGGCATGCTAGGTATGTTATTGGGACAACATCATTGGATGTTACCTGCATGGTGGCAATGTGCCTTAGCTTCAATTGTACAATTTTGGTTAGCAATTCCTTTTTATAAAAGCGCATGGGGCAGTATTAAAGGTGGATTAGCTAATATGGATGTGTTAGTCAGCTTAGGAACATTAAGTATTTATTTTTATTCTCTATTTATGTTGTTGTATAGCTCAGAACATACAGCGCATGCTATGCCGCCTGTGTATTTTGAAGCAGGTGTTATGGTATTAGGTTTTGTTAGTCTGGGTAAATTTTTAGAAGAACGCACTAAAAAACACAGCTTAAATAGCTTAGGTTTACTGCTTAAATTAACACCAAAACAAGTCAAAGTATTACGTGATCAACAATGGCAAGAGATTCCTTTAGATCAAGTACAAGTGGGTGAGTTATTACGTGCTAATCAAGGTGAACGTATTGCCGCAGATGGTATTGTACAAAGTGGGAGTGGTTGGAGTGATGAAAGTCATTTAACTGGCGAGTCCAAACCTGAAATTAAAAATGTAGGGAGTAAGGTGTTGGCTGGTGCAATGTTGAGCGAGGGTACATTAATTTATCGAGCAGAACAATTAGGTAGCCATACTTTATTGGGTGATATGATGAATGCATTATCAGAAGCACAGGGAAGTAAGGCCCCAATTGCTCGTTTCGCAGATAAAGTAGCCGCAGTGTTTGTGCCTGCCGTTATTGGTATTGCGTTATTCACTTTTGTCTTAACTTATTGGATTAGCCAAAATGCAGTGACAGCATTGATTCATGCCGTGGCAGTATTGGTGATTGCTTGTCCTTGTGCATTAGGTTTAGCGACCCCTGCTGCGATTATGGTTGGTATGGGCAATGCAGTAAAACGTGGGATTTGGTTCAAAGATGCCGCTGCAATGGAAGAAAGTGCAGCCGTAAATACGGTAGTATTAGATAAAACTGGCACCTTAACTGAAGGTAAACCACAGATCGCTACATCTTGGCTTGACCAAAATATGGGCTATTCAGCAACACAATTGCTACAGATTGCAGCTTCGGTTGAGCAACATGCCAATCATCCTTTGGCGCAAGCGATTGTACAGTTGGCAGCTGAACAGCAGCTGGCTTTATTCAACACTACACAAATTCAGACCACACTTGGTGTAGGTATTCAGGCAGTGGTGGAGGATATTGGTGTTGTGAAAGTAGGTAAGCCAGAATATTGTCAATTATTACTGCCTACACTGACAGATCCTGTTTGGCAAATTGCAAGTATTGTTGCGGTTGCTGTCGATGAACAACCAATTGGTGCATTTGCAATTGCTGATAGTTTGAAAACGGATTCTCTGGTGGCGATTGAACGCTTAAGAAAACAACATATTGATGTGTATATCATGAGTGGTGATCAACAAAGTGCAGTGGAATACATTGCTCAGCAACTTAGTATTACACAAGCCTATGGAAATTTATCACCACGTGATAAAGCTGCAAAAATTCAGCAGCTTAGAGCAGAAGGCAAAGTCGTTGCTATGGTGGGTGATGGCATTAACGATGCGCCTGCATTGGCAACTGCTAATGTAAGTTTTGCTATGCAAAATGGGGCAGATGTGGCAGAGCATACTGCTTCAGCAACGCTGATGCAACATTCAGTTAATCAGATGGTAGATGCCTTGTTGGTTTCACAAGCGACTTTAAAAAATATCAGGCAAAATCTGTTTTTTGCTTTTATTTATAATGTGTTAGGTATTCCATTAGCTGCTTTCGGTTTATTGAATCCGATTATTGCGGGTGCGGCGATGGCAATGAGTTCAGTTTCTGTGTTAATGAATGCATTACGCTTAAAATCGCTGAAACTTGAGTAATAGTAGGGGTTTACTGAGATTAAGAAAAAGTCTATCGAATAATATGATTCGATAGGCTTTTTTCGTGATTTTAGCGGCAGTTGCTAGCTGATAAAATAACAAAGCGTAAATCATAAGGGTTATTGCTATCTGCCTTACGCCATTCTTCATAGTCAATGTGCCAATCGTTCCAATTGATAGTAGGGAAATAAGTATCGCCTTCTAATTCTGCTTGGATTTCAGTGAGATAGAGCTTGTCTGCTTGCGGCAAATATTGCTTAAACAGTTCACCACCACCAATGAGCATAATTTCAGCAGAATCTTTGACAAAATCGACCGCACTTTCCAGACTGTTTTTCCAAATAATACCTTGCTGTTGATAAGGCTGGCGTGATAGCACGATATTGGTTCTATTCGGCAACGGGCGTCCGATGCTTTCAAAGGTTTTACGCCCCATAATGACAGGCTTACCCGTTGTATTTTTACGAAACCAAGCTAAGTCGGCTGGAAGGTGCCAAGGCATTTGATTATCTTTTCCAATGACAGCATTTTTTGTCATCGCAACGATAAGGCTGAAAGTCATATGATGGTCCTGTTATTAAGCCAGAGAAATGCGATTACTATAACATAATTTGGGGTGTAGAAAAGGAGGTTATCTTGTCGGTTTAAGCAAGATAAAATTAATGCTTTTTTTAGTTATTAATGGTAATTTAGCCACAATTTTTGAACAAAAAAGAATAAGATGATGCTCAATATGAAAACAGATAAAACGATCGTAGTGAAATTTGGTACTAGTACCTTAACACAGGGTTCTGCCAAGTTAAATTTGCCACATATGATGGAAATTGTACGCCAACTTGCTCAGCTGCACCAAGCAGGTTTCCGTCTAGTTATTGTCACTTCTGGGGCGATTGCGGCTGGTCGTCATTATTTGAATCATCCTCAGTTGCCGCCTACAATTGCCTCAAAGCAATTGCTGGCTGCGGTGGGGCAGAGTCAGTTGATTCAAACATGGGAAAAGCTTTTTGCTATTTATGATATTCATATTGGGCAAATTTTATTGACTCGTGCAGATATTGAAGATCGCGAACGTTTCTTAAATGCAAGAGACACTTTACGTGCTTTACTTGATAATCAAATTATTCCCGTGATTAATGAGAATGATGCGGTGGCGACGTCAGAAATCAAAGTAGGGGATAATGATAATTTATCAGCGCTGGTTGCGATTTTAGTACAGGCAGAACAGCTTTATTTGTTAACTGATCAACAAGGACTTTTTGATAGTGATCCGCGTAAAAATCCAGCGGCTAAACTGATTTCAGAAGTGGATAAAATTACTGATCATATTCGTTCAATTGCGGGTGGCAGTGGGACCTCTTTAGGGACTGGTGGTATGTCTACCAAAATTAGTGCTGCCGATGTTGCAACGCGCTCGGGTATTGAAACGATTATTGCGCCAGGTAACCGAGCAAATGTGATTAGTGATTTAGCTTATGGTGCAGATATTGGGACAAAATTTACGGTACAAGCAGATCGTTTAGAAGGGCGTAAGCAATGGTTATATGCTGCACCAGCGGCGGGTGTGATTACGATTGATGAGGGAGCAGAAAGTGCGGTATTGATTCAATATAAATCATTACTACCTGCTGGGATTATTAATGTAGACGGACGCTTTTCGCGTGGTGAAGTGGTGAAAATTCGCACTCAACAAGGTAAAGATATTGCATTAGGCGTACCGCGCTACAATAGTGATGCATTACATTTGTTGAAAGGTAAAAAATCACAAGATATTGAGCAAATTTTAGGTTATGAATACGGCTCAGTTGCGGTACATCGAGATGATATGATTGTGCTATAAACTTAGGATAATACAATGAAGCAAATTAATTTACTGTTATTTAGTGTGATTGCACTTAATCTCGCGAGCTGTGCTCAACCTAGTGTTTCTGCACATCCGCAAATTGAAGCACATAAACCTTTTTCAGTGACGCAAACGGAAAAACGTATTAATACAATGGCATGTCAAGATAAAGACGATTGGTATTTGGATGGTTATCGTGTTGGGAAGTCGTTTCGTCAGCATAAACAAAAAATGTTAGCTCAACGTAGTACTTATTGTGAGCAGCAAACACAGCAAGCGATAGCACAAGTTTTTTTAATTTCGTGGGAAAATGGCTATCAACAAGGTTTAAAACGATAAAATGACGGTATTATGTAGCAGTTGCACAAAACCCATAATCGCTACAAAGCCCTGTTAAAATTCACAGCAAAATTTTAGCAAAACACCGCTGAGAAATCGACAAAAACGCCCTGCTCGCTATCAAAATGCGCAGGGCGTTTCATTTTTGATAAATTCAAGACAAGCTTACCCAATCCACTTGCTTTCAAGTAGAAATTTAACCATTTCAAAAACTAATTAAACCGTCAGATTTAAGCTTTACGCCACCAACGAGAAAAACTCATCCTGTTCGTTCGTACTCATTTCATTCAACCGCATCGTATATTCCTTGGAAATTTCTTGCGGCGAAAACGCGTCCATTCCGATAACCTCACTTTCGCGATGATTTCCTTGCCAGTAGCCTACCCATTCTCTTAACGGTAATCCCCATAAGCAGCGTTGCAGTACATCTTCAAAGAGTTGTCCGTTGGATTTACGGCGGTTATCGGAGTGATATGCAGCTTGATTCGCATAGAGTAAGGCGTATTTATTGCTTCTATGATGATGCACTCCACGGGTCAAATCGCGTTCACGCGCATTGAAAGATTCGGCTAAATTGTTGTTTATGCCACATTTACTGTACGCTTCCTGATGGTTGACCGACCAAACGTTGTAATGAAAATCTAACAATTTGTAAGCAGGATTTTCATCGCAGAAAATATCACTACCTTGCTTCACAAAGCGTTTGTTCATGGCAAAAATCGTATCGGCGTTTTCGCTGTAATCCATCGCCACAATGGTTCGGTTTGAGCCTTGCATTTCATCATTGGCCGCACGTTGCACTAGGCTGATAATGCAGCGTTTAGTTGGGCGGAATTTGGGATAGCCTGTTCTCTTTTCTCTCTGTTTGGCTCGATTATTGCGGAAATTCGCCTTACGTTGACGAAAGTTAATCCACATCCCGTCCTGATGAATCTCACCTTGCAACGGCGATAAATCGCGCGTTTTAAACAAGGCTTCACGCAGCTTTTGGCAAAGGACGTAAGCGGTTTTGTAACTGACACCCAAATGGCGACTCATCGTAATCGCGGAGATACCTTTGACTTCATTGACAAATAAGGTGATGGCCGCAAGTAAATCCGCGAGTGCCAGTTTATGAAAGGCAAAAACAGTGTTCGTAGTAACATAAAAATCGCGCGAGCAATGTTTGCACCTCCAACGTTTGTGAGAGTGAAGAAAATAAGCATTGTGTCGTTTACCGCAATGCGGACAGCAGACATCATTCAGGTTGTCGGGATTGCCCCAACGAGCACCTTTCATTAGGCGGAAGGCTTCCCATTCAGATAAGCGGTAAATGGTTTTGAGTTTGAGCGTGCGAGATTGAGAAGAAAGCAAGAAGTGTTGCATCGTGAAACCCTTGTTTTATTACATGAATTCCTACTGCAAGCATTCAATCAAAATGTGCAGTAGCCATAGTAATAAAACCCAAAGGGTGAGCCAATATGGGCTGCTTTAAAGGCGGTAAAACCAACCTCTTCTCTTGCTTTAAACAAGAGAAAAACTCGCTAGACTTCAATGCCTAACGAGCCTTTAATCTATCAAAAAATGAGCAGTTTGTCAATAGGAAGTGTTAGTTCACCAATTCGAATTTCCGTTGGTAAATCTCGTGCCATTCTAATACATGGCGTTTGGCTTCTTTCTCATCGCAGAGCCACTCAATTAAACTATCGATTTCTGCAATCGCTTTTTTAGCCTGCTGCAAGGCATAGGCTTGGGTGTAGGTAGGGAAGATTTGATGATGAAACGGATCGCGTTCATCATAGCTCTGCCATTTATCATAATCGGCTTGTTTACGCTGCTTCTCTCTTGCTTCCCAATCAATTCTTTCTCCCTGATACGGCTCTAATTTTGTTGGTTCTAGCTTATTCTGCAAGATGCGGATGAGTGCCTGTGTTTCATCGTCAAGTAGAAAATCTTCAAACCAAATCTCCGAAAATAAGCTACGTTTGAACGTGAAAGATTTCATCATTTCCCCTCCAAATAGGCTTCCCGTTTCGCTCTGTCTTTTGCCGAGAAAATCCAGTTTTTCGACACAAAGCAGTACATTGGCATTTCTTTGCGTGAAGTAGCCACTTCAGGAAAATGCGGAATAAGCTGAATCCCCATAATGAAGCCCTCCATACTGCACACCATCTTACTTAATCGCCCGTAATCGCGTAAAAAGGCGATGTCGCTTTTCATCAGCCACAATGACAGGCTAACGAATATGCACATCAAAATGAGATAGTAGAGGGGCTTTAAGGCTAGAGCGCGGCGACAAAGCCAGATTAAGAGGGGGATCGTAACAAGATCAAAGAGAAATGATGATGAGTCCATGGCGGTTTCCTTCTATGCGTTGATAAATCATCTGGTATGAAGGAATCCATAAAAAATAGCCCCTTCATCACCACTTTTTTTCAAGCCTTTTTAGGTCAAAAAAGCAAAAGTCGTAATGAAGGGACTATTGTCCCTGGGCAAAAAGGTATTAGTTATAGGGGGCGTTGTCAAGCGAAATTTTGCTGTGTATTTTATCGCCAAAATAGACTTAAACCCCGATGAAATCGCAAAAGTACCTTGTCAAGAAAAATCTTTTTTGTAGTTTGATTGCAGATATTTTGTTCTAATGGGAAGTGGTTTGCTAGTGTTTTATACAGTATTTGAATGTGGTATAATGTGGCAAATTGCAAAGGAATGGGACGATCGAAATGCTTTATATTCCACCGACAAATCCTGATTACTATGTCAGCAGTATTGTGGCATTGAATGTCATCAGCCCTGAAAATACGGGGGATTGGCATAGTGCAGCAGCATTAAGTTCTAATGCTTATCCACTAGACTTCTATCTCTACGGGGAAAATCAGCCGAAGAATACCCATCACTTGCTTGGCCAACACGGTATTATTGACGGCACACAACGGCTCAATGAGATGGGTTATTACCCAGAGCATACACCTGTTTGGATGGCCGACCACCCAAGAGCGTGCGTGGATTACCTTTATTATGCCGTGTTAAAAACAGGTTCGATTGGGCGTGTCGTGCTTGATGATTGGTTTCCGTCTGATGAAGATAAGGAATCGGTTTATGCCCTAATTCGTTCACTAGAGCCTAATTTAACGGAAAGTGAAAAGGAGAACTTACGATTATGGAAAAGCAAGAATCCAATAATGTAAACGAACGTGATAAACAACATGAACGATTGATGCGTGGCGTATTATCCCAATTAGTCGAAACCCCACTTGTATTGAAAGGCGGCACGGCCCTCTATTTAGGTTATGGGCTAAATCGTTTCTCTGAAGATTTAGATTTTGACTCCGATAAAAAGCTTAATCTTATCAGCAAAATTAAAAGTGCAGCGCCACACGGCATTATTATTGATGAGATCAACGTGAAGAAAGATACCGATACAGTCAGTCGCTATATGGTGAATTATCACGTTCGAGAGACGGGGCATAAAGACTCTCTCAAAATTGAAATTTCTTACCGTAATCCACCACCAGAAGAGCAAGTTTCAGTGAGAAATGGTATTCGAGTCGCTTCGATTGAACGTATTACCGACAATAAATTAAATGCAGCATTTGATGGCGATAATACCCGAACAAAAGGGCGTGATTTATTTGATTTGCACTTTATCGCTAAAAATTATGGATATGCTCTGTCATCTCCAATACTAGAGCGGTTAAAAGCGTTTGCACAAGATCCTGATAAATTAGTGAGTACCTATAGCGAAGATATACAGGCCGATCCACTCTTAAACAAAATTATGGATGTGGAAACGGTTTCCCTTGAACTTAATGAATTATCCAATAGCTTATATTATTCAAGATGGATGCTAGAAATTTCCGCTCAAAATGTCATGAAAGATTTGCTTCAGCCTTTCCCTGATGAGCTAATGAATAGAACATCAGAGAATAAGCCTAAAAGTGAGAATGAAGTAAGAGTTAATCCAATCAAGATGCGAATTAGATAAAAATAGCGAGTAGGGAGATCGCTATTTTTATTTATAGTTTTTTAACTAATTCATTATCTTTTTCGCTTTAGCCAAAATTTCATCAGCTTTTTGTATCTTGTTTAAATACTCTTTTTCTAATTTTCTAAGTTTTCTAGATATTGCTCTTTGTTCCGTAATAGGAATTATATCTACAATAATAGAATCCACTTGGGTTGGAGTTAATTCTATCATACCAGTAGAACCAGTATAAAGTCTTTCAATCTGAATATTCCCAAAGCCATTACGTAAGTAATCACATAAGTAATATGGGTCAATCTCATTTTGGTTCACTCTAATAATTGTCACATGTCCGTCCGCTATAGCAGGTATATCTAATTCATAAACAGCTGACTTACCTAGCGTTCCATCACCAGTAGAAGATAATAATATATCCCCTTTTTTTATAAGGGCATTGTTATCTCCTTTAGTCTTGGCGTCTGCAATATATTCATCATACAAGGATTTCTCAATCCAATCAGAATTCTCAATGGAAACCGTTCCAAATTTAGTTATATTACTTCCTGATTTTATTACTACTGCATAGCCATCTTTTTCATCAACATAGTTATCTGCAGAAGGGCTTTTTCCTCTAGATGTTTTTATTTTATTTATTTGGCTTATATTTTTTCCTTTTTTTTCTAGTTCTAATATTTTATCCTTTACATTTAGATTCCAATATTTAAAGTCAAACCTATAAGAGTTTATTTCATTTATTTCTTTAGCAAGAATGTCAAATGATTCCCAATTATACCCTGACCTATGAGTTCCTGATTCTTTATTGAATAACTCTGTAGAAAGTTCATTTAATAGCCTTTTTATATCAAACCCTCTGATTTTTTCACCTGAACCTAAATAGCCTAAAGAGCTAATACTACAAATAGGTATGCTATAATTATCATCAAGATCAACATCGGGCATCTCTCTTTTTTCAAGATATAATAGGCTAGATCTTACATTTATTTTATTTGGTTTAAATGTGTCTGATGGTAAGTTAACTATTGCTTTTATTTTACAATTTTCCATTATCCATTTTCTTAGCGGTTTAGAATTATCATTATTTAGAATTCCTTCGTCTATTACTGTGCATATTTCTCCAGTGCCATTTTTTAAACACTTTATCATCTTTTGAATAAATAAACTTTGACCTTTACCATTTTTTATATCAAATTGTTTTAAATCATCTTTAGATAATGAAGCCGTTTCTACGGTTCCAAAAGGAGGATTTGTTAATATTAAATCGCAATCAGGATAATCAATATTCCAGTTTTTTGCTGATAGACTTAGACTATCCTCATGTTGTATATTAGTATGTCCATCTCCTGAAATAATCATATTCATTTTTGCAGACGCTGCAACGCCTTCGTTTGCATCTGAACCAAAAAAAGTATCTTTTTTTATTTTTTCAGTTAACTCTTGTAATATATGATGCTGAATCTCTCTATTATTATACTTAGTATTAATCTGGTTAATTGCATCTTGCATTAAAAATACAAGAAACCCTCCTGTTCCACAAGAAGGATCTAATACTTTGAATTGATTTCCTAGCAGTAATGAATTAATAATTTTATTTCTTCCAACTATTGAAATCATAACTTCAACTAATTCTCTAGGAGTAAAGTATTGCCCCAATTTCTTACCTTTTAACGTTGCCCTAACGAAATATTCAAATGCAGCACCTTTAGAGTCCAAGCTGCAATCACAAAATGAAACATTAGATAATTCTTTCACTATATATTTAAATGTTTTAGGATTTTTTAATTTTATCTTATCTTCCAAAACTTCCCCATACGATTTTTGTTTAACGATATATTGAATCATATTCAGGATTGAGTCTTTTATTTGATCTGCTTCATGGTCTGGTTTCAAAGCTAATTCATGAAACTTATATGAGTAAGGAAGTAAAAAACCTTCGTCTAAATCTGATTTTTCCTCCAATAACTTTAAGAATAATAATTTCGAAAAATCAGAAAAAGCATTCTCCTCGTTTTTTTCTATTTTTCTAATAGCACTATGACATCTATAAAAAAGAGAATTAAGCTGTCTTAATGCCAAACCAGCTCTAAATGGTAAGCTAGAATCATTAGAAATAGAAATGTTTGTTTCATCAGGATTTGTTTTTAAGGTAGAAATAACTTTCTTTAACTGTTCTTTATTTGGAATTTTATCTTGAGATTTTCCATCCCATAAAATTCTATTTTTATTCTTCACATTAAAACATTGAATATCATGACCATTAGTTATTACTACAAATAGTACATTAATATCCTTTGATCTAGCGTACTCAATTGCTTGATCTCTATCTTTTTGTGTTAGGTTTTTATTAATTCTTTTAGCTTCTATTAAAAATAAAGGAGATTTTTTACCACAAGTAACTAAAATATCAACATATCCATTACTGTATCTTTCAGGTAATTTAATACAAGTCTCAAAATTAAGATCTTTTACAATGTCATACCCTCGTCTCTGTAAATAAGGGATGATTTTTTTTACAACTGTCTCTGTTTCAGTATTAATCATTAGCAACCTCCAAAAATAAATTTGTAAGGTTGATATTTAGAAAATAAACTATTTGTAGGCTTGTAGGCTTGTAGGCTTGTAGGCTTGTAGGCTTGTAGGCTTGTAGGCTTGTAGGCTTGTAGGCTTGTAGGCTTGTAGGCTTGTAGGCTTGTAGGCTCATTTTTCGTCCTTAATTATGCTTGTCAAGTGTTATTTAATTATTTCTAATTAAATTGTTTGATTAAATTCGTTATCTTGAGAAAGTGCCTGAATATTTAATTCAGCCGCTTTTTTTCCTAATGAATTACATTGTCTAAAATGAGAAAGTAATTGTTTTTCCTGATCGGCTAATTCAATGGCATCTTGGGTAAACATTTCACCTGTACCGCTCACTAACCAATTCAAGTTAATACCGACTTTCGCAATCGCGGTCATTCCTTCGGCGTTCGGCTCACGTTCGCCACCGATATACCCCTGCATTGTGCGGTAGGGTAATCCTGTCATTTCGGCAAAATCCTTGATCCGCCAATTTTTCAACTCACAGACTTGCTTCAATCTCTCTGATATACACATTTGCGCGTTCCTTATCAAAACACAGATTGACAATTAACGCATTTGAGCGTATAATTGCGAATTATGGTCATCATTATATCGCATTTGAGCGTAAGCTAGGTAATGGTATTTTGATGAAATTCGTCAAAATTATATGTAGTTTTTCCTCACTTTTTGCATAGTTTAGGATTATGGCCCAACACTTTCTCTTATCTAGTCAGGCGAAAACGATTTCATAGTTTAAGATAGCAAAACTATCTGACGAGGAAGCCTTCTGGATTTTCGCAAACCTACGTTGGCAAAGCACGGAGAATGTAGTTTGCCCGAAATGCGGCGTTCGTCACAAAGCCTATTTCATTGCAACGCGTAAGCAGTGGCGGTGCAAAATGAAGGATTGCCGACATACCTTTTCTGTCACGTCTGGCACGATTTTTGCCAACCGCAAAAAGTCGTTGCAAACCTACCTTTATATTATTGCCAAATTCGTGAATGCCGCGAAGGGTATTTCCTCTTTGCAACTGTCGCGCGATGCAGACGTAAATTACCGAACAGCTTTCGTGTTGTCGCATAAAATCCGCCAATCCTTACTTGAAAAGCGAGATATTCATGAACTATCAGGCTTGGTGGAAATGGACGGCACTTACGTTCACCCAGCGCCACGTAAAGCGAATAAGAAAACTGACCGCATCGACTATCGGCTCAAAGAAAACCAAAGCCCCGATAAGCGTTGTGTGATGGTTGCACGTGAGCATTATACCGAAACGGAAAAACAAGTTGACCGCCACGCACGCGGAGCAAAATCCACCCACGTTTTCGTGACCTATTCAGAAACCCAATCGGTAGTACAGCAGTTCGCGGATAAATTTATCCAGCGTGGCTCGCGCATTCATACGGACGAAAGCAACGCGTACTCGGCCTTAATGCCACACTACGATTTACATACGGTAAACCACCAACACGAATACCGTAGCGATGACGGCATCACCAACAATCAGGCGGAAAGTTACTTCTCGCGTTTCAAACGCATGTATTACGGCCAAGTCCATAAGATGAGCAACGTCTATCTGCTTGGCTATGCGAATGAAATTGCCTATCGTGAAGATAACCGCCGAAAATCGAATGGTTGGCAGTTCCGTGATGTACTGGAAAAATGCTTAACTACGGACAACAATACAAACTGGTGCGGTTATTGGCAGCGAAAGCATATCGCCGTAGAAAGGATATTGCACTGATGAACACCCTTATTCGCCAACTCCGTAAAGAGCTAAAAGCCCTTGCGTTTGAGAAAAAGCAGATTTTGGAACACCTCAACATCGTAAACACCAAAATTGACAGCCTTAACAAGAGTCTCAATTTAATGTTAGAGCAAAAAGCGATTGAGGAATACAACACGCCCAACTACACCTACCGAAAAGGCGTACGGCTATTCAGCATCAAAATCACCCACAATCTGATGAAGATAATGAAAAGTGAGGCTCGCAGCTTTACCATCGCAGAACTGACCTTACGCCTATTCGAAATCGAGGATAACCCCTCTGCACCTGCTGAAAAGCACTACGATGCCGTGCGGAAGCGAATGAATAAACTCTACGCGCAAGGGTTCATAACGCGCACCGAAATCAGCCGTAGAATCGTTAAGTGGCAGTGGAAAGGTTAACCAACCGCCATTGTGATTGGAACCTACCATACATTCCATTCTCATAATGGGTTTTCCTATCTAATATCCCTTCTTCGTGTAGTAAACGCAACGCAGCAGCAATCTTTTTTCGTAGTGTAGAGTAAATTGCTTTATCATAGAGAATATGCTCTAACTCCATGAATTTTAATGTGATTTCTTCAGTAGAAAACCATTGATGAGGCAATCGTTTTATGATTTTGGCAAGACCTTTGCGGAACTGATACTTTTCTCTCATTAACGCATATTCAGTTTTAGGAATAATCCTATCCTCAGAATCCAAAAAATAATTATCATTGAGCGGATTCAGGATGAACAAGGCTTGCTCTAGCACTTTGATCTTTTTCTTTGCATCTTTATAAGCATGATGATAATGTTGAGCTTGCTGATGAAGCTCGTTAATTTTATTGCTAATAAAGGAAACGGGTCTTGCCATAAATAAAAATCCTCGCAAAATTATAAAATCTTGCAAGGATTGTAAAATGTTAAGCGGTTAAAATCTTTGTGCAACTGCTACATAATACCGTAAAATGAAATAAAAGCGGTGAACATCACCGCTTTATTATTTATAGGATATCTAATAATTCCACTTCAAATACTAATGTACTAAATGGCGGAATTGATGCGCCTGCACCACGCTCACCATAAGCTAAGTTGTGAGGAATAGTTAAGCGCCATTTTGAACCCACTGGCATCATAGCTAGAGCTTCAATCCAACCAGCAATCACACCACTGACTGGAAACTCCGCAGGTTGACCTCGTTTAACTGAGCTATCAAATACAGTACCATCAATTAAAGTCCCTGTGTAGTGTACACGCACTTGATCTTGACGACTTGGTACAGAACCTGTGCCTTCAACTAATACTTCGTATTGCAAACCTGACTCAGTGATGTTAACGCCATCTTTTTTTGCATTTTCTGTTAAGAATTGCTGACCTGCTGCTTCAATTTCTTTGAATTGGGCTTGTTGCGCTTCAGTTGCTTGCTGCTGTAAGGTTTGTAAAGCTTGGCTAACCACAGTTAAATCTAATGCAGGTGGATTTTGGTTTAATACATCAAAGATACCTTTTGCGACAGCTTCCGCGCTGACATCAAGTTGACTATCCAGTAATTGTTGACCAATTTGTAGACCGATACCGTAACTGCCTTGCGCAGAAACGCTGTCTAATGAAACTTGTTCAAAAAATTGTTTGCTCATGCTATTTTCCTATTGTCGTTAAATATTATTTTTGGTGTGCTAAAATTTCACCCATCCGCACAGGGCTGTCTACTTGTAAATGATCTGCGAGCTGTACATGATCTTTTTCAAATAAATTGATGACAGTCGAGCCTAATTGAAATGCGCCCATTTCTTGTCCCTTCACTAATTTAATCGCGTTTTCGCCTTCATAACGCCAAGTCGTCACTTGATTTGGACGTGGCGGGTTAACAACACCTGCCCAAACTGTACTCATGCTTGCAGTAATTGTGGCACCTACTAAAATTTGCACCATTTTGCCAAATTCCGTATCAAATACACAGATAAGGCGTTCATTTCGCGCAAATAGATTTGGTACATGTTCAGCTAAGAAAGGATTCACGGAAAATAAGTCACCTGGCACATAAATCATTTGACGTAATGTCGCATCACAAGGCATATGTACACGATGATAATCACGCGGTGAAAGGTAAATCGTTGCAAATTCACCATGTTTGAATGTGTCTGTTAATGCTTGATCGCCAGCAAGTAAATCAGACAAGCTGAAATAATGCCCTTTAGCTTGTAATAAAAGATCATGAGCAATATGCCCAATTTGGCTGATTCGTCCATCTGCTGGGAGGCAAAGTGCGGTTGGATTTTGATTAATTGGACGCGCATTTTCCGCCAGTGGGCGAATAAAAAACTCATTGAAGCTCGCATAGTCACTAAAAGCAGGTCTAGCCGCTTCTGCCATGTTGACATTATATTTTTTAGCAAACAACTTGATCACAAAATGAGTGACTGAACCCCATTGCTGTTTGGCGAACCAACCTGCAAGTTGAGTTAAATAAAGTTGCGGCATGACGTATTGGAAAGCAATTTTAATTCGTTGCCAATAACTAAGTTGAGATTTTTTTTCTAATATATTCATGGTGATAAATCATCTTTTTAAGTTAGAATAAAAGGCTTTCAAACCTCAGTGCTGGGCGATTATAGCAAGTTATTCAATTTATGTAAGTAGTTGTGTTCATTTACGCCAGTTTACCGGAGAGTCCCCCATGAATGAAAATTCACTTTTACAATTTGATCGGCAACACATTTGGCATCCCTATGCAGCAGTAAATAGTGAACTACCATTATTTGCAGTACAGCGTGCAGAAGGGGTGATAATTCAATTAATGGATGGTAGGCAGCTTATTGATGGCATGTCTTCTTGGTGGTCTGCGATACATGGTTATAATCATCCACGTTTAAATCAAGCCGCGACGCAACAGCTGGCGCAAATGAGTCATGTCATGTTTGGTGGTTTAACCCATGAACCTGCTGTACGATTAGCACAACAACTTGTTCAACTCCTACCCGCGCCATTAGATAAAATTTTCTTTGCTGATAGTGGTTCTGTTGCGGTCGAAGTCGCAATGAAAATGGCAGTACAATATCAACAAGCTAGAGGTGAGCAGCAACGCTATAAATTCGCCACTATTCGTGCAGGTTATCATGGCGATACTTGGCATGCCATGTCAGTGTGTGATCCTGTGACAGGTATGCACAGTTTATTTGCTAAAGGATTACCCGTTCAATATTTTTTACCACAACCTTGTGTGAAGTTTGATGAAATCTGGCATGATGAAGCCATTACGCCATTAGAAGAGCTACTTGCTGAAAAAGGTCATGAAATTGCTGCTTTAATTTTGGAGCCTATCGTGCAAGGTGCAGGAGGAATGTATTTTTATTCTCCACAATATTTAGTACAAGCAAAAGCATTATGTGAACAGTATGGGATATTGCTGATTTTTGATGAAATTGCAACAGGGTTTGGGCGTACTGGTAAGTTATTTGCTTATCAACATGCACAAGTACTACCTGATATTATGTGTCTTGGTAAAGCATTGACTGGTGGTTATTTAACTCTCTCTGCTACGATTACGAGTCAACAGATTGCTGAAATAATCTGTTCTGGTGAAGCGAAATGTTTTATGCATGGACCAACTTTTATGGCAAATCCATTAGCTTGTGCCATTGCTGCTGAAAGTATCCAATTATTATTAGACAGTGACTGGCAAAGCAATGTGCAGCGGATTGAACAACAATTTAAACAAGAATTACATGCTGCGCAAATGCTCTCTGCGGTAAAAGAAGTCCGAGTGTTAGGGGCAATTGGCGTGATTGAAATGAAACAAGCTGTCAATATGGCGACTTTACAACTACGTTTTGTGAAAAATGGCGTATGGGTTCGCCCGTTTGGTAAGCTGGTATATTTAATGCCGCCTTTTATTATCCAGCCTCATGAATTATCGCAGCTTATTGCAGGCACTATTCAAGCTCTAAGGGAAGAATATGGCAATCTATAATCATTTCAGTCAGCAACTTGCCGGTTTGCGTGAACAAAATCAATTTCGCCAACTGCCACAATTAACACATCAGGGGCGTTTTATTCATAAAGATGGCAAAACCATGCTTAATATGTCATCGAATGATTATTTAGGCTTAGCGAATAATGCAGCATTACGCCAAGCTTTTCTCAATCAATATCAAGATCAATTACCAAGTTTGACTTCGTCTTCCTCGCGTTTGTTAACGGGGTCTTTTCCGATTTATGATTCACTTGAAACATTGATGGCGAACGCTTTTGGTCGTGAAAGCGCCTTACTGTTTAACAGTGGCTATCATGCCAATATTGGGATTTTACCTGCTTTAGCCGATAAGCAAACGTTAATCGTGGCAGATAAATTAGTCCATGCTAGTCTGATTGATGGTATTCGTTTAGCACAGTGTGATTTTCTACGCTTCCGTCATAATGATTATGCACATTTGGCACAAATCTTGCACAAAAAACACCGCACTTTTGCGCGTATTATTGTGGTGACGGAATCTGTATTCAGTATGGACGGTGATCTGGCTGATTTAAATCAACTGGTGGTATTAAAACAGCAATTTGACAATGTCATGTTGTATGTCGATGAAGCCCATGCCATTGGTGTTTATGGTGCAACAGGGCTTGGATTAGCACAGCAACAACAATGTATTGAACAGATTGATCTCTTAGTTGGTACTTTCGGTAAAGCTTTGGCTTCTATGGGCGCCTATGTGGTTTGTGATCAGGTGCTCAAAGACTATTTAGTCAATAAAATGCGTCCTTTAATTTTTTCCACTGCCTTGCCGCCATTGAATGTGGCTTGGACTCACTTTTTATTTGAAAACTTACCGCACTTTAGCCAGCAACGGCAACATTTAGCCCAGCTTAGTGATTACTTACGCCAACAAATTGTTCGCTTATTTAATGTTACCATGCCAAGTGAAAGCTGTATTGTGCCTTATATTTTAGGTGACAATCAGAACACGGTACAATTGGCACAGCAATTACAGCAGCAAGGCTATTATTGTTTACCTATTCGTCCGCCGACAGTACCACAAGGTACTTCGCGTATTCGTTTCTCTCTTAGTGCAGACATGACGTTTGATGATGTGACGGGATTAGTTGGCTGTTTACAGGAGTTGAGCGCGTGAAAATACAACATTTTGATCAACAAGGGCAGCATGTTATCGTCTATTTCGCTGGTTGGGGCACGCCACCAAGCGTGGTTCAGCATTTACGTCTACCTGAAAATTACGATTTAGTGATTTGTTACGATTATCAACAGTTAGCCTGTGATTTTGATTTCACTAGCTACCAAACTATTCGTGTTGTGGCATGGTCCATGGGCGTTTGGGTAGCAAAACGCATTATGCAGCCTTATCAATTGAGTTCAGCAACGGCAATTAATGGTACTGGCTATCCTTGTCATGATCAATTTGGGATTCCTTGTACTATATTTGAAGGAACCTTAACGGGATTGAATGAAGAAAATCGGCATAAATTTGAGCGTCGAATTTGTGGCAATAAAACAGCGCTGCAAGATTATCAACAGTTAGCACAACGCCCGACACTTGATGAAATTTACTCAGAACTGACCGCACTTTATCAAGGTTTACAGCAAGATCAACGTACCGATCTGATTCTATGGAGCAAGGCGATCATTGGTACAAAAGATAAAATTTTTCCTGCGCAACATCAACGCGATTATTGGCAATCTCGTTGCCAAATCACAGAAGTTGAAGCGGAGCATTTATTGTTTCCACAGTTTAGTCATTGGGCACAATGTTGGGAATACCAATGCAAAAGTTAACGAAACAGCGTATTAAACAACGCTTTACGCAAGCCTTGACGCACTATGATCAACAAGCCTTCGCTCAACAACAAATCCAACAGCGTTTAATTGATTTACTACCTTTAATGCAATGCCAAAAATTTGAAAATGTGCTGGAGTTAGGTTGTGGAACGGGGGGATTAACACAAGGTTTAATGACAGCACTTTATGCACAGCATTGGGAACTCAATGATCTTTGTGATGTGCAGCAGCATTTACAGATGACACTGCCTCAGCCTTTTAAATTTCATTGTGGTGATGCAGAACAGTTTCGTTTCAGCAAAAAATATGATCTGATTGCGGCAGCTTCAGTGGTGCAATGGTTTGAAGACAAACAAGGTTTTATTCAGCGGGTGAAAACTGGCTTAAGAAAACAAGGGTTCTTGTTGTTAAGTACGTTTAGTGCGACCAATTTATACGAAGTGAAACAAATTACGGGAATTGGGTTAGACTATCCGAGTGCAGCACAATGGCAGCAATGGTTGGTGCCAGAATTTGAGCTATTGGCATTCGCACAGGAGGAGATTGTATTGACCTTTGCGCAACCCATCGAAGTATTAAAACATCTGCAAAAAACAGGCGTCAATGCGATTAGCCAACATGGATGGACTAAAACTAAATTGCAGCATTTTTGCCACCAATATCAGCAAAATTATGCCAATTTGCAACAACAAGTGACTTTAACCTATGCGCCATTGTATTTATTGGCACGCTTAAAATAGTATCAAATAAACTCAAAAAGGATAAGTATGGCAGCGACAATTTTCTTTATCAGCGGTATTGATACCGATATTGGCAAAACTATCGTCACTGGCTGGTATGCTAAAAAATTAATGCTGCAAGGCTTCTCAGTGATTACCCAAAAGATGATTCAAACTGGCTGTGAAGGTATTGCAGAAGATTTATTAACTCACCGTAAAATACAAGGCATTGCACTAACTGAAGAAGACAAACAAGGAATCACTTGCCCTTATGTATTTGATTATCCTTGTTCTCCGCATTTAGCTGCAAGGTTAGCGCAGCGCAAAATCGACAGTAAAATCATTGAAAAATCGACCGCACTTTTAGCACAGAAGTATGACTATGTGCTACTAGAAGGGGCGGGGGGATTATATGTACCCTATAACGACAGTGAAACCACCTTAGATTATATTCGTACCCAGCAATATCCCGTCATTCTAGTCACATCTGGTAAGTTAGGGAGCATTAACCACACTCTATTAAGTCTACAAGCTTGTCAGGTTAACAAGATTAAAGTGCATGCTGTTGTTTATAATTTATACCCAACAGGCGATGCTATTATCAGTCAAGAAACCCAACATTTTTTACAAACTTATTTAGCACAGCATTTTCCTAACACCTTATTTGAAGTGATGGACTTCATTGCCTTCTGAACAGGTAGAACAAGTCATGTTTCACTTGAAATGGAGTGCTATTTTGCCTAGCATAGCCTTGTTTTTGTTAAGGTTTTATGGTGTTTAAACCGTATTATCAATTTATTTATTTGGGTTAAGGAGTTATGCAATGAAAATGTTAAAAATTTTTAAGCTTACTTTTGGAGTGATCACGCTTACTGCTTGTAGTCAAACAATGCAATCTGCCGAAAAGCATAGCCATTGGGGCTATACGGGGCATGAATCACCAGAGCATTGGGCGGCGCTTTCACCAAAATTTGCGATTTGTAGTGAAGGAAAAAGCCAATCACCAGTGAATATTGTTAACACGATTGATGGGAAGCTAGCGCCTATTAAAATTGATTATCGTCCTTCTCAGGTTGAAATTGTAAACAACGGACACACTATTCAAGTGGATTTCAAAGAGCCGACTAACCTCATGCAATTGAACGGTAACACCTATACATTAAAACAATTCCATTTCCATGTACCAAGTGAAAATCAAATTAAGGGAAAATCTTTCCCATTAGAAGCTCACTTTGTGCATGCAGATCAAGCGGGTAATCTTGCCGTGCTTGGCGTGTTATATACATTATCAAGTGAGAATCAGCGTTTAGCACCGATTTGGAATAACATGCCACAGAAAGCTGGTGAAACTTTCAAGCTCGAAAGCGCATTTGATCCCGCTAAATTGATTCCTAAAAAACGTGACTATTATCGCTTCAGCGGTTCATTAACCACGCCACCTTGCTCTGAAGGCGTCAATTGGTTAGTGTTAAAACAATATGACAATATTAGCCAATCACAAGTCGACGCTTTTTCTGCGTTAATGCATGGACATAATAACCGTCCTGTACAGCCAATTAATGCTCGTGTGATTGTTGAATAAGGACATTTTTTGACTTAAAAAGTGCGGTCAGTTTTACAGCGATTTTTTAGTTTAAAACTCGCAAAAAACAAACCGCACTTTTTGTGCGGTTTGTTCGTGTTTGTTAGGTTAGCCTGCTTTAAAACAAGCGACAAAGTGATTATCTTGTCCTTTGAGTAACGGTTTATCTGCAATGCAGTGCTGATCTGCTAATGGACAGCGGGTTCGGAATACGCAACCTGATGGTGGGTTAATCGGGGAAGGCAGGTCGCCTTCAAGTAATTGAATCTGTTTGTTGCGTTCCAATTTAGGATCAGGAATGGGTACCGCAGACATCAAGGCTTTAGTATATGGGTGTTTGGTGTCATGATAGACCTGTTCATAATCGCCTAGTTCGACGGCATTACCTAAATACATGACCAAAACACGATCAGAAATATGCTTCACTACCGCTAAATCATGTGCAATAAAAATGAGCGATAATCCCATTTCGCGTTGTAATGATTTTAATAAATTGACTACTTGTGCTTGGATTGATACATCAAGTGCAGAAACAGGTTCATCACAAATGATCAATTTAGGTTCTACAATTAAAGCACGCGCAATCCCAATACGCTGGCATTGACCGCCTGAAAATTCATGGGGATAGCGGTTAATTAAGTTTGGTAATAAGCCGACTTTCATCATCATCGCACGTACTTTTTCTTTCACTTCTTCTTTCGTTAAGTGTGGTTGATAAATTTTTAAAGGCTCAGCAATAATGCTGCCAATAGTCATGCGTGGATTTAATGATGCTAATGGGTCTTGGAAGATCATTTGAATATCACTGCGTACAGCCTTCCATTCTTTTGCATTTTGTTGGGTTAAGTCTTTACCTAACCAAAGAATATTACCACCAGAGCTTTTTACTAAGCCAGTAATCGCACGTGCTAAAGTGGATTTACCACAACCTGATTCGCCTACTACACCAAGTGTTTCGCCTTCATATAGGTTGAAAGACACATTATTGACTGCTTTTAAAGTTTGGTGTTTGGTGAAAAACAAAGATTTGGTATCTTTAATTTCGAAATGAACGCTTAAATCTTTGACTTCTAGGATGACTTTTTTCTCTGTCGTCATTATGCGTTTCCTCTAATTAACTGTTCTGCTGATAAAAAGCACGCGCGCAGGCGTTGATCTGCCAATATTTCTAATTTTGGTGCTTTTAAACATTGTTCTGTGGCATGAATACAACGAGGTTGGAATGGACAACCACTTGGTAGTTGAAGTAAGTTTGGTGGATTACCAGGAATAGTAATCAGCTCTTCTTCTTGACCATCAACACGTGGAACCGCACCAATTAAGCCTTTCGAATAAGGGTGGCTTGGGCTATAGAAAATTTGTTCTGCTGTGCCATATTCCATTGTTCGTCCAGCATACATAACCAACACGTTATCACAAATGCCTGCCACAACACCTAAGTCATGCGTAATCATGATGATTGCTGTATTAAATTCAGTTTTAAGCTCGTTTAATAACGTCATGATTTGTGCTTGAACTGTCACATCTAACGCAGTAGTTGGTTCATCAGCGATCAATAATTTTGGACGACATAATAGTGCCATGGCGATCATGACGCGTTGGCGCATACCACCTGAAAATTCATGAGGATACATATTCATACGTTTGCGGGATTCTGGCATTTTTACAGCATCTAACATACGTACAGATTCTTCAAATGCCGTTTTACGATCCATACCTTTGTGTAAGATCAAGACTTCCATCAGTTGCTCACCAATTTTCATGTAAGGATTAAGCGATGTCATGGGATCTTGGAAGATCATAGCAATTTGTTCTGCACGCAGGCGGTTAAGCTGTGCTTCTGGTAAATTAAGAATTTCTTCACCATTAAATTTGGCTGAACCCGCAATACGTCCGTTATCAGCAAGTAACCCCATTAAAGCGAAGGCAGTTTGGGATTTACCTGAACCTGATTCACCAACAATTCCTAATGTTTCACCCGCATTTAAAGAAAATGTTAAGTTATTGACCGCTGTAACATCGCCATCTGGCGTTTTGAAAGTGACACGCAAGTCTTGTACATCGAGTAGTAAATTTTTTGTTGTCATTGTGCTCTCCAAAGGCTTGTACTAGCGATCTTTCGGGTCAAGTGCATCACGCAAACCATCACCGATAAAGTTAAAACAAAATAGGGTAATGACTAAGAACAGCGCTGGGAATACTAATAACCAAGGTGCAGCTTCCATTGATTTGGCACCATCGTTCAGTAATCCACCCCAGCTACTTAGCGGTTCCTGTGTCCCCAGACCTAAGAAGCTTAAAAATGATTCAAATAAGATCATACCTGGTACCAGTAAGGAGGCATAAACGACTACAACGCCAAGCACATTAGGCACAATATGACGCCATACAATTTGACGAGAAGAGACACCACACACGATCGCGGCTTCGATGAATTCTTTTTGCTTCAAACTTAAGGTTTGTCCACGTACAATCCTTGCCATGTCTAGCCAAGACACCATACCTATTGCCACAAAAATGAGGAAAATATTGCGTCCAAAGAAGGTGACTAACAAGATAACGAAGAACATAAATGGGAAAGAGTTAAGAATCTCTAGAAAACGCATCATAAAAGTATCAACTTTACCACCAATATAGCCAGAAGTTGCACCATATAATGTGCCGACTAAGACGGCGATTAATGCGCCTGCAATACCAACTAATAGCGAGATTCTACCGCCAATGGCGACTCGAACGAGTAGATCTCGCCCAGATGCATCGGTACCAAAATAATGCATTGTTTCCCATTCTGGTGGAATTGAAATGGCTCCAAAATCAAGCTCATCGTAAGGATAAGGCATGAGCATTGGGGCAAAAATAACGAAAAGGCTAATACAAAATAAAATAAATAAACTGGTTAATGCCGCTTTATTATGAAAAAAGCGACGGCGTGCATCTTGCCATAAACTACGTCCTTCAACCGTTTCTAATGTTTCCACAACGGTTTCTAGCAGTTCAGCATCTTTTTGATTTTTTAACATTTTTTATCCCTGTTAGCACTGCAAATTAATAACGGATTTTTGGATCGATAACCGCATATAAGATATCGACAACAGCATTAAATGTAATCGTTAATGCGCCAACTAAAATGGTTAGGCTTAATACTAAAGAATAATCACGGTTGAGTGCGCCATTAACGAAAAGTTGTCCAATACCTGGAATACCAAAAATACTTTCAATGACCATTGAGCCTGTGATAATACCGACAAAGGCAGGACCCATATAAGAAATCACAGGTAATAAAGCCGGGCGTAATGCATGCTTGGTTAAAATACGTCCCATTGGTAAGCCTTTGGCTTTGGCGGTACGAATAAAATTAGAATGTAATACTTCAATCATGGAGCCACGTGTGATACGTGCGATACTGGCAATATAAGATAAACAGAGCGCAATCATGGGCATTAACATGAATTTAAATGCGCCGCCTTCCCAACCACCGGAAGGTAACCATTTTAATGTGATAGAAAAGACCAGTATCAATAATGGGGCAACCACAAAGCTGGGGATGACTACGCCAGTCATAGCAAAGGTCATAATCAAATAATCCAGCCACTTATTTTGTTTTAGTGCAGCAATCGTGCCTGCGCTGACACCAAGTGTTAAAGCAACTAAAAAGGCAGAAAAGCCCAGTTTAAAGGAAACTGGAAAGGCTGTCGCGACAAGCTGATTTACCGTATAGTCTTTATATTTAAAAGAAGGACCAAAATCACCATGTGCAAGATCTTTTAAGTAAATAACGTATTGTTTGTAAAGTGGTTCATTTAAGTGGTATTTAGCTTCGATATTAGCAATGACTTCAGGTGGATAATTTTTTTCACTGGTAAATGGGCTACCCGGTGCTAATCGCATCATGAAAAAAGAAATTGTAATCAGAATAAAAAGCGTTGGAATTGCCTGAAACAAACGACGAATGATCAATTTAAACATACAAGATAATCCAATTTAAAACACGCCAACGTGTAAAAAAATAAGAAAGTGCGGTCGGTTTAGTAAAAGTATTGACCGCACTATAAAGTCGTATAGAAATTATTGTTTAACTAAATAAACATCTTTTAAGTAGTAGTTTTTACCTGGGTGCTTAGTCGCAAAGCCTTTTACATAAGGTTTTACCATACGAGGATCAACATAGTAATACATTGGTACTAATGCTGTATCTTTTTCTAGCTGTTGCTCAAGTTTAGCGTAAACTTCTGCACGACCTTCATCACTCTCTACTTGGTAGGATGAGGCTAATAATGCATCATATTCTGCACTCTTATAGAAAGCAGTATTGTTACTACTGGTTGATAAGAAATAGTTTAAGAACGTTGTTGCTTCGTTATAGTCAGCACACCAGCCTGCACGAGTGACATCATAGTTACCTTGATGGCGTGAGTCTAAATAGGTTTTCCATTCTTGGTTTTCTAACTTAATGTTTACTGCACCATCGAGATTTTTCTTCCAAATAGAAGTTGCCGCAATCGCAATTTTCTTATGGTTATCTGAAGTGTTGTAAAGTAAGTTGAAAGTTAATGGATTATTCTTATCAAAGCCAGCTTCTTTTAGTAATTCGACAGCTTTTTTATTACGCTCTGCTTGCGGTAAGTTTGACCACTCAGGCGTTGTGATTTTTTCACCGCCATTAATATAAGGTGGTGTAAAACTATATGCAGGAACTTGACCTTGCGCAGTCACTTTTTCAGTAATAATGTTACGGTCCATTGCCATTGATAAGGCTTTTCTTACACGAACATCATTGAATGGTGCTTTTTTATGATTGATTTCATATAGATAAGTGCATAGCACCGGTGGTGTATATACTTCATTTGGGAATTCGGCTTTTAATTTAGCAAAAAGCTCTACTGGAAGTGCGTGGTTAGTGATATCTAAATCACCTGCGCGATAGCGTGAAACATCAGTATTTTCAGAGGTAATTGGATAAAGCGTGACATGAGTTAATACTGTTTTTGGGTGGTTCCAATAATGATTATTTGGTACCATCTCTAATTTTTCATTGATGATCCAATTAGTAATTTTAAACGCCCCATTACCGACAATATTCTTAAGATCAGTCCATTTATCACCAAACTGTTCTACAAGTTTTTTATTTACTGGTGCAAGTACATAGTGTTCAGTGAGTTTATCTGCATAAGGGACACTTTCAGAAAGTGTGAGTTGTAACGTATGTGCATCAAGTGCTTTTACACCTAAGTCTGTGATAGGTTTTTTACCTGCAACAATATCTGCTGAATTTAATAATTTTAAATATTTTAAATAGCTGGAATAAGGCGAGGCTGTTTTTGGATCAGCTAAACGTTGGAAAGCAAACACGAAATCTTCTGCGGTAACAGGTTCACCATTTGACCATTTGCCATCTTTACGAAGATGGAACGTCCAAGTTTTGAAATCTGCACTATGTTCCCATTTTTCTGCGGCACCTGGAATGATATGACCATCAGCATCTGAAATCACTAATGTTTCGAAAAGTTGACGAGCAACTAATGCTTCGGGCGTTCCTTCGATTTTATGCGGGTCAAGAGAGGATGGATCTGAGCCATTATTCATTCTGAGTTCTTGCTTATCAGCAAGAACAGTACCTGCAGGTACTTCGGCTGCGAAAGCGCTTTGTGTTGCCAAAAGCGTTAACGCACTTGTTAATGCGACATTAAGAAATGTTTTTTTCACTGTGTTTGTCATAGTTTTACCTTTTTTTGTGAGTAAAAAGAACTTCTATTAATAAAGGAAAAATGGAGTGCTGTAAAGTATTGAAAGTGTGATTTGTGAGCTAAAATAGATAAATTTGATTTAGATACACCATTTGTTATTTTCTTTTGAAGTTTTTCTACTCTTTATTCATCATTTTTAAATAAATGAATTAAAATTGATGTGATGAAAAAGGTTTTTTGCTAAATTTTCGGGGGAAGTTCAGTGAAAAAGTAATAATTTCCTTTGACTATTTTGTTCTCAAACGGTAATATTCACGCCCTATGCAAAAGGTAAAATTACCCCTAACTGTTGACCCAGTTAAAGATGCACAGCGTCGATTAGATTATGATGGCTATTATGCTATTAATCAGCTTGAACGTCTTTCTGAGTCAGTAAGTAAAGTGCTCAGCGATGCACAGGTTAGATTATCGTTTTTTATTGATCCACAAAAATTAGTGGTCATGAAAGGTCAAGCAACAGTTGATATTGAAGTTGTCTGTCAACGTTGTCAAAAAGCCTTTATGCAAACTATCGATTGTACATTTTGTTACAGTCCTGTGGCTAATTTGGATCAAGCCGATGTATTGCCCGAAATTTATGAGCCAATCGAATTTAATGAGTTTGGTGAAATAGATTTACTTGGTACTGTTGAAGATGAATTAATTTTAAGTCTACCAATTGTACCATTGCATTCATCTGAACACTGTGAAGTGTCCGTAGCTGAACAGGTTTTTGGCGAATTGCCCGAAGAGCTGGCAAAAAAACCGAACCCGTTCGCTGTATTAGCTAGTTTAAAGCAAAAGTAAATTTAGGAGTATAGCCAATGGCTGTTCAACAAAACAAAAAATCTCGTTCAAGACGCGATATGCGTCGTTCACACGATGCATTAACCACTGCCGCAGTATCAGTTGATAAAGCAAGCGGTGAAACTCATTTACGTCACCACGTAACTGCTGATGGTTACTATCGTGGTCGTAAAGTGATTAATAAATAATTTATACATTATTTAATTAAGGTAATCACTTGAGTCGTCTAACCCTTGCGTTAGATGTGATGGGCGGGGACATAGGTCCCCGTATTACTATCCCTGCATCCTTACTTGCGTTGGAAAATGATCCAATGCTTTCTTTATTATTGTTTGGTGATAGCCAGCAAATTCTTCCCTTACTTGAAAACATCCCCGCTTCTGTTCAACAACGCCTTACTGTTTGTCATTGTTCACGTACGATTGATAATGAACATGGTATTTCTTATGCATTGCGCAATAGCAAAGGGACATCAATGCGTTTGGCTATCGAAGCCGTACAAAAAGGTGAAGCGCAAGGTTGTGTTAGTGCAGGGAATACAGCTGCATTAATGGGGCTTTCAAAAATTTTGTTACAACCACTTAAAGGGATTCAACGCCCTGCGCTTATTTCTGTGATTCCAACTGTTGATGGCAGAAAAAGTGTTATGCTTGATCTTGGTGCTAACATTGATTGTGATGCGGAAAACTTATATCAATTTGCATTGATGGGCAGTATTTTTGTCGAAAATATTTTAAATTTGGTTTATCCGAGAGTTGCGTTACTTAATATTGGCAGTGAAGATATCAAAGGGCATAAGTCAATTCGAGATGCGGCAGTTTTATTAGAAAAGGATACCGCACTTAATTATGTTGGCTTCATTGAAGGTAACTTTTTGTTAAATGGCAAAGCTGATGTTATTGTAAGCGATGGATTTGCGGGCAATGTGGCATTAAAAACGCTTGAAGGTGCGGCTAAAAATGTTATTGCCTTACTAAAAGGTAAATCGAAAAATAGTCTACTGAAACCTATATTTTCTTGGTTATTACGTCATTTATTTAAAGATAGCTATCAGCGTTTAAAGCAAATTAACCCAGATGAATATAATGGTGCTTCTTTAATTGGATTGGCATCCGTTGTAGTAAAAAGCCATGGTAGTGCAAATATCGAGGCCTTTTCTTATGCAATTGCTGATGCTGCATTTCAAGTGCGTCAGCAAATTCCAACAAAAATTTTAGCTGGACTCGAAAAATACGAGTCATCTGCGCATATAAAAATAACAAGTGATCATTAATTTAATATAGCGAGTTCGCTATCCTTTTTAACGAGATTTATTATGTATAGTAAAATCTTATCAACAGGTAGTTACTTACCCAAAAATATTCGTACTAATGCAGATTTAGAAAAAATGGTGGAAACCTCTGATGAATGGATTTCTGAACGTACTGGTATTAAAGAACGTCGTATTGCTGATCCACATGAGACGGTAGCAACTATGGGCTTTGAGGCAGCAAAAAAATGTTTGGCTATGTCACCGATGGATGTGAATGAAATTGATTTAATTGTTGTTGCAACAACAAGTTCAACTCATGCATTTCCAAGTGCTGCTTGTCAAATTCAAAAAATGCTTGAAATTAAAGATGCTATTGCTTTTGATGTGGCTGCTGCTTGTTCAGGTTTTGTTTATGCATTAACAGTTGCAGATCAATTTATTCGTACTGGAAAAGCCAATAAAGCACTTGTCATTGGTGCAGATCTTTTTTCTCGTACTTTGAATCCAGCAGATCGTGGTACTGTAATTTTGTTTGGCGATGGTGCTGGTGCGGTTATTTTAGAACGCTCAAATGAAGCAGGAATTCTTTCTACGCATTTACATGCGACTGGAGAAAATGCAGATGTTTTAACGCTAGCCAATCAAGCGCGAGGTGTTGAAAGCGATCCCGCATATTTAGAAATGCAAGGTAATGCGACGTTTAAAATTGCTGTACGTGAGTTAGCAAATGTCGTAGAAGAAACTCTTGAAGCAAATAATTTGGATAAAAAAGATATTGATTGGTTAGTGCCACATCAAGCCAATTTACGTATTATTTCGGCAACAGCAAAAAAATTGGAAATGGATATGTCGCAAGTAGTTGTTACTCTCGATCGTCATGGTAATACTTCGGCGGGTAGTATTCCAAGTGCGCTAGATGAGGCTGTGCGTGATGGTCGTATTCAGCGTGGTCAGATGTTATTGTTAGAAGCTTTTGGTGGTGGTCTGACTTGGGGATCGGCATTAGTTAAGTTCTAATAGCACTGGTCATGCATAAAAGCGCGGTCGATTTTTAAAAAGTTTTAATGAATAAGGAAAAAAACATGAAAAAATTTGCAATGGTATTTCCGGGGCAAGGTTCACAAGCGGTGGGCATGTTAGCTGAATTAGCAGAGCAATATCCTGTTGTACAACAAACTTTTCAACAAGCTTCAGAGGTATTAGGCTATGATTTGTGGCAATTAGTGCAGAAAGGCCCAGCAGAAGAATTAAATAAAACTTGGCAAACTCAACCTGCATTGTTAGTGGCTTCTGTTGCAATTTATCGTGTTTGGCAACAACAATATCCGAATTTAAAACCCGAATTAATGGCAGGACATAGTTTAGGCGAGTATTCTGCGTTAGTTTGTGCTGATGTGATCGATTTCCAAGATGCGATTAAATTAGTAGAGTTACGTGGTAAGTTAATGCAACAAGCTGTACCAGAAGGTACGGGAGCAATGTATGCTATTATTGGTTTAGATAATGCGTCAATTATTAAAGCTTGTGCAGAATCAGAACAAGGTGAAGTGGTTTCAGCCGTAAACTTTAATTCACCAGGTCAGGTTGTTATCGCTGGTGCAAAAGCCGCAGTTGAACGTGCCGCAGTCGCTTGTAAAGAAGCTGGAGCAAAACGTGCTTTACCTTTAGCAGTCAGTGTACCTTCACATTGTGCATTAATGAAACCTGCGGCTGATCAATTAGCGGTTTCTTTAGATAATATTGCAATTAAAACACCAACGACTTCAGTGATTAATAATGTTGATGTTGCAACAGAAACGGAAAGTTCAGCAATTCGTAGCGCACTTGTTCGTCAGCTTTATAGCCCTGTGCGCTGGACTGAAAGCGTAGAAAAAATGGCAGAGCAAGGAATTGAAGTACTCATTGAAATTGGACCAAATAAAGTGTTAACAGGTTTAACAAGTCGTATTGTAAAAGAGCTTGTTGCTCAAGCAGTAAATGATGTTAATTCATTAGCATTAGCCGAACAGGCATTGGCATAAGATAGATTTTGTCTAGTATTGCTATGAAACATGGTGTTCACTTTATTGTTCTTTTGTGTAATGGCTACATTTGTTGAACATACTTTAGTGATTGTTTCTTCTGGCGCTACTTTAAATACACACGTTGTCTAAAACATTAACACAATGTAAACAAAAGTAAATTTTGAGTGTGTATTGAAAGAAATACAATATAAAGAAAAGAGTAAAGAACGATTTAAACTTCGCTGTGTCGAATTAGTGAATGAGGCACAAATTTAATTAAGGAGATATTTATGCAGGGTAAAATCGCGTTAGTCACAGGCGCAACTCGTGGTATTGGACGTGCAATAGCAGAGGAATTAGTTGCGAAAGGGGCGTTTGTTATTGGTACTGCAACATCAGAGAAAGGGGCGGAAAGTATTTCTGCGTATTTAGGTGAAAAAGGAAAAGGTTTGGTTTTAAATGTATCCGATTTTGCTTCAATCGATGCAACATTAGAAAAAATCAAAGCTGATTTTGGTGATATTGACGTGCTAGTCAATAATGCGGGTATCACACGTGATAATTTATTGATGCGTATGAAGGATGAAGAATGGTTTGCTATTATGCAAACTAACTTAACATCAGTTTACTATTTATCAAAAGCGATGTTGCGTTCAATGATGAAAAAACGCTTTGGTCGTATCATTACTATTGGTTCTGTGGTGGGCTCAATGGGAAATCCAGGACAAACTAACTACTGTGCAGCGAAAGCGGGTTTAATCGGTTTTAGTAAAGCGTTGGCAAAAGAAGTGGCTTCGCGTGGTATTACCGTGAACGTAGTTGCCCCAGGTTTTATCGCGACAGACATGACAGAAGTGTTAACAGATGAGCAAAAATCAGGTATTTTGTCGCAAGTTCCGGCGGGTCGTTTAGGAGAACCAAAAGATATTGCGAAAGCAGTTGCGTTTTTAGCTTCTGATGATGCGAGCTATATTACAGGTACAACTTTGCATGTGAATGGTGGTATGTATACCAACTAATTGTGTGAAATCAATTACAGATTTTAGGGGATAAAAGCATAGCCAAAGATTGAGGTTAATGTTAAAATCTTGGTTGCAATGTAACTTGGTTACGCCACTTTAAAGCGTAGATGAAGTAACGTAACTGTATTTTTCACTGTATGTGTTTTTTAAAAGATGGTTTTAAGGTTTGACCACCAGCAAAAATCATTGTAACTTTACAAAAAATATATACACTAACTAACTCGTCGCAGTGAGCGAAAAACTAAACAATAGGAAGAAACAAATGAGCATTGAAGAACGCGTAAAAAAAATCATCGTTGAGCAATTAGGCGTTAAAGAAGACGAAGTTAAATCTGAAGCGTCTTTCGTTGAAGATTTAGGTGCGGATTCTTTAGATACTGTTGAATTAGTGATGGCTTTAGAAGAAGAATTTGATATCGAAATTCCAGATGAAGAAGCAGAAAAAATTACAACAGTTCAATCTGCGATTGATTACGTTCAAAACAATCAGTAATTCACATTTAGGCGGTTTGTATAACCGCCTAAATTTTTTCCCATCTTATCACTATCATTTCCTCATTTGATCTAAATAACTCCCTATTTTTTATAAGCATTTTACTTTTTTTGATTTAAACCAAATAATTGTTTTATTTTTCGAAAAAATTACTTAAAAGAAAGTGAAAAGGATTGTGTACAAATATAAATCAAGTATGATGTCGCTAATATTTTTTATAACATTTTAGAGGTATATCTATGCTTTATTTAGAGTTTTTGTTCCTACTACTCATGCTATATGTGGGTAGCCGTTTTGGCGGTATAGGATTGGGGGTTGTATCTGGGATAGGCTTAGTGATCGAAGTCTTTATTTTCCGCATGCCAGTTGGAAAAGCCCCAGTTGATGTTATGTTGATTATTCTTTCCGTTGTTACTTGTGCATCTATTTTAGAAGCTGCTGGTGGCTTAAAATTTATGTTGCAAGTCGCAGAACGTATTTTACGTAGTAATCCGAAACGTATCACATTACTTGGTCCAATCGTTACTTATTTAATGACATTTATGCTTGGAACAGGTCACTCAGTCTATTCTATTATGCCAATTATTGGTGATGTGGCATTAAAAAATAAAATTCGCCCTGAGCGTCCAATGGCAGCAGCATCTGTTGCATCTCAATTAGCGATTACGTCAAGTCCACTTTCTGCAGCAGTAGTATTCTATCTTGGTAAAATTGTTGAATTACCCGGCTTTGCACATATTTCCTTATTAGATATTATTTCAGTTACCGTTCCTGCAACCTTTATTGGTACACTTGCATTATCTTTATATAGTATGCGCCGTGGTAAAGAGCTAGAAGATGATCCAGAATACCAGCGCCGCTTACAAGATCCAATTTGGCGCGATCGTATTTTAAATACAACAACGACAACGTTAAATGAAGAGTTACCGCCAGCGGCAAAACAATCGGTTTACTTATTCTTGCTAGCTTTAGCTGTTATTGTCATTGTGGCGATGTTCCCTGAAATTCGTACTATTGGTGAGGGTGATAAAGTTAAACCTATTTCGATGTCACTTATTATCCAAATGATGATGCTCTGTTTTGGCGGTATTATCTTATTAGTGACTCGAACTAATCCTCAAATTGTACCAAATGGTGTTGTATTTAAATCAGGTATGGTGGCAGCTATTGCAATTTTTGGTATTGCATGGATGAGTGATACTTACTTCAAATTCGCTATGCCAGAGTTTAGAGAAGGTATTACTTCAATGGTAAGACATTACCCTTGGACCTTTGCACTTGCGTTATTTGCTGTGTCAGTAGTCATTAACAGTCAAGCTGCAACGGCTGTCATGATGTTACCTGTTGGTCTTGAATTAGGTCTACCTGTGGCATTATTGGTCGGTTTAATGCCCGCTACTTATGGTTATTTCTTTATTCCAAACTATCCATCAGATATTGCAACAGTCAACTTTGATGTGACAGGTACAACAAAAATAGGTAAGTATTACTTTAACCATAGCTTTATGGTACCAGGACTTATTGGGGTTGTGACAGCTTGTTGTGTTGGTTATGTGATAGCACAAATCATGATTTAATTTGTGATTTTTGTTATAAAAATGCGGTCAAAGTTAAAATATTGACCGCATTTTTCATATCATTTGGTTATTTTTCTTTCTATATTTAAGGAACATGTATGTTTAGAGCGTTAGGACAAATTTTCACAAAACTGACCGCACTTTTATTGCTTGTATTCAGTGTCAATACGATGGTTGTAGCAGAAACTGCAGAGTCAAAGCAAAAATTAGATGAAATTGAAAGGCTTCTCTTTATTCATGGGACCGAAGGTCCTGTCAAATTTCCTTTACCTGGTGGTGTTTTTGACTTGCCTAGTGATATGGTACTTTTGCCTGGATTTTATGCTAATCAATTCATGGAGCTTATTGGTAATAACGCGAATATAGGTCGTTTAGCAATAGTGATGAAAAAAGATGACCCTTCTTGGATTTTTGATATCGTCTATTCTGATATCGGTTATATCTCAGATAAAGAAGCAAAAACATGGGATATAGATGCACTGTTTGAGAAATTGCGAGAAGGTGATAAAGAGCGCAATGAAATTCGTCGTGAAAAAGGTGCAGCAGAAATTGATACCTTAGGTTGGGTCAAAAAACCAATTTACGATGACAAAAAGCACCATCTCGTTTGGGCTATTAATTTAAAACCAATAGGACCTAATGTAGAGGAAGGGGCTAGCAATATTGTTAATTATAATGCTTATCTGCTTAGTCGTATAGGTTATATCGGGTTATCATTCTTGACTGAAGAATCAACATTTGAGTCTGAGCAAGCGATTGCGGAAGAGCTGCGTGAGCGTATCCACTTTAATAAAGGGGAAGGATATGAAGATTTTACACTAGGGAAAGACAAAGTTGCTTGGTTTGGGATATCTACTTTAGTTAGCGGTACATTTGGACAAAAATCAAGTTTATTTACAGAGAGAGATAAATTTTTTTTGCTAGTTGCGATGATTATTATTGCAGTTGTATTGTTTGCTGTTATTGCATTTAAACGATTATTAAGACGGAAAGCGTTAATTTCATCGAATAGCCATGATACAGTTCAGTAATAGAAAAGCCTCAAAATCAATTTTTGAGGCTTTTAACATTTGAGTTGTAAAACTATGAACGCTTCATAATCTCGAAGAATTCATCATTAGTTTTTGCTACCATGAGTTTATCAATGAGGAATTCCATTGCTTCCACTTCACCCATTGGGTTAAGAATTTTACGTAGGATCCACATTTTTTGTAACTCATCAGGTGTAGTGAGTAAGTCTTCTTTACGTGTACCTGAACGATTAAAGTCGATTGCTGGGAAGACACGTTTTTCTGCAATTTTACGGGATAGATGTAATTCCATATTACCTGTACCTTTGAATTCTTCAAAGATAACTTCATCCATTTTAGAACCTGTATCGACGAGAGCAGTGGCAATAATGGTTAAGCTACCGCCTTCTTCTACATTACGTGCCGCACCGAAGAAGCGTTTTGGGCGATGTAATGCATTTGCGTCCACACCACCAGAAAGAATCTTACCAGACGCGGGGGTCACGGTATTATAAGCTCGTGCTAGACGGGTAATTGAGTCTAATAGAATAACAACATCTTTTTTATGTTCAACTGAGCGTTTTGCTTTCTCAATAACCATTTCTGCCACTTGCACATGACGCGTTGCTGGCTCATCAAAAGTTGAAGCAATTACTTCACCTTTTACTGAACGTTGCATTTCAGTCACTTCTTCTGGACGTTCATCGATTAAAAGTACGATAAGCTCACATTCTGGATAGTTGTGGGTAATACTTTGCGCAATATTTTGCAATAACATTGTTTTACCCGCTTTAGGTGGCGCGACGATAAGACCACGCTGTCCTTTACCAATAGGCGAAGCTAAATCTAAGATACGAGCAGTTAAGTCTTCTGTTGAACCGTTACCACGCTCCATTCTCAAACGAGAATTAGCATGTAATGGAGTTAAGTTTTCAAATAGGATTTTGCTACGTGAAACTTCAGGTCTATCGTCATTTACTTGATCAACTTTTAATAAAGCAAAATAACGTTCACCTTCTTTAGGTGGGCGAATTTTACCTTCAATTTTATCACCAGTTTGTAAGTTGAAACGGCGAATTTGGCTTGGCGATACATAGATATCATCAGGACCAGCGAGATAGGAACTGTCTGCTGAACGTAAGAAACCGAAACCATCTGGTAAAATTTCTAATACGCCGCCACCAAAGATGTCTTCCCCACTTTTGGCATGTTGTTTTAAGATAGCAAAAACAATGTCTTGTTTGCGTAAACGCGCTAAATTTTCTAAGCCCATTTGTCCTTCGCCGAGTTCGACAAGTTCGGAAACGGGTCTATTTTTAAGTTCTGTAAGATGCATAATATTTGAGGGTTGTTATTGATTTGATAAAAAGAATAAATGAATGAATATGTGATTTTTTAGAATGTGCGTAAATTATCACTAAAACCCGCTACTGTCTAGTTTTAGCCCGGATTTTTGTGAAAAAAATTGAAAAAGTGCGGTCAGTTTTTGGGGATTTTTCTACTTCATGCTATTCTTAGCACAATTTTTTCTAAGCGATTTCTTATTTTTTATGCAAAATAATTATTTAACTCAACTCCGTTTTACTGATTTGCCTTTAAATAGCAAAGTATTAAGTGCACTACAAGCGAAGGGCTTTGATTATTGTACGCCAATTCAAGCACTTTCTTTGCCTATCAGCTTGGCTGGGAAAGATGTGGCGGGACAAGCACAAACAGGTACGGGAAAAACAATGGCATTTTTAACAGCCACTTTTCACCATTTATTAGAACGTCAAACAGGATCTTCTTTTTCACAGCCTCGAGCATTAATTTTGGCACCAACCCGTGAATTAGCAGTCCAAATTAACAATGATGCTGAGTTGTTAGCTAAAGCAACAGGGTTAAAAACAGGTTTAGCCTATGGTGGAGATGGTTATGATAAACAGTTAAAAGCGATTGAAGAAGGTGTTGATATTTTAATCGGCACGACTGGACGAGTAATTGACTATGTCAAACAAGGCATTGTTTGCTTAGATCAAATTCAAGTGGTAGTGCTGGATGAAGCTGATCGTATGTTCGATCTGGGATTTATTAAGGATATTCGCTATTTGTTGCGTAAATGCCCGCCACCACAACAGCGCTTAACTATGTTATTTTCTGCTACATTATCCTATAAAGTGCGTGAGCTAGCATTTGAAGATATGAATGAGCCTGAATATGTCGAAATTGAGCCATTACAAAAAACGGGTCATCGTATTAAAGAGGAGCTATTTTATCCATCAAATCAAGACAAAATGGCGCTGTTGTTGACTTTATTAGAAGAAGAATGGCCAGAACGTTGTATTATCTTTGCCAATACGAAACATCGCTGTGAAGATATTTGGGGTTATTTGGCCGCAGATGGGCATCGTGTCGGCTTATTGACTGGCGATGTTGCACAGAAAAAACGCCTTTCTTTATTAAAGCAGTTTACTGATGGGCAATTAGATATTTTAGTTGCGACTGATGTAGCTGCACGCGGTTTGCATATTGCTGATGTGACGCATGTTTTTAATTATGATTTACCTGATGATCGGGAAGACTATGTACATCGTATTGGACGTACGGGGCGTGCTGGCGAAAGTGGTGTTTCAATCAGTTTCGCGTGTGAAGAATATGCAATGAATTTGCCAGCAATTGAAGAATATATTGCACATAGTATTCCTGTTAGTCAATATGATGCAAATGCGTTATTAGTATTACCAAAGCCTCATCGTATTAAGCGAAGTGGGCATTCAGCGAAGAACAACGCTAATATGCAGCGGAATTCGCAAAATAAACGGCATTTAAAACGAAATTTCAAATAAATTAAGTGCATAAAATTATCTATTAACAGGATGAATAGCCAAATCAAATGATAGATAATTTAGCATCGTAAGTAAATTAAAGGATATGAATTTGAATACATTGACTGATTTTATTATCGATAAATTAGATGATTTAAAAGCAACGGATATTTTACATCTTGATGTACGTGGCAAATCACCAATTACAGATGATATGGTGATTTGTACTGGTACATCAAGTCGTCATGTTTCTTCTTTAGCGCAAAATTTAATTACAGAATGTAAACGCGCTGGTTTTGAAACTTTTGCTGATGAAGGTCTAGATACGGCAGATTGGATTGTTGTGGATTTGGGGCAAGCGATTGTTCACATCATGCAAGCAGACAGCCGAGAAATGTATCAACTGGAAAAACTGTGGGGCTAAGTTGTGAAAATTCAACTGATCGCCGTTGGTACAAAAATGCCGACTTGGGTAACACACGGGTTTGAAGAATACCAGCGTCGTTTTCCAAAAGATATGCCGTTTGAGCTTATTGAGATTGCTGCGGGTAAGCGTGGTAAAAATGCGGATATTAAGCGTATTTTGGAACAAGAAGGTAAAGCAATGCTAGCTGCTTGTGGTAAAAATCGAATTGTCAGTTTAGATATTCCTGGCAAACCTTGGACTACAGAACAGTTAGCTGTCCAGCTTGAAGCATGGAAACATGATGGTCGTGATGTATGTTTATTAATTGGGGGACCAGAAGGATTATCGCCAGAATGTAAAGCAGCAGCTGAACAAAGCTGGTCATTATCACCTTTAACTTTACCACATCCATTAGTGCGTATTGTCGTCGCAGAAAGCTTATATCGAGCTTGGTCTTTGACTACTAATCATCCTTATCATCGTGAATAATTGATTAATTCCACTATGAATTTGAAAAAATTGCTGTCACAACCACAACAAGAACTAATTCGAGATAAAAAATCGGAGCGCAATCTTTTTGCACGCCGTGCATTAGTGTCTTTTATTGTTGTGCTAATTTTATCAGCAATTTTGGCAACCAATTTGTACCACTTACAAATTATGAATTATGACAGTTATCAAACACGTTCAAATGGTAATCGGATTAAATTATTGCCTTTGCCCCCCACTCGCGGCTTGATTTATGACCGTTATGGTAAACTTTTAGCGGAGAATTTAACTTTCTTTGGTTTATATATAGTGCCTGAAAAAGTGGAAAATTTAGACCGCACTTTTGAAGAATTAAAGACAATAGTTGGATTAACCGAAGAAGATATTGACGCATTCAAAAAAGAACGTCGCCGTTCTTCTCGTTATACTTCGATTTTATTAAAACCACATTTAACGGAAGAACAAATTGCTCGCTTTTCAGTAAATCAATATCGTTTTGCTAGTTTAGAGATTAAACCTTACTTCAAGCGTCATTACTTGTATGGTGAACCGTTGACACATATTTTAGGTTATGTAGCAAAAATTAATGATAAAGACGTAGAGCGTTTGAAAAAAGAAGATAAATATGCCAATTATGCTGGTACACATGATATCGGTAAGTTAGGTATTGAACGTTATTATGAGTCGCAGTTACATGGCACAACAGGGTTTGAAGAAGTTGAGGTTAATAACCGTGGTAAGGTGATTCGTAAATTACGTGAGCAACCTGCTATTGCCGGTAAAAGTATTCATTTGACGATTGATTTAGAGTTACAGCGTTATATTACTGATTTACTTGGTAATCAAAAGGGCGCTGTGGTGGTACTTGACCCGAAAGATAATAGTATTTTGGCGATGGTTTCTACTCCAAGTTATGACAATAATTTGTTTGTTGGTGGGATTTCAAGTGCGGATTATAAACGCCTTTTAAATGACCCTAATCGACCTTTATATAGCCGTGTGACACAAGGCGCTTATCCACCAGCGTCAACTGTTAAACCTTTTATTGGTGTCGCGGCGTTACATGAAAATGTGATTACACAAAACATGACAATTTTTGATCCCGGTTATTGGATTTTACCAAATACGACGAAACGTTTTCGTGATTGGAAAAAAACAGGACATGGGCATACTGATTTAAATAAGGCTATTGTAGAGTCTTCTGATACTTATTTTTATCAAACCGCTTATAACATGGGAATTGACCGTTTGTCTGATTGGATGAAACGTTTTGGTTTTGGTGTGCCAACGGGTATTGATATTCAAGAGGAAACGGCAGGGATTATGCCAAGTCGTGACTGGAAGCAAAAACGGCATAAACGACCTTGGGTGCAGGGGGATACGATTTCAGTAGGAATAGGACAAGGCTATTGGATAGCAACGCCATTACAAGTGGCAAAAGCGACAAGTATTTTAATCAATAATGGTAAAGTGCATACCCCTCATTTGATGAAAAGCATTGAGGGAAGTGCGGTCGAATTTTATCAAGATCCTTTATTGTATGAGGATATTACTGAACCAAAAGCGGCTTATTGGGAAGCAGCTAAACGTGGTATGTATAATGTAGTCAATGCTTCTAATGGTACTGGACGTAAAGCTTTTGTGGGGACGAATTATCGTGTGGCTGGAAAATCGGGCACAGCACAGGTCTTTAGTTTAAAAGAAAATCAGACTTATGATGCAAGTGGACTGAAAAAAGAATTACATGACCATGCATGGTTTACGGCTTATGCGCCTTATGATGATCCTAAAATGGTGGTGGCAATTATTTTAGAAAATGCGGGTGGTGGCTCCAGTGTCGCAGCACCTGTCGTGCGACAAATTATGGATTATTACCTTAATCAACGTTTACCACAAATGAATCATTTATCAACAGCGCCACAAACGGAATCTGAGGTGATTGAATAATGCGCGAAAAGAACATTTGGCTTTCACTATGGCAGAAGTTACATATTGATTTATGGTTACTATTAGGGCTTATTGCGATTACGGGTTACGGTTTATTAGTGCTATATAGTGCCTCTGGTGGTAATGAAGCGATGTTTCGTAATCGTTTGGTTCAGGTGTCATTAGGTTTTGCAGTGATGTTCATTATGGCACAATTTCCGCCTAAATTTTATCAACGCATTGCACCACTTTTATTTGCTGTTGGGATTATTTTATTAATTTTGGTTGATGCGATAGGTACCACAAGTAAAGGTGCACAACGTTGGTTAGACATGGGATTATTCCGTTTTCAACCTTCTGAAATTGTTAAGTTAGCAGTGCCATTGATGGTGGCAGTTTATTTAGGGAAGCGTCATCTTCCACCAAAATTGAGTCATACTTTCATTGCGTTAATTTTAATTTTAGTCCCCACTTTTTTGGTTGCGATTCAGCCTGATTTAGGCACCTCGATTTTAGTGAGTGCCTCTGGTTTGTTTGTGGTTTTTTTAGCTGGAATGAGTTGGTGGTTAATTTTGATCGCTGTTATAGGATTGGCTGCTTTTATCCCAATTATGTGGTTCTATTTAATGCATGATTATCAACGTACACGTGTGTTGACGTTATTTGATCCTGAAAAAGATCCTTTAGGCGCGGGCTTTCATATTTTACAATCTAAAATTGCCATTGGTTCTGGTGGTTTGAGCGGTAAAGGCTGGATGGAAGGAACACAATCTCAGCTTGAGTTTTTACCTGAACCACATACAGATTTTATTTTCGCTGTATTAAGTGAAGAATATGGCATGATTGGTTTTCTGATTTTAATGGCAATTTATTTGTTTATTGTTGGAAGAGGGCTAATCATTGGTTTAAATGCGCAAACGGCATTTGGGCGCATTTTGGTTGGGGCAATTACACTCATTTTTTTCGTTTATGTGTTTGTCAATATTGGTATGGTGAGTGGAATTTTACCCGTGGTTGGTGTGCCTTTACCCTTATTTAGTTATGGTGGTACCTCATTTGTGACATTGATGGCTGGCTTTGGTTTAATTATGTCAATTCATACACATAAGGAGCATTTTCTAAAGGGAACTAATTAGCATTTTGACTATCTTAGATTATGACTAAAAATAACAGAACTAACTCATGATGAAACAAAAAACTTTTCAGATATTGACCGCACTTTTTGTTGCTTTAATTGCATTAAGTACAAAAGCAGAAATGACAAAGCAGTTATTTGGCTTACAAGGACCTAAATTAACTTATCAACAACCAGATACTAAATCCTATTCTTATTGGATAAAAGGTGTAGGTTACCGCACTCAAACAACCAATGAAGCGAAAGCTTATTCAAGAGAAGGTATTGCCAGTTTTTATCATCGAAAATTTCATGGTAGAAAGACATCGAATGGTGAAATTTACAATGAAAATTTATATACTGCTGCACATAAAACTTTACCAATAAACTCGTATGTTTTAGTGACAAATTTACGTAATAACCGTAAAGTGATCGTGCGTATTAATGATAGAGGACCTTTTGTTAAGGGGCGAATTATTGATTTATCACGTGCAGCGGCGAGGGAAATTGGGATTATTGGCAGTGGGATTAGTAAAGTACGAGTGGAAATTTTTTCTGTTGATCAACAAGGTAAAATTTCAGGTCCTGCCACTGCGGCTTTAACTAAGTTGGCAAAAAATCAAGCGGTTGCCAATAGATTAGATAACAGTCTTGTAAGTGATACAGCCACGAGTGAGCGACTAACAGATAAGGTTACATCAACAAAGAGAACAGCAACTGATGTAACCGCATATAAAATTCGTGTCCTTAGTTTAGATTCAAAACAGCAAGCCGAATCTTTGATTGTACGGCTTGGGCGTGATGATCTAAAAGTAGAAATTACCCCGAATGACACAAAATTTGATATCCACTTTGGGCCTTTTAGTGAAAAATCCCAAGTTGATGAATTAAAAACACAGTTGAGGAAACTCAATTATTCTAAACCATTAATTGTATATACATTTGGTAATTAATCTAAATCAGGATACTGACAGTATGTTTAAAAAAGTCGTAAAGAGAACGCAGGTTACACTTATTGTAAGTTTATTTGTTGCATCAAATGTCGTTGCACAAGATATTGACTATGGGATTGGTGCGCCGCAATTAAATGCACAGACATTTATTTTGATGGATTATAATTCTGGCGCGGTACTTGCCTCATTAAATCCAGATCAACGTCAATATCCTGCTTCATTAACAAAAATGATGACCAGCTATGTGGTAGGAGATGCGTTAAAGCAAGGCAAAATCAGTAATACAGATATGGTAACCATTGGCGAGAGTGCGTGGGGTAAAAATTTTCCTGGCTCTTCTAAAATGTTCTTAAATTTAAATCAGCAAGTTTCTGTTGCTGATTTAAATCGTGGTGTGATTATTGTGTCAGGCAATGATGCTTCAGTGGCTGTTGCAGAGCATGTTGCTGGTTCAGTACCAGCGTTTGTTAATGTAATGAACAAATATGTAGCACAATTTGGTTTAAAAAATACTCATTTCACCACAGTACATGGTTTAGATGATGATAACCAATATTCTTCGGCACGAGATATGGCACTTATTGGTGCGCATTTAATTCGTGATTTACCAGAAGAATACCGTATTTATGCAGAAAAAGACTTTACTTTTAATAAGATTAAACAGAATAATCGCAATGGTCTGCTTTGGGATAAAACTTTACAAGTTGACGGTATTAAAACAGGTCATACTGATAAAGCAGGTTACAACTTAGTTACTTCCGCAGTGAATGGGAATAACATGCGTTTGATTTCTGTAGTAATGGGTGTGCCAACCATTAAGGGTCGCGAGGTTGAAACTAAGAAACTTTTACAGTGGGGATTTGCAAATTTTGAAACTTTCAAAACACTTGAAGCAGGTAAAGCGGTTTCCGACCAATCCGTGTACTATGGCAACAATAGTAATGTTGCATTAGGTGTGCTGCAAGATGGTTTTATTACTATTCCGAAAGGAAGACAAACAGATTTAAAAGCGCGTTATGAGCTGCATTCAAAATATTTAAAAGCACCATTGGCTAAAGGACAAATTGTTGGGCAGGTGGTGTATCAGCTCGATGGTAAAGATGTGGCAAAAGTCGATTTACAAGTGATGCAAGAAGTACAAGAAGGTGGCATTTTTGGTAATGCGTGGGATTGGTTAGTATTAACAGTAAAAAGTCTGTTTGATTAATTCAATTTCGTCCTTATCTTGTAATAAATAAATTGGATATTTTTATGACCGCACTTTAAGTGAATAGCTTAAAAGTGCGGTTACATTTTGGTTAATTTTAGGATATTGAAATGACAGAAAAAACAGTACAGCTTAATGACCTTCCGCAAGCAAAACTAAAAGATCTTTTAGCGTTTCCATGTACATTCACTTTTAAAGTTGTTGGGAGTAATCGTAACGATTTAGTGGATGATGTTGTTGCTGTAGTGCAAAAATATGCTAAAGGTGATTATAATCCACGTGAACAAGTAAGCAGTAAAGGTACCTATAATTCTGTTTCAATTGATATTGTGGCAGAAAATATTGAGCAAGTAGAAACCTTATATGAACAACTAGCCAACATTAATGGCGTAAGAATGGTGTTATAACAGCGAATGGTAAAACAAACAGAACTTATCGTTCGTCAATTAGGTGTACAGCACTACCAAGACATTTGGCATAACATGCAACGTTTTACTGATCAACGTGATGCACAAACACCCGATGAAATTTGGTTAGTACAACACTTGCCTGTGTTTACACAAGGGCAAGCAGGTAAAGCGGAACACCTTCTCCAACAAACGGCAATCCCTGTTGTACAATCCGATCGTGGTGGACAGATCACTTATCATGGACCGGGTCAGCAAGTCATGTACGTGCTAATTGATATTAAGCGCCAAAAGGCGTTAGGTAATGAGCTGAATGTACGTCAATTAGTTACCGCACTTGAACAGGCAGTAGTACAAACATTAGCAGATTATGGACTTAAAGCCTATGCCAAGCCTGATGCGCCGGGCGTTTATATTGATGAAAAGAAGATTTGTTCGCTTGGCTTACGCATTCGTAAAGGATGCTCTTTTCATGGGTTAGCACTGAATATCAATATGGATTTGTCGCCTTTTCATTTCATTAATCCTTGTGGTTATGCGGGATTAGAAATGTGTCAACTCGCTGATTTTATTCAGCCAGCTGAAGCAACTTGTGAGCAAGTTGCACCAAAATTAGTTGCACACTTTGCCCAATTATTAGGATATAATGCAACAAAATTTTAACATCTCAACGAAATTTGAAATTTTGCGAAAACTGACCGCACTTTTCAGATAGCGTGATTGGAGTAAGGAAGTCAAATGGGCACACCTTTTAAAATGGAACGTGGCGTGAAATATCGTGATGCTGCTAAAACGTCCATTATCCCAGTAAAGAATATCGATCCTGATCAAGAGCTATTAAAAAAGCCTGAATGGATGAAAATTAAGCTGCCAGCGAATTCGGCAAAAATTAATAGTATTAAAAATGGCATGCGCCGCCATGGTTTGCATTCTGTATGTGAAGAAGCGTCTTGCCCAAATTTACATGAATGTTTTAATCATGGTACTGCGACTTTTATGATTTTAGGTGCGATTTGTACGCGCCGTTGTCCATTCTGTGATGTGGCACATGGTAAACCATTGCCCCCTGATCCAGAAGAACCACGTAAATTAGCGGAAACTATTCAAGATATGAAGTTGCGCTATGTTGTGATCACTTCAGTGGATCGTGACGATTTGCCTGATCGTGGTGCAGGACATTTTGCAGAATGTGTTAAGGAAATCCGCCAACTTAATCCAGATATTAAAATAGAAATTTTAGTACCTGATTTCCGTGGACGAATTGAGCAGGCACTAGATAAGTTAAAAGATAATCCGCCTGATGTATTCAATCATAATTTAGAAAATGTACCGCGTTTATATCGTGAAATTAGACCAGGTGCCGATTATGAATGGTCATTAAAGTTATTGCATGACTTTAAAGCAATGTTCCCCCATATTCCGACAAAATCAGGTTTGATGGTTGGGCTGGGTGAAACTAATGAAGAAATCTTAGAAGTGATGCAGGATCTGCGTAAAAATGGCGTGACGATGTTAACATTGGGGCAATACTTGCAACCAAGCCGCCATCATTTGCCTGTTGCGCGTTATGTGCCACCAATAGAGTTTGATGAGTTTCGTGATAAAGCACAGGCTATGGGCTTTGAGCATGCAGCTTGTGGACCATTTGTGCGCTCATCTTATCATGCCGATCTACAGGCTAAAGGTGAAATTGTGAAGTAACTTATTTAGGCTAGAAAAAATGGAAAGTATAAAAACTTTCCATTTTTCATTAGTAGTGATTTGCAAAAATTACTAGATTGGATAAGCACGATTTAAATCATATTTAAATAGTACTAATGCCATGCCGATTAATAAAATATCTTTGAAAATAAAGCCATTAAAACCGAGTTGTGGCAATAAACTTACCGTGACAACAGCAGTAATAAAAACTAAAAAGCTACCTAGCAAACCGACTTTAGGTCGACTAAAGCCCATTGCTAAACTCACATAAGCAATAGTCTCAACTACGCCTAGTAAATAGCTTGTATTATGAAAACCTAATAAGTCATACAAAAAATTTAACCAACTATTTGCGATAATTGGTTTCAGCCCCTCGACTTCGAATTCAAACCATTTCGTGTTACCAAAAACAAAAAACAGAATAATTACGGTCAGACGCAGCACAACGATATCAATTTCTGACTGTTGAAATTTTTGACGCCATGTTTTCATATTGCTTTCCTCAATGATAATAGAATAAAACAGCAATAAGTTAGACGAAGCAATGACATATCTCTTACAAAATTATTTCGAATTTAATGCTGAAACATTTTCGGCGTAAATAAAAATACCTGTATCTATTTGAGTACAGGTATCTATTTGTTTAAGTCCTTGGTAGGAAATTATTCTTTTCCTTTATCATTCACAATTTCACAGTATTGAGGACTATATTACCTAATGAGATGTTTATGATGACGGGTTAAAATTTTGCTAACAGCATGGCTTCTAATTTTTCTTGGTCAGCAGCAAATTTACGGATTCCATCAGCCAATTTTTCCACTGCCATCGCATCACTATTGTGCTGCCAGTAGAATTCCGCTTCAGTTAATGGCGTTGGTTTGGCTTTCACCTCACCAGTGTAGCTTAATTTACGCACCAATGGACTGGTATTTTCTTGTAATTCTTTTAACAATGCTGGCGCAATAGTTAAACGGTCGCAACCTGCTAACTCTGTAATTTCACCTACATTACGGAAACTCGCACCCATCACAATAGTGTTATAACCATGTTGTTTATAGTAATTGTAAATTTTCGTCACGGAAATCACACCCGGATCTTCCGCTGGCGCATAATCTTTTTTATCACCGTTCGCTTTATACCAATCTAGAATACGACCCACGAAAGGGGAAATTAAATACACTCCTGCTTCAGCACAAGCACGTGCCTGAGCTTCAGAGAATAACAGCGTTAAGTTACAGTTAATTCCTTGTTTTTCAAGCGCTTCTGCTGCACGGATACCTTGCCAAGTGGAGGCGATCTTGATCAGGATACGCTCATTGGCAATCCCTGCTTCGTTATAAAGTGCGATTAATTTTTTCGCTTTTTCAATTGTGGCGTCGGTATCATAAGAAAGGCGTGCGTCCACTTCAGTTGAAATGCG